>JBEEKA010000235.1:0-11800 GCA_041168985.1 Pseudomonadota bacterium | reverse complement strand
CCGCCGCTGGTGCTCGGCGTAAAGCTGTACTGCGTGCCGGCGACATCGGTGGTTGCCGGGGTGCCCGAGATCGTCAGGGGGGTTGTTGATGTCGAGTTCGAGCGACGGGCTTCGGCATGGCGCGGCGTGGCGACAACGACGAGTGACGAGATCACAAGGCAGCCAATGCCGAGGATTTTCCTTATGCCGACTTTGCAACCGTCCATGTCCCGCTCCCTGCTGTTTCGCAAGGCTTCCGGGTTCAAGGAAGGGGGTGGCTACGATAAGGTGATGACGGCAAGCGCCCAGTTACGGTATCTGGCGCTCTTGCCGGCAACCCCGCTGTCGTAGGCCAATTGGCCCTTAGACCGGAAGCTTTGCGTCCCCGCCTTTCGGCGGGTTTGCCCTTGCTCTGGGTTCAATTGAACCCCTAGGCAAACCCTAAAGCTTCCCGGTCTGGCGAAACAACCGACAAGCGCGAATCTGTGAATCGCGTCTCGGCTGGTCAAGGTTCAGGGAATCGTCTTGCTGCCGACGTTTGACGGCGTGCTCTCGATTCCGTTGACGTTGTAGGCCGATACCGCGAAGTAGTACGTGCCGCTCGGAAGGCTGCCCACCGTGTAGGTCGTCGTGCCAGCATTGGCGACCACGATCTTGTTGGTGAGGCTCGTCGGGCTCGTACCGTAGTAGACGTTGTAACCGGTCAGATCCACGAGCGTCGAACCGTCGGTGTTTTGCGACGGAGCGCTCCAGGTGAGCGTGGCCGAGCCGAGCACCGGGGGCGGCGCGGTCACGGCGATGCTGAAGGGCGCGAGGGTGGCTGTGGTCCTGCCGTCGGTGACCGAGATCGTCACGTTGGCGTAGGTGCCGACCTGCGAGGTGGTGGGGGTGCCCGACATCGCGCCGGTCGAGATGCTGAAACTCGCCCAGGCCGGCTTGTTGCTGATCGCGAAGCTCTTGGTCGAGCCACCGCCGCTGGTGCTCGGCGTAAAGCTGTACTGCGTGCCGGCGACATCGGTGGTTGCCGGGGTGCCCGAGATCGTCAGGGGGGCGACGGTGGTGGTCGTCGTGCGGCGGCGACCGGCTTCGGCGGTCTGCGGCGCAATGAAGCTGACCAGGGAAGAGGCGATGAGGAGGGTGACGCCGAGGATCTTCTTGCCGCCGACCTTGAAACCGTCCATGTCCTGCTCCTTGCTGTTTCGCAAGGCGTCCGGAGCGGGACTGGTTTTCTACGATGCAGGTCGACGGCGCGCGCCACGTTACGGTGTTAGGCGCTTTTACCGGCAACCCCGCTGTCGTAGGCCAATTGGCCCTTAGACCGGAAGCTTTGCGTCCCCGCCTTTCGACGGGTTTGCCCTTGTTGTCAGGTCGTACTTCGACCTTGGAACAAAGCTTAAACGTTCAATTCGGAGCGCGGTATCGGAGATTTCCTTTAGGGTTTTTCCTGACCGGGACCCGGGTATCAGGAGCGTTGCTTGAAGTCTTCCGGTACCAGCGCGTGGCGCGAAAGGAGCTTGTAGAAGTCGGTTCGGTTGCGCTTGGCGAGCCGCGCGGCCTGGCTCACGTTGCCGCTTGTGGCCTGCAGCAGCTGCGTGAGATAACCACGGGCGAAATCATCGCGCGCTTCATCGAAGGACTGCAGGCGGGACGCTGCGCCGCCTACAGTCTGTCGCAACAGTTCAATCGGCACCACCGGCGTCTGCGCCAGCGCGACACTTTGACGGACTACGTTCTGCAATTGCCTCACGTTGCCGGGCCATTCGGCGGCAGCAAGCAATTCGAGTGCCTCCGGTGCGAGGGTTCGCCGTATGCCCGTTTCCGCCGCGATTCGTGCCAGCGCATCGGCGACCAGCAGGGGAATATCCTCGCGTCGTCGGGACAGGGGCGGCATTTCGATGCGCGTGGCGGACAGCCTGTAGTAAAGATCCTCGCGGAAGCGGCCGGCTGCGACATCTTCCTTCAGGTCGCCATGCGAGGCGGCCACCACGCGCACGTCGCTGGTGCCTTCCTGAATGGCGCGCAGCAGCTTCTGTTGTATGGATGCAGGCAGTTCCTCGATGTCATCCAGCAGAATCGTGCCGCCCTGCGCGGCACGGAACAGGCCTTCATGTCCTTCCATGCCGAACAGTTCGCCGTCGAGTTCCTCTTCCGACGAGGTGCCGCAGCCAATCGACAGGAAGGGGTGTTCCCGCCGGGGACTCGCGAGGTGGATGGCCCGCGCCAGGAGTTCCTTGCCGGTCCCGGTCTCGCCGCTGAGCAGTATGCATTCGTCGGTGCCGGCCACGCGGTGCGCCTGCGAAAGGGTCTCCTCGAGAAGCGGGCTGCGCGTGACGAATGCCGCGCGCCAGTCGTCTCCACCTTCGGTGAAACCCGATACCTTGAGTGCCCGCTGGATTTGCTCGAGCAACTCGTGCTTGTCCACGGGCTTGGTCAGGAAGCCGAAGGCGCCCATCTGCGTGGCCTGTACGGCATCCGGGATGGTGCCGTGTGCGGTCAGCAGGATGACCTTGAGTCCCGGCCAGCGTTGCTGCAATTCCTTCAGCAGGCCGATGCCATCAACCGGCTCCATGCGCAGGTCGGAAATCACCAGGTCGGGGCGGAATCGGGTGGCCGCCGCCATGGCCTGCGCGGCACTGGCAGCCGGTTCGACGATGTGCCCCTCGGTACGCAATCTGATCGTCAGCAGGCGCAGCAAGCCGGGATCGTCATCGACGACGAGGATGCGTGCGCGACGATTTTCTTGGGGGGTCATGGCTTGCGTTCCTCTCGTGCCGGCTTCCCGAGCGCAACGGATTTTTCAAGGGCCGCGAGTTTCTGCAGCTTGCTGCGCGCCTCCTCGAGTGCGCGGCGAAGGCGGGCATTGTCGTCCATCTCGGCCTGCAGGCGGCGGGCGATACTCGTCCTGGCGGTGGCAGCGCCGTCGCGCAGGGTGGCAAGTTCCTCCGCCAGTCGCCGGTTGTCGTCGTCCAGCGACAGCCGGGCATCCAGTTCCGCCAGGGCGAGCCGTGCCAATGCCCGTTCGCCTGCCGCCAGACCCTCGCGGGATTCAACGGACTGCTTCAGCAGGGGGCGTGCGGCGCGGGCGTCGTGGCCCGGTACCTCAGGTGATCCGAGCAACAGGCCATAATGCAGCGCCGTGGACGGGCCCGGGGCCTGTTCGTAGGCGAGACGACGGATGCCCAGGAGTTCCGCGGATGGCGGGCCGTCCCCACTGGTCGAGGAGCGGAGTTCTTCCAAGCGGGCGAGAAATGCCGCATTGGCAGCCTGGACCTCGGGGCGAACGCGATTGCCATCGCCACCCAGGGACCTGCAGCCGGCCAGGCACACCAAGAGGGCGGCGATCGGAAGCAGAACTGCCGAGGCAGCTCGAGACGGGGTTTCAAGTCTGGGCGGGGTCATGGTGCAGGGGCATCCGTATCCGGAAGTGGGCGCCACGGGATTCTCCATCGACGATCTCTATGCTTCCACCGTGGGCGGTGACGAATTCAAGTACGACTGACAATCCGATGCCGGTGCCACGGACATGGCCTTTCGGCGCCCGCCCTGTAAAGAACGCATCAAAGACATGGCCTCGTTCCTCGGGTGGTATGCCGGGTCCCGAATCGCTGATATCCAGGATCAATTCCGTACCCCGCGCCCGGGCTGCGAGCCGGATGGTTCCGCCCGCAGGCGAGTACTTGATCGCATTGGACAGCAGGTTCTCAAGGATCAAGCGCAGCTTGGCGCGATCGGCAGTCAGCTCGATGTCTTCCAGCTTGACGTCCAGATTGACCCGCCGTCCCAGCAGGGCCAGTTGCTGGTTCTTGATGACCTGCAGCGCAATCTGGCGCAAGCGGAATCGGGATGATTCGAGTCCGGTGTTGCTGGACTGCCAGGCGCTGTAGCTCAACAGGTTTTCGATAAGGCGCTGCAGGTTCAGACTGTTTTCTCGCAGGATGCCGGTGACTTCGTGCTGTTCCGGCGTCATGTGGCCCACGGCGCCGTCCATCAGGAGTTCCGTGCCCTCACGGATGTTTGCCAGCGGCGTTTTCAGCTCGTGGGACATATGCCGCAGGAAACGATTGCGTTCCTCCGCGACGTCGAGCAGACGGCTTCGCAGCCATTCCAGCTGATGCCCCAGCCTTTCAAGGTCGACGGGTCCATCGATGCGGATAGGTTCCCGCACCGGCCCACGCCCCAGTTCGTCGATGACTTTGTCGATCTTGCGGAGCGGGCGACCGAGCCCGAGGGAAAAGGCAAGCACCGCCAGCGCCGTCAGGGGCAGAAGCAACGCGACTTCCCAGAACAGACGCTGCTGTGCGCGGCGTGTTCCGGACCTCAGGGCATCCAGTTCCGCGTCGATCTGTTCATTGGCCTGACGGGAGAGGTCGCTCGCCAGCCTGTCGAGCCGGGCAAAATCCGCAAGGATGCCCTCAAGCCCGGCGTCGCCGCGCGGCGCCATCTCGATTCGGGCCGCAAGGTCCTCTCGCAAGGCCGCATAGCGCCAAAGGCTGGCCTGCGCGGCCGCGGACCGCAGGTTGCTCTCCAGGTCCCGCTCGACGGAAACGGCCCGGGAACTTTCGGTCCGGTAGGCCTCGAGCAGGTTGTCATCCCGCAGGACCTGGTAATATCTGGCCCGCCGCTCGAGCGCTCCCGTCTGGTTGTAGAGCTGTTGCGCCAGCCGCGTGGCCCGCACGCCTTCCACGACCAGCCGGCCGCTGGAGTCAGACAGTCGGCGGAGTTCTACGACCGCGGTGACCAAACCCGCCAGCAGCGGTGCCACCAGCACCGCCAGACCCAGAATCAGTCGGCCATTCAGCGAGCGTGGTCGAAGCAGCCTCATTACCAGGGGTCGCGAGCGAGCTTTTCTTCCCAGCGCAGGGCATGCGTGACGATCTGGTCCAGGTCATCGAGCCGAGGCGTCCAGCCCAGTACGCGACGGATCTTCGAAGCGTCGGCGATGAGCCGCGGCGGATCGCCGGCGCGGCGAGGTTCCTCCCGGATCACGAGTGGACGGCCGCTGACGCGCTCGACTGCGCGCAGGACCTCCCGGACGCTGAAGCCATGGCCATAGCCACAGTTCATGACTTCTGATGCACCGCCCGCCCGCAGGTAGTCCACGGCGTCCAGATGCGCGCGGGCGAGATCGTCGACGTGGATGTAATCCCGCAGGCCGGTACCGTCCGGGGTGTAGTAATCCGTGCCGTAGATCGAGACGTGCGGACGCTTGCCCACGGCGGCCTCGCACGCAACCTTGGTCAGCAAGGTGGCCTTGCGTGTCGACTGCCCGATCCGGCCCTGCGGATCGGAACCCGCCACGTTGAAGTAGCGCAACGCCACGTAGCGGAGGCTCGTCGCGGCGGCAACGTCGCGCAGCATCCATTCGGACATCAGTTTCGAAGTACCGTAGGGATTGATGGGCGCGAGTCGCGACTCTTCGACGGCGATGCCACTTTCCGGCATGCCGTAAACGGCCGCGGTCGACGAAAAGACCACGTGCTTGACGCCACCATGCAGGCAGCTTTCCAGCAGGTTGCGCGTCTGGCAGGTGTTGTTGCCGTAATACTTCAGCGGGTCGCTGACGGACTCAGGCACGATGGTGTGCGCCGCGAAATGAATCACGGTGTCAATGCCGTGTTCCTTCAGGATGCGTCGGACGAGTGCTCCGTCCCCGACATTGCCCTCGACGAATGTCGCGTCGCCGACCGCCTGCCGGAAACCCGTGTAGAGGTTGTCCAGGATCACGACCTTGTCGCCACGGGCGCGAAGTTGCAGGGCCGTGTGGCTGCCGATGTATCCGGCGCCGCCAGTGACGAGTATCGTGCTGCCTTCCGTTTTGCTCATTTCCGTGTCCTGCGCTGCGGATACTATCGGCACATGATAACGGCAAGCACCGATCTGTCTGCGTGATCCATCAGGCAAATCATCCTTTTGATCGGCTGGACCCGGTCCTGGTGCTCGACGCCGTCGAGGAAGCGGGGTTCCGGACCGACGGCCGGCTGTTCGCCCTGAACAGTTATGAGAATCGCGTCTACCGCGTCGGGGTGGAGCCAGGGGAAACGGATACCTTCTCCGCCGACATCGTGCCCGATCAGTGCGTGGTCAAATTTTACAGGCCCGGTCGCTGGACTGACGCGCAGCTGCTCGAGGAACAGGCATTCGGACTAGAGCTGGCTGCGGCGGATCTGCCCGTGGCCGCCCCGCTTCGCCGGGATGGGGAAACCCTGTTCCATCGCATGGGATTCCGATTCGCGGTGTTTGAATGCCGACGGGGCGGTGCGCCGGAGTTCGACCTGCCAGGAGCGCGGGAGTTGCTCGGCCGGACGCTGGGACGCCTGCACGCCATCGGGGCCCGGGCGGCGTTCAAGCATCGGGAACGACTTTCACAGGCGGACTGCGGGGAGCGGTCTCGCGCTGCCGTGATGCGTGCCGGCCTGTTGCCCCGATCGCTGGAGTCCCGGTACCGGGACGTTTCCGGCGAACTGGTCGAAGCGGTTCGAGGCAGGTTCGAAAGCCTGGGGCCACTGCGCTCCTTGCGGCTGCACGGGGACTGTCATCCGGGCAACCTTCTGTGGAATGCGAGGGGACCAGTGTTCGTGGATCTCGACGACTGCCTGCAAGGTCCGGCCGTACAGGACTTGTGGATGCTGGGGGACGCCGGATGGCAGGGTCTCCTGGAGGGTTACCGGCAGTTCGCGCATTTCGATGACGACGAACTGCTTCTCGTCGAGGCACTTCGGGCGATGCGGATGCTCCACCACAGTGCCTGGATCGCGGGGCGGTGGGAGGACCCTGCATTCCCCCGTGCTTTCCCCGGTTTCGGTACGCCGCGATACTGGGAGGATCTGTTGGTCGAACTGGCCGCACAGTGTGACGCCGTCCAGGATCCGGCCCGTCGGCCTGCATGGTAGTGTTCGACCGTTGACGGCCGATCAGGTGGATGTGATGTCGCGAAAAAGTGCAAGAAAAGTCGTTGTACTGGTCGCCGGACTGCTCCAGCTTGCCGCGTGTGGACAGCCTTCCGACGCGTCGAAGGCCGCCAGGCCGTCGACAGAAAGCCGACCTTCAGCTGCCGCTGCGGCGGATGGGGACTGGGTCACCGCGGCCCGTTCATCCGGCGCTGAGTTGCCGCTGGTACTTCGCTTTGAATTGCCGCAGCGGCCGCTGGTCGGCGCTGCGTTTCCCCTGCGGCTGAAACTCGAGGCCCAGAATGCCTTCGAAGGGCTCTCGCTGCGCGCGCTGTTGCCGCCCGGGCTCGAGTCGTTCGGTGCCTCGCCGACCGTGAGCGAACCGAGCGTTACGGCGGGCGGCAAGATCGAACACGGCATATCCCTTAAAGCGGACCGACTGGGATTTTTCGAGCTGCGGTTCCAGCTGACTCTCGCTCCGCAGGGCGGAAAGGAGCAGACAGCTGTCTATTCCGTGCCAGTCCTGGTTGAAGCGCAATGACCCGATTCCGGGCTGCAGTGCTCGTGCTGGCAGCGGGGGTCTCGGCGGCCGCGTCCGCCCACCACTCTTTCGCCGTGTTCTTCGACGATGCAAAGTCACTGGTCGCGGTTCGAGGCGTCATCACCGGCTTCGAGTTCAAGAATCCGCATGGCGTGATCCGTCTGACGTCCCGGGACGCCAGCGGAGCCGAGGTGACGTGGAAGGCCGAGACGAATTCGCCTTCCATCCTTGAGCGGCGGGGCTGGACGCGCGACAGCCTCAAACCGGGCGACGAAATCTCGATGGAAGGCTGGCTGGCCCGTGATGGCTCCCGTTACATGCGCATGCGCAAAGTGGTCCGCGCCGACGGCACGCCGGTTGGCGTGCCCTTCGACCAGCCTGAAACGAAATGAAATGCCGCGCGATGTGCGTGCTGGCACTGCTTGCGGTGTCAGTGGCGCAGGCCGCAGGCTCGGTCCATCCGGATCTGTCGGGTTTCTGGAACCTGTCGCGCGGCCGGCCGGTGCAGGATCCACAGCTCGCAAGGCGCATCGCCCCGAATACCGTCGTGCTGGATGACGTCGGGCCGATAGAGTTTGGCATCCTGGATTTCGGCGGCCTGCGGCTGAAGCCCGATGCCCTGGCGCGCGCCAAGGCCTGGGACATCAGGCAGGACATGTCCGTGGCCAATGCCTGTCGGATTCCGTCGATCCTCTATGCCATGCAGGGGCCGTTCCCGATCGAGATTTTCCAGGGAACCGAATTCACGGTCATCCGCATGGAGTACTTCGACATGACGCGGGTGATCTTCACGGACGGCCGCCCGCATCTGCCTGCGGCAGGACCGCATACGAAGACGGGCGACTCCATTGGCCACTGGGAAGGCGACACGCTGGTGGTCGAGACGACCCACCTCAAGGAATCCACGATTACGAACAACGGCCTGGACCACAGCCGGAAGCTCCGGATGATAGAGCGTTTCCGTTTGTCGGATGACCGCCGGAAGCTGCTCTCGACGCAGGAGTTCGAGGATCCCGAGGTGCTGGAAAACCGCGGTGCGCGGTTCATCACCTGGGATCGCGTCGAAGGGGACCACGTCCATGCCTACGACTGCGACCCCAGTTTTGCGGAAAATTACGCGAACTGATCCCGGGGTCAGCGGGTTCGGGTCGCGCCGGCGAGTACGAAATCCAGCAGCTTTTCGATGAAGGCCCGTTCCAGCGTCATGTGGCTGACGAGCAGCCGCTGGAAGATCGGTCCCCACAGCGCATCGGCCAGCACATCCAGTTCAACGTCCTTCCGGATCTCGCCGGCATCCCGTGCGCGCTTCAGGGTGCGCATGGCAGCCAGGCGGCGGGGTTCAAGGAAATCCTTGAACAGCAGCTTGCCGGTTTCGGAATCCGCCTGGCCCAGTGCAAGCAGTTCGCGGATCAGCTGGCCCGGCCGGCCGCGGTAGATTTCCGCCGCGATGTGCACCTGCCGCCGCAGGTCGGCGATTGGCGAGGTGGTCTCCTTGAGCGCGTCGAGCTTCGGCACGACGGCGACAAGGAAAGCCTCTACGGCAAGCGTCCCCTTGCTGCTCCACCAGCGATAGATCGTGGCCTTGCCGGCACCGGCACGGGCTGCCACCCCCTCGACCGTGAACTTCGCGAAACCGCCTTCCCGCAGGATCTGGTAGGCCGACTTGAGGATCGCTGCCCGGGATTCATCCGAACGGGGCCTGCCCGGCGCGCGGCCACCTGCGGACTTCTTCTTTTTCGCCATGTGTATCGAAATTCCTGTGTGCCAGGTAGGCAGCTTTGCAGCAGTCTAACCGTGTCAGCCGTCGGGCTCACCCGGTTCGTTTCGATACTGGGACAAGGCTCAGGACGAATTAGTTCGATCCGTCCCGCAGAAGATGTCGTGCAGCGTCATCATGATCTGCCGTGCCGGTCCGTTCGCGATGGCGTAATAGATCGTCTGGGCCTCGCGGCGGGTCTGGACGAGGCCATCGGAGCGCAGGACGGCGAGATGTTGCGACAGGGCGGACTGGCTGAGGTCCAGTTGCGCGTTCAGGGCCGTCACGGACCTTTCGCCCTGCGCCAGCAGGCACAGGATCAACAGGCGATTTTCGTTGGCCAGCGCCTTCAGAAGGCGGGCCGCCTCGTCGGCATGCTGGTGCATGACGGCAAGGTCTGGCATCGCAGCAGCTGCGTCGATCGGCGAGTTTTGTGCCACGGATTTCATGTGTCGTGCGCGGTCAGCGCGAATCCTGCCTCGACACAGGCGCGAACGCCACCCTCGATGGATTCCACGCCGGTGTAACCGAGTTCCTGCAGGGCCACGGCGGAAAGCGCGGCGCGCCCGCCACCGAGGCAATAGAGCACGATCGGCCGGCCCCGGTCGGCCAAGGCCGGGTCGGTTACGCCGCCGACATGGGGGTTGGAGGAGATCTCGAACTCGAGCATGCCGCGCGGGATGTTTACCGCGCCGGGCAGGTGGCCAGTGGCGTATTCCGCCGGCTCGCGCACGTCGATGAGGACGGCCTTCGAGAGCCGGCCGAGGAGGTCGGCGGGCTTTGCTTCGCGTATGGACCGGCGTGCGCGTGCGACGAGATCTGCGGCGGTCAGGGCCATGGGAAACATTCTCCAGGGGATCAGGGTTTGTACCCTTGAAAGCATATCAAAAGTCTCTAATATTAGATATCTCTGATACAAGGGGGCTGGCATGACACGCATCGCAGTGATGGGGGCGGGCCTGGGCGGCATGAGCGCGGCCTACGAATTGCGGGCTACGCTCGGCAAGGCCGTCGGGATCACCGTCGTCGGCCACGGGCCGGATTTCGCCTTTACGCCGTCCAATCCTTGGCTGGCCGTCGGATGGCGCCGACCGGAAGACATCTCGCTGCCGGCAGGGCCGGCACTGGCGCGCCAGGGCATTGATTTCCACCAGGCCCCGGTGACCCGCATCGACCCGGTGGCACGGACGCTGCTGTTGGGGGATGGCGTCGTGGTCGATTACGACTATCTCGTGGTCTGCACCGGACCGAAGCTGGCCTTCGACGAAATTCCCGGTCTCGGCCCGGAAAGCGGCTTCACGCAGTCGGTCTGTACCTTGCCCCATGCGCAGCATGCCTGGCAGAACTACGAAGCCTTCCTCAAGGATCCCGGTCCGATCGTGATCGGTGCCGCGCAGGGCGCAAGCTGTTTCGGTCCCGCCTATGAGTTCGCGTTCATCCTGGATGCCGACCTGCGCAAGCGGAAGCTGCGCGATCGCGTGCCGATGACCTATGTGAGCAGCGAGCCGTATCCGGGCCACCTCGGCCTGGGAGGGGTCGGCGACTCGAAGGGACTCATGGAATCCGAGTTCCGCCAGCGCCACATCAAATGGATCACCAATGCGAAGGTCAGTGGCGTGACGGAAGGCGAGGCGACCGTTGTCGAACACGACGCCAGGGGCCAGCCTGCCGAAACACATGTCCTGCCATTCCGTTACGCGATGTTCCTGCCGGCTTTCAAGGGCGTGGATGCCGTCGCAGCAGTCGAGGGACTCTGCAATCCCCGCGGCTTCGTCATCGTGGACAGGCACCAGCGCAGTCCGAAGTACCCGAACATATTTGCAGCCGGTGTGTGCGTCGCCATCGCCCCCGCGGAACCCACGCCTGTCCCGACCGGCGTGCCGAAGACGGGCTTCATGATCGAATCGATGGTGACCACCCTCGTGCGGAACATCCAGGCGGATCTCGAGGGTCGGGTGGCTGACTACGAAGGTACCTGGAACGCGGTCTGCCTGGCCGACATGGGGGACAGCGGAGCGGCTTTCGTGGCCCTGCCGCAGATACCGCCGCGCAACGTCACATGGGCGAGGGTGGGCGGCTGGGTCCATCTGGCGAAGGTCGCCTTCGAGAAGTACTTTCTATACAAGATGCGTGCAGGGACTTCCGAACCGCTGTACGAGAAATACGTCCTGTCCGCACTGGGTATCGAACGCCTTAAACACCACAACGGAGAATCGAAATGAACGTCGACCGCGCAGTCATGGCTTTCGCCTCCCTGGTCATCTTCACGAGCCTCGCGCTCGCGCACTGGGTCTCCCCCAACTGGTTGTGGCTGACGGCCTTCGTCGGACTGAACATGCTGCAGGCGAGTTTTACGGGCTTCTGCCCGGCGGCCATCGTGTTCCGCAAACTGGGCCTGAAGGCGGGCTGTGCCTTCCCATGATCCGGGAGCTGCATTCCGCGCGGGGCCCCGTCCTGGCCAGCATCGGTGCCTGCCTGAGCCTTGCACTCGGAGGCTGTGGCGGTAAGACCGCGCCTGCCGTGACGGGACCTGCGCCGCCACTCGAGACGATCACCGTGGGCGCCGAGTCGGCAGGTTCGGCACTGGCCTGGGACGGCGTCGTCGAAGCCGTGCAGCAGGCCACGATCTCCGCACAG
>JBEEKA010000234.1:0-4263 GCA_041168985.1 Pseudomonadota bacterium | reverse complement strand
TGCGCCGCGATTTCGACGAGCTGCGCTACCACCAGTTCTCGCCTTACCCGTTGCTGGGCCTGGGCAGCCTTTCCCAGTTCGACCCGTCACGCGTGCCGGCCGGCAAGTCCATCCTGCACCTCTGGGACTACGTGCCGTACAAGCGGCCGGACGGTCGCAGCTGGGACGAAGCCAAGCAGGACTACGCCGACGTGATGATCAACCACATGAAGCGTTTCGTGAAGAACGTGCCCGACGTGATCCTGCAGAAGCACGTGGACAGCCCTGTCGACATGGAGCGCACGTCGCCGTCGTTCCGCCGCGGCGACCTGCACGGCATCGCAACGACGACGTACCAGTCGGGCGCGCACCGCCCGACGCCGGAACTCGGCCAGTACACGGTGCCGGGCCTCGACCGCTTCTACCTCGTCGGCCCCTTCCAGCATCCGGGCGGCGGCGTCTTCGGCGCCGGTCGCGCCACGGCAATGAAGATGTTCGAAGCCCTGAAGATGGACTTCGACAAGCAGGGCCGCGTGAAGTGAGGCAGCTGCGATGAAGCTCAAGAACGCCGACGGCGGCGAACTGATGACCGTCAGCAGCCTCGAGCGGGATGGCGATGCGCTGCTCATCAAAGGGAAAGTCTTCGGCGCGATGCCGATGACCGCGAAACTCGATGCGCAGTCCGCGCGTGCAGCACTGAAGCTGCTCACGCCGGGCCTCGTCTGGTTCCTGCTCACGCTGCCGTTCCGCAAGGGTAACAAGTCATGATCCAGCGCCTGCTGTCCGCCGCCGTGGCCCTGCTCCTGCCGGCTCTCGCATCCGCTGCGATGCCCTCGATCTGCGGCGAATGCCTCATGGAGAAGTACGCGACCTGTGGCGGTTTCCTCGAGGGCGCGAGCGTCGACTCGAAGGGCGGTCTCTGGGTCGTGGACCTGCTTTCCGGTCGCGTGATGGAAGTGGGCGGCAATGGCCAGTGCACGACGCGCGGCAATACCGGCGGCCAGCCCAATGGCGCCAAGTTCGGCCCCGACGGGCAACTGTGGATCGCCGACAAGCAGCAGGGACTGCTCCGAATGGACCCGCAGACCGGCAGGATCACGCCACTCGCCCAGTCCTATCGCAACGAGAAGCTGCGCGGCCTGAACGACCTCGCCTTCGACGCCACGGGCGGCGTGTATTTCACGGAACCCTATGGCTCCAGCGCGCTGAAGCCCGACGGCCGCCTGTTCTACCTGCCGGCGGGCAAGGACGCACGACTGCAGGTCGTTGCCGACAACCTCGCCTTCCCGAATGGCATCGTCGTCGTGCCGAGCCGCCAGAAGGTTTACGTCGGTGAATACGCGCGCAAGCGCATCACGTCGATGCCGGCCGTGGGAAGCACGGATGAATTCGACGTCTCGCACGTGTTCGCGATGACCGAAGGGGGCATCGGGCCCGATGGGATGCTGCTCATGAAGGACGGCACGCTGCTGGCGGCGAACTTCGACGCCGGCGAGATCATCGGCTTCGATCCGATCGGCCACGCCATCGGCAGCTTCAAGGTGCCGGCCGGCCTGCGCACGACCAACCTCGCCATCCGCGACGGCTGGCTCTATGTCACGGAAGGCTCGAGCGGCGAAGTCTGGCGCGTGAAACTCACGCAGCACTGACCGTGCGCGCCGAGGAATTCGATTACGTCATCGCCGGCGCCGGCACCGCAGGCTGCGTTCTCGCCGCACGGCTGACGGAAGACCCCGCCATCCGCGTCTGCCTCATCGAGGCGGGCGGTGCGCGAGACCGCCACCCCTTCATCCAGGTCCCCGCACTGGTAGGCGCGGCGATCGGCCGGCGTTCGCTCGTCTGGGGCCTGATGACGGAACCGCAGCCCGGGCTGGGCGGACGCAGCGTCCCCCTGCCGCGCGGCCGCGTGGTGGGCGGATCGGGTTCCATCAACGGCATGGCCTATTTCCGCGGACAACCGCAGGACTACGACGACTGGTCCGCTGCCGGCAATGCGGGCTGGAGCTGGGCCGAAGTCCTGCCCTATTTCATCCGCTCCGAAAACAACCTCGATCATCGCGGCTCGCCATGGCATGGCGAGGCCGGCCCGATCCACGTCACGCACATCCCCCGGCCAAACCCGCTGAACCATGTTTTCCTGGACGCGTTCGCAACCGTAGGCGGTTATCCGGCCTGCACAGACTTCACGGGCCCGCGGCCGGAAGGCTATGGCCTGCGGCAGGGCACGATCCACCGCGGACGACGCGACTCCAGCGCTGCGGCCTTTCTTCGTCCGGCACTCTCGCGCCCGAACCTCAGGCTGGTCCCAAGAGCCCTGGTCACGCGCGTCCTGCTCGACGGCACGCGCGCCACGGGCCTCGCGGCACTCATCGACGGCGAACCCCAGGAACTGCGCGCCTCGCGCGAAACCCTGCTTTGCGCCGGCGCGTTCCAGTCACCGCAGCTGCTGATGCTTTCCGGCATCGGCGATCCGGAGGAACTCGAGACCCACGGTATCGCCGTGCGCCACGCATTGCGCGGCGTCGGCAGGGACCTGCACGACCACCCTGCCGCGCCGATCCTGCGTGAGACGTCGAATACGCTGTCCTATGGCCTGTCGCTGCCGACCTTGCCGCGTTCGGCCTGGAACCTGGCGCAGTACCTGTTCGCCCGCAGCGGTCCGCTGGCCAGCAACGTTTTCGAATCGACGGCCTTCATTCGCAGCCATGCCGGCGCGGACCGACCGGACCTGCAGATCGTCTTCCAGCCGGCACGCCGCAATCCCCACCCGTTTCCGCTGCCGCTGGGACATGGCTATGCGATCAGCGCCGTGAACCTCTATCCGCGCAGCCGCGGCCGCCTGCGCCTTGCCAGCCGCGATCCGCGCGCCTTGCCCCGCATCGACCTGAACCTGCTGGGCGACGCCGACGATCTCAAGCCGATCCTGGCCGGCATCAAGCTTGGCCGTCGGCTGCTCGACGCTGCGCCGTTTGAGCGCTTCCGCGCAAAGGAAATCGCGCCAGGGCCGGCCGCCCTGGACGACGCCGCACTGGAAGCCTATATCCGGCGAACCGCCGCGACCGTGCACCACCCGGTCAGCAGCTGTCGCATGGGCCGGGACGAACTCGCCGTGGTCGACGACCAGCTTCGGGTCCGGGGACTCGACGCACTGCGTGTCGTCGATGCGTCGGTGTTCCCGTCGATCGTTGGCGGCAACACGAACGCCCCGGTGGTCATGGTGGCCGAAAAGGCCGCCGATCTGCTGCGCGGGCGACCCGCGCCACCGCCACTTTCGCCCTGACTTCAGGATACCGGCAACACTTTCATCGATACGGAAACGGGGGAAGCCAAGAATGGCCAAGGAAAACATCCGTCACTGGCGCGTGGGCGACGTCGAGATCGCCCGCATCGTCGAAGTGAATGCCTGGGAAGACGACATCACGATGCTGCTGCCGGACGCGACGCCGGAATTCGTGCAGCAGTACCGATGGCTGCAGCCGCATTTCGCGACGGCCGACGGCAAGATGATCCTGTCGTTCCAGGCTTTCGTGCTGCGGTCGCGCGGCAAGAGCTACATGATCGACACCTGCATCGGCAACGACCGCCACCGCGAGTTCCCGGTTTTCACGAACATGCAGACCAGCTTCCTGCAGGACCTGCGTGATGCGGGCTTCCCGTCCGAGGAAGTGGCCGGGGTCCTGTGCACGCACCTGCACTTCGACCACGTGGGCTGGAACACCATGAAAGTAGGCGACAAGTGGGTGCCGACGTTCCCGAATGCGCGCTATTACTTCGGCCGCGACGAGTGGGCGCACTGGAAGCAACTGCGCGCTACGGGCGGCTACCACCACGTGGACCACATCGCGGACGCCATCGATCCGGTCATCGATGCAGGCCTCGTGGATTTCATCGGACCGGACTTCCAGCTGACGGACGAGGTGTCGCTGATCCCGACGCCCGGCCATACGCCGGGCCACGTCAGCGTGCTGATCCGCTCGGCCGGCCAGGAAGCCGTCATCACGGGCGACATGATGCATCACCCGATCCAGCTTGCCGTGCCCGCCACCCACGGTCGATTCGACATGGACCAGGCCCGCGGCGCACAGACGCGCGTCGAATTCATCCATCGCTTCGCCGACCAGCCGACACTCGTCATCGGCAGTCATTTCTCCGATCCCACCGCCGGCCACATCGTCAGCGATGGCGATGCGTGGAAGCTGAAGACCTGAGGACACGACCCATGGCACTGAAAGTCGATCTTTCTGGTCAGTCCATCTTCATCACCGGCGCAGGCCGGGGACTCGG
>JBEEKA010000233.1:0-2686 GCA_041168985.1 Pseudomonadota bacterium | reverse complement strand
CGTAGTATTTGCTGCCAGGCGCTTGGTGCTCGAGCTTGCCGTTGGGTCTGGACCAAACGCAATAGAGCAAATGGCGTCGGTATGGATGCGAACCACGCGCGTCGCCCCGTTGAAAGCCGATGACTGTACGGACCCTCCGCCGATCGCCACCTTTTGCTGCGCGATTGCCGGCTCTTGGGCCGAAGGTATCTGCCCGCCGCCGGCCCATTCACGGCCCATGGTGGCGTATTCCGTAACGTAGACCGAAGCCATGTCAGCGTCTCCCGATTTCCTTCATGGCGCGCTCTACGGCTGCGGCCAATGGTTTTTTTCTGCATAGAAGGGCCCGCTCAACCCGCCGCTGGTGTTCCGCGACGAGTTGAGCTTGCCGTTTCGCTTGGCGTTCCGACTGGCTCATCGCCTTATGCGTCGTAGCCGTACAACTCGAGCAGGAATTTCCCGGCGGTGTATGTCCCGACCGTACCGGCCTCGCCGCCCGTGAGGTAGAGGTACTTGTCGGCTGCCACGTCGGCCGAAAAGATTTTCTGCAAACCCGCCGTCCATGCGCCGCCGGCAGTGACGAGCGCAGTCTCGACAAGAGTCGCAATACCGGCGTCGAACACGCCGGTCGACTCGGTGGCGGCATATAGGTCGATGTCATCGGCCCCCGTCGCTGGAACCTCGAGGCATGTCATCGTTCCCCACAGAATCGTCCCGTTGCGGGCGGCTGTGATCTGGCCCAGGTGCGCAGGAGATGCACCTTGACCGATGATGTCCAGATCCGTCGTCGAGGATCCCAGTCCGGTCAAGTCGATGATGATGCTTGTCTTGATGATCCCGCCGAATTCCGAAACACTGGACTTGTAGACAGTTCCAGTCCCGCCGGTGATTCCGGCGCCAGCCTCGGTCGCGAGCTTGTTGTTCCCCAAGGCGAGGATGCCGGTCGAGTCGATGATCGCCGCTTTGGAGGCCACCGCGTTCGACGACAGCGCCCCATCCAGGTAGGCCAGTTCGGCGAGCGTCAGCGTGTCATCGCCGAGGGGAGTCCAGTTTCCGGCCGAGAGTCCGAATGCAATGTAGAACACGTTGTTCGACGTATCGAACAGCCGCTGGCTGACGAAATCCGGCACGACTGCTGAAGGTGCTCCGGCATTCTCGACGTAGCCGATCGCGTCCGCGAGATCGTCGCGATTCACCATGGGGGGGATCACAGCGCGCATCACGCTGTTTGATGCCTTGCCGAATTCCGCCATCTTGCTTCTTGTCAGTCCGATCGTCATGTCATTCTCCTTGGGTCAATGGGTGCTTCATGGAGCGCGATTTCCCTCGCGCCTCTAGGGTCCTGCCGCCGGCTGCACGGGGGCGCCGCCCGGTTGCGCGCCGCCCCCCACATTGATGTTGGTGGTGTGTCCCTGCGGAATTTCTTTTTCCCCTCCAGGTTTCGCGCCATTCCCTCCTGGCGCGGACGGCGGTGGTCCGCCCTGCGGAATCTGCGATGCGGCAATGGGAATTCCAGCCTGCACCGCAGCGGCGAGTTCGTCCGCCGTAATCATCCCCTGCGCCTTCATAAAAGCGTTCAGGCGAACCTTGATGAGTTCTTTCTGCGGAGCGCTGGACAGGTCGATCAGCACGTCCTGCACCATCAGCGCCGGGACAATGCCTTTTTCGACCAATCCCACCAATTCCTCAAACTGCGCATTCAGCCAAGTGGAGGAAATCGGCGTTTCGTCGATGGAGACGATGTACTTGCCGATGGTGACGTCGTTCAGGATGGTACCAATGGCTTCGCGCTGATTGATACCGATGGTGGACCAGCCGCCATCCGGACCCATCAATCGGAACATACGCGGCTCGGTGTAGTGGTTCTGGATCATCTCCAGTTCCTTCTCGGCGCAGAGGTCCTTCGTGCGGCGAGCATTGTCCATGTACATCTCGATGCCGAGCACGGATTGCTTCTGGCGCGCTTCGATCGCGCGTCCCGATTGCACCCGGTCGATCTGCCCAAGAGCGGAATCGTTGATGCCGGCGATCTCCTTCAGGTCCTGTGTCGCCGATTGCTCCAGATCCTTGATTGCCGATGGCATCTGTCCGGGCTCGATCCTGGAGGGTTTCATGTCCGGCGAACCCTTCCACTCGATATTGATTCCAGGAGCGCCGCCGTGCGCCTCCATTTTTTCCTTCTCGGCCTCGTCCATCGAATCCTTGTGCCACATCCATCCGGAATGCGCGACGCGGGTCAGGATGTCGATCTGGCTCGAGCGTCGCAGGTTCACCTCGCGCTGCGGGCCGATCAGATCCTCGACCATGCCGCGCGTCTTGCCACGGCGGAAATATGGGAAGAACGGAACCAGGGTAAAGCTCTCGTATGGGCTCCAGCCGTCGTAGATGATGATGTCGCCAACCATGGTGGTCCAGCGCACGCGCTGCGTTGGGCGCCACTCGACGCGCAGCGGGCTCGCCTGCCCGCGCATCCAGTATTGCTCGGTTGCCCAGTCCATCACCTTCTTGATCTGGTCGATGGAGAAGTGGGTCGGAATCGGCTGCCGATCCCCCGTATCCAGGTCGATGATGTTGCGCTGCATCACCCGGACCTTGTGCTGGCATTCGAGCAGGCGGATGTTCTTTCGGTACGGGTCGATGGAGTTGGCGACGTAGTTCTCCACCGAATTCGTGCCAGCGAAGCGCGCGTCCTGATTGCCGCCGAAGG
>JBEEKA010000232.1:0-3151 GCA_041168985.1 Pseudomonadota bacterium | reverse complement strand
CGACCTTGCCGAAGCTCGCGTTGCCGCTTTCGTCTACGTCGGCAAACGGGAATCCCAGGCGCGCAAGTCCCGCCACGTCCTTGATGCCCGGGTCCGCGAAGTAGCCGCCGGTCAGCTGGCCTGCACACTCCAGCAGGTGGCCGACGGCCACGCCTCGACCGAGGCGCATCCAGTCATCGCTCGTCCAGCCGAATTCATGGAGCAGCGGTCCAAGGAAGAGCGCCGGGTCGCCGACGCGACCGGTGATGACGACATCTGCGCCGGCTGCGAGCGCGGCCGCGATGGGCTCGGCACCGAGGTAGGCGTTGGCGGAAACAAGGCCGGTCAGGTCGCGCGTGCTGCCCGGCCGTTCCAGTAGCGCGAAGTCGCCGGCCCGGACGAGGTCGGTGACGTCGTCACCGAGGACCGCAGCGATCCGCAGGCCGGGCAGGTCAAGTTGCCGCGCGAGTGCCGCCGTGGCCTTCGCGGCACCCAGCGGATTGGCGGCACCCATGTTGGTGATCACCCGGACGCCATGCGTCCTGGCTTCGGGCAGCACCTGCGACATCCGCTCGCGCAGCAGCGGATCGAAGCCGCCCTCCGGATCGGCGAGCCGCGCCAGTTGCGCCAGGGCGATCGTGCGCTCCGCAAGGCATTCGAAGGCGATGTAGTCGAGCCGCCCTTTTCGGATCAGTTCGATCGCCGGGTCGAGCCGGTCCCCGGCGAATCCGGCGCCGGCGCCGATGCGAACCGACCTCATGCCGGTACCGCGCCGGTCAGGACGGCAACGGCAAGCATCACGAGCGACGCTGCGAACAGCCAAGGAATCGAGAACCGTTGATGGGCCGCGAGGTCGATCCCGCACAGGCCCGCGACGAGGAAGGTGGCTGGCGTGAGCGGGCTGATCGGAAATCCGGTCGTCATCTGACCCAGCAGCGCGGCGCGAGCCATCTCGACCGCTTCGACACCGTGGCTTGCCGCAGCCTGGGACAGGACGGGCAGAACCCCGAAATAGAACGAATCCGGGTCGAACAGCAGGCTCAGCGGCATGGCGACCACGCCGAGCAGCAGGGGCAGGCGCTGGCCGAACTCCGCCGGCACGGCCGACGCCAGCGACTGGCCCAGCGCGCCCGTCATGCCCAGTCCATTGATGATGCCGGTGAACACACCGGCCGCCAGCAGGATGCTGGCCATCGTGAGCGCAGGGCGGGCATGCGCCTCGATGCGATCACGCTGGCTGTCGCTGCCGGGACTGTTGACCAGCAGCAGGAGCGCTGTGCCGGCCATGAAGGCCACGGCAGGGTGTACGGACAGGCCCACCATGGCGCCGACGACGGCCAGTGCGATGCCGGCGTTGACGAAGAACAGGCGAGGCAGTTCGCGTCGCAAAGCCTGGTCGTCACCCGCCGGCAGCGAGTCGAAGGACGTGCCAGGGGCGCACCCGATCCGTGCCAGCCGGCGCTCTTCACGACGGCCGAGGTACCAGCTTGCCGCGAAGACGAATACGAGTCCGGCGAGCTGTGCAGGCACCAGGGGCGCGAAGATCGACTGCACGGGAAGCCCGAGTGCCGCGCCGGCGCGGATCGTCGGACCTGTCCACGGCAGGAAGTTGACTCCTGCCGCCATCGACGCGCAGCAGGCGAGCACCCGAAGGTCCATGCCCACGCGCTCGTACAGCGGGCGCATCGCCGGGATGGCGACGAGGAAACACACCGCACCAGACCCGTCCAGGTGGATCAGCAGCGCGAGCAGCGCCGTGCCCACCGTGATCCGGGAGGGCTTGTCGCCGACCGCACGGACAATGAGATCGACCAGCGGCGACAGTACGCCGGCGTCCGTCAACAGTCCGAAGAACAGGATGGCGAAGATGAACATCGTCGCCGACGGTGCGACCGTGGCGATGCCCGCGAGCGCATGTTTCGGAATGTCGCCGGTGTCGCCGAGCAGCGTCGCGGCGACGAAGGGCACGAGGATCATCGCCACGACCGGCGATACGCGGCGTGACAGGATCAGTCCGATCATCAGGAAAATGGTCAGCGCGCCCAGCCAGGCCAAATCCACTCTCCTTTCCCCCAATGACCTGCATCAAGCTTATAGCAACAGCGCGTCGTGAGGTTCATCTCCACGACAGGCGGCCACCGCGTCCACCGCTGCAGGGCGGGAACTGGAGTGCTCGCTAAATTGCCAGTAATGTCCGGCTGGACCGGTCGCCCACCAGGGAGTTATGCCTCATGAACGGACTGACTCGACGGCAAATCGGCAAGTGGTTGGCGGCACTTCCGTTGGCGGCGCCTGCTGCGTGGGCCAAGGGTTCCCGCGAATCCCGAATCGGCGGCATTCCCTTCGGCGTGGAAACCTTCAGCTTCCACGACTTGCCGCCAGCGGGGGATCCGACGCTGATCCCGACGATCATCAGCAACATGAAGTCATTGGGCATATCCGAATGCGAGATCATGTCCGGCCATGTCGAGCCGTTCCCCAGTTCGATGACAGGATGGTGGGTGCAGAGCCGTCGGGAACCGGACTTCCCGAAACTGCGCGAGGCAGCGCGCCAGTGGCGACTTTCGGTGCCGCTGGAGTATTACCGGACTATCCGCCGCCAGTTCGAAGACGCCGGCCTTCGCATTTACTACTACAACATCAACTTCAACGAAACGTTCTCGGATGCTGAACGTGATCGTTCCTTCGAGGCGGCGAGGGCCTTGGGTGCCGAAGGAATCAGTTCATCGACCGTCTTGGGCGAGGCGCGGCGGCTCGTTCCGTTCGTCGACCGTCACGACATGTTCGTGGCCATGCACAACCACAACAACCTGGTCGATCCCGATCAGTTCGCGACGCCCGCCAGTTTCGAGTCGGCATTCGCGATGTCGAAGCGGTTCTTCGCCACCCTGGACCTGGGTCATTTCGTGGCCGGCAACAACGATCCCGTAGCCTTCATCAATGCGCACCACGACAGGATTCAGAACGTCCATGTGCGTGACCGCTTGCTCGACAACGGCCCGAACCGTCCCCTCGGCCAGGGCGACACGCCAGTCAAGCAGGTGCTGCGGTTGATCCGCGAAAAGGGCTATCCGATCCGCGCCTACCTTGAGTACGAGTACGGTTCATTCCTTCCGTCGCTCGACGAAGTCAGGGAGATGTTGAAGTACTGCAAGGGCGTGCTCGCATGAAA
>JBEEKA010000231.1:0-9770 GCA_041168985.1 Pseudomonadota bacterium | reverse complement strand
AAATCGCGGCGCAAGGTTTCGTAGTTCGTCGGCAGCAGTTCGACCATCACCGCGTCGACGCTGTCCTGGGTGCGGAACTGCAGGGGCGCGTCCAGTGCCGCATGCACGGTGATGCAGGCCGCATCGGTGATGTGCGTGCTCTCCGCGTCCTTGCGCACGACCGGGTCCATGCCATCGATCATCCTGCCGAGCAGGTGCGGATGGATCGCCCCGATGATGCCGTCCTTCGCGTCAAAGCTGCGGCCATCGACCAGTTCCACGCCGCTGGCCCGGCCGTTCGACACCTTGATGCGCGCCACGTCGGCGTTGGCGAGCACTTCGCCGCCATGGTCCCTGATGCAGGCGATCAGGGCTTCCGTGAGCTTGCCGGATCCGCCCCGTGCGACGCCGAAGCCATAGGCCTCGAGGAAGCCGAGGAACACATAGGCACCGATGGCGGTGGCCTTTTCGTCCGGGGAGACGAGGTTCTCGCCCGCGACACGGGCGAAATGCATGCGCACCTTTTCGTGCTCGAACAGGTCGCAGAGGTGGTCGTGGCTGCTCATCTGGATGATTCGCCACAAGGCACGACCTTCGCGGCTCTGGTCCAGCATCGCGTTCGACGCGCCGACCGGGGCGGGCGGCACGTACAGCGAAGAGGCGATCATCGGCAGCCACTCGGCAGCCTGCTTCGAAACCTTGAGGAAGGTCTCGGCATCCTTCTTCGAGAACTTCGCGATCTCCGCCGCCGACTTGTTCGCGTCGCGGTAGAGCTTCAGCGTGCTGCCGTCTTCGAAGACGGACATCATCGGCACGTCGGGGAAGAAGTATTCGAGGCCGTAACGCGACTTGAGCTTGAGCTCGTCGTTCTTCAGCAGGGGATTGCCCTGGATGAAGATGTGGCTCATGGAATGCTGGTCGTGGCGGAAACCTGGCAGGGTCAGTTCGCGGGTCACGACCCCGCCGCCGAACCAGGCATTCCGTTCGAGGACCAGGACCTTTTTCCCGGCGGCGGCAAGGTAGGCAGCGGCCACGAGGCCGTTATGGCCGGACCCCACGGCGATGATATCGGCGGTGCTCATCTTGGCGTGTCGTTGTAGTTGGTGTTGAATGCCGAGTGTGTACGAGATCCACGCGATCCGCTACGGCCACCTGGACCGTACGGCAACCCACAATTTCATCGGCGGCGATCCGCATGACGGGCCGATGCCGCTCGACTATTACGTATGGCTGATCAGGGGCGAGGCCGGCACTTTCCTGCTGGATACGGGATATGACCTCGCGACCGGCGGTGCGCGTGGCAGGTTGATGGTCCGGCCCGTGGAAGAAGGCCTGCGCACGCTTGGGGTCGATCCCGCGACGCTGCGCGACATCATCGTCAGCCACATGCATTACGACCATGTGGGTAACCATGACCTGTTCCCGCAGGCCCGTTACCACGTCCAGGACGACGAGATGGCGTTCTGCACGGGTCGGGCGATGTGCCATCCTTTGATGCGCGCGCCGTTCGAGGCAGCCGACGTGCAATCGATGGTAGGCAAGGTTTTCGCCGGTCGCGTCGTGTTCCATGACGGCGATTCCGAACTGGCGCCCGGGATCACGCTGCACAAGGTGGGCGGGCACACCCGGGGCCTGCAGGTCGTGCGCGTGCAGACGCAGCGGGGCTGGGTCGTGCTGGCGTCGGATGCGGCGCATTTTTACGCCAACTGGCAGCAGGGGCGGCCCTTCCCGATCGTGGACAACATCTCGGCGTACCTGGAGGCGTACCGGACGATCGAGCGACTCGCGAGTTCGAAGGACCACATCATCCCCGGCCACGACCCGCTGGTCCTGAAGCTGTATCCGGCATCCCTGCCCGGTATCGCGGATATCGTCCGCGTCGATCTGCCGCCCGTTTCCTGACGCGCCCTCGGGTGCCGTGACAACCCGGGGCGGCCTCGCTATCGTGCGGGTCGCACTGCATTTCGGGGGAGTGGCGTGGCGGAAAGAATCGGCTTCATCGGTGTCGGCCGCATGGGTTCGGGCATGGTGTCCCGGCTCCTTGCCGCCGGCCATCAGGTCTTCGTCCACGATCCCGACCCTAAGGCGGTCGCCGCCATCGTTGCAAAAGGAGCCGTAGCCGCCGACTCCGCAGCCGCCGTGGCCGCAGCCGCGCCGATCGTGATGGCCAGCGTGCCGACACCCGCCGTCGCCAAGTCAACGGCGGAAGCCATTGCTTCCGCCCCGGGCCTGGAAATTTTCGTTGATTTGTCCACGTCCGGGCCTGCCGCGGCGCAGGCGATCGGCAGCCTGCTGTCGTCCCGGGGCGTCGCGTCCATCGATGCCCCCGTTTCGGGCGGTGTGACCGGCGCCGCCAACGGCAAGCTGGCGATCATGGTTTCCGGGCCGGGCGCGGCAGTGGACCGGGTCCGACCGCTGCTCGCCGAGATGGGCAAGGTCTTCGTCGTGGGGGAGCGTGCCGGCCTCGGCCAGACCGTGAAGCTCGCGAACAACCTCATGTCGGCGGCTTCGCTCGCCATTGCCGCCGAGGCCATGGCCATGGGCGCGAAGGCCGGCGTCGATCCGGCGGTGATGATCGAGATCATCAATGCCTCGTCGGGCCGCAACAGCGCCACCCAGGACAAGATTCCAAAGCATGTGCTGAACCGGAGGTTCGATTTCGGATTCGCCAATGCACTGTCGTTCAAGGACGTCCGGCTCTGCCTGGACGAGGCGGAAGCCTTGGGCGTGCCGATGGTCGTCGGCGCCGCCGTGCGCCAGATGTTGTCGATCACGCACCAGAGTTGCGGGCCGGATGCCGACTGCACCGAGCTCGTGAAGGTCATCGAAGAATGGGCCGGCTGCCAGATCGGTCGCGCCGAGGAGAAGTGAACGCGATGGGACAGGATACGTTCGACAAGGGCATGAAACTGCGCAAGCAGGTCCTCGGGGCGGACTACGTCGAGAAATCGATGGCCAATGCCGACGACTTCAGCCGACCGATGCAGGAGCTTTCGACCGAGTATTGCTGGGGTTACGTGTGGAACCGGCCGGGGCTGGAACTGCGTGAGCGCAGCATCATCAATATCGCAATGATCAGTGCGCTGAACCGGCCGCACGAGCTGAAGCTGCATGTGAAGGCCGCGCTGGGCAACGGGCTCACGCGCGAACAGATCCGCGAGATCATCCTGCAGGTCGCCGTTTACTGTGGCGTCCCGGCCGGCATCGATTCCACGCGGATCGCCCGCGAAGCCTTTGCCGAAATCGACGCCGCGAATGCGGCCAAGGGAGCCTGACGCCATGGGTGCCGTAGCCAAGACGCCGCAGGAGCAGGTCGTCCTCGATTTCTTCCGAATCCTGAGCACGGGGGATTTGGAAGCCATCCGCAAGACCCTGCATGCGGACGCGGAATGGCGGCCCATGGTGGAGAACATCCCGGGCGCCGGCGTGCATGGTCCGCGCGACTACATCGTCGACCAGTTCCTGGCCCCGGTGCGCGGCATGTTCGCGCCGGGAGACCCGAAGACCACCGTGCACACGATCGCTTCTTCGGGCGATTTCGTGATGTGCGAGTCGCGCGGCCAGGGCAAGTTGCAGGACGGGCGCACCTACGACAACCGCTACGCCTGGGCGATCGAACTGAAGGACGGCCTCGTTTACCGCATCCGCGAGTACATGGACAGCCACTACGTGGCGACGCTGTTCGGCGCGGGCTGACGCTCGCGATCAGGGGGGGTAGATGGCCGAGACCTTCGATTACGTGATCGTCGGCGGTGGTACGGCCGGATGCGTACTGGCCAATCGACTCTCTGCCGACCCCGGGGTGACGGTGGTGCTCGTCGAAGCGGGCCCGCCGGACTCGGATCCGGCGATCAAGGTGCCGGCGATGGTCGGCAAGGCCATCAGCAACCCCCGGAACGGATGGGGCTATGTCTCCACGCCGCAGGCGAATGCCGACAACCGCCAGTTGCCGGTGCCGCGGGGGCGAGTGCTCGGCGGCTGTTCCTCGATCAACGGCATGGTCTATTTCCGCGGGCACCCGCGCGAATACGACGCCTGGAGTCAGCCGGGCTGGCGTTACGACGACCTGCTGCCCTACTTCCTCAAGCTGGAAGACTACGAGGCGGCTTCGGCGCCCCACCGTGCCCGTGGCGGTCCTGTCAGCGTCATCGATATCCCGAAACCGAATCCGCTGGTGAAGCGATTCGTTGACGCGGCCGAATCGCTGGGCTATCCGCGTTGCGCCGACTTCAACGGGCCGGACCCCGAAGGTTTTGGTCCGCGCCAGGGAGCGATTCGAAACGGCCGCCGGGAATCCGGCGTCACGGCCTACCTGGATCCGGTGCGGCAACGCCCGAACCTCCGCATCCTCACGGACCTGCCCGTGACGCGCGTACTGTTGAAGGAGGGCCATGCGTACGGCATCGAAGTGCAGGCCGACGGCGGCCGACGGGAGATCCACGCACGGCGCGAAGTGATCCTCAGCGCGGGCGCTTATGGTTCGCCGCAGTTGTTGCAGTTATCCGGGATCGGTGATCCCGACGAGTTGGCGGCGAAAGGTATCGCGCCGGTCCATGTGCTTCCCGACGTGGGAAGGCACCTCCACGACCATCCTGCCTCGTCGGTTTCGGTGCGCACATCGGACACGAGTTCCTACGGCCTGTCCTGGAAGACGGTGCCGCGTGCTCTGGGGATCGGCCTCAATTACCTCCTGTTCCGCAAAGGTGGGCTGGCGACCAACGTCTTCGAGGCCAATGGCTTCGTGCGTTCGCGGCCGGGTCTGGACCGTCCGGACCTGCAGGTCATCTTCATGCCCGCGCACCGGAACGCGAACGGCCACTGGCTGCCCATCGGCCACGGCTACGGGATCATCTTCGTCGCGCTGCGGCCGGAAAGCCGCGGGAGCGTCCGGCTCGCGGGGCCTGATCCGTTCGCGAAGCCCCTTATCGACTTCAATTTCCTGGCCGACCCGCGCGACCTGGACGTGCTGGTGGAAGGCTTCACGCTGGCGCGCCGCATCCTCGCCGCGCTGCCGTTCGCGTCGCTGAAGTCCGTCGAGGCGTCGCCCGGCGAGGGCGTGCGTTCCCGCGGCGACATCGAGGCCCATATCCGGCGCACGCTTGTCACGGTCCATCATCCCGTCGGTACCTGCCGCATGGGCGACGTCGTGGATGCCTCGCTGCGCGTGAAGGGCCTCTCCGGCCTGCGCGTCGTCGATGCCTCGGTGATCCCGACGGTGATCGCCGGCAACTCGAACATTCCCGTCAATATGGTCGCGGAGCGCGCGGCCGACCTCATCCTCGGAGCGTGGCATGGCTGACCTGAAGGGCAAATCGATCATCGTCACCGGGGCTGCCGGCAGCATCGGCCACGCAACCGCCTGCGTGCTGGCGAAGGCCGGCGCCAACCTGCTGCTCGTCGACATCGACGGCGACCGTCTCAGGGCGCGATACGGTGCCGTGGCGGCCTTCGGCACGGCGGTGGAGAACTTCCGCGCCGATGTCAGCCGGTCGGACGACGTGCGCGCCTACGTGGCTGCCGCCGTGAAGGCCCATGGCCGCATCGACGGCCTGTTCAACAACGCGGGCACGGAAGGGAAGATCGCTCCGATCGATGCCTATGACGAGGACGAGTTCGACCGCATCATCGCGATCAACCTCCGCAGCATGTTCCTGGGCCTTCGCCACGTCCTGCCGGTGATGCTCGAGCAGGGTAACGGCGCCGTCGTGAACACCGGTTCCATCGCGAGCGAGCGGGGGCTCGCCGGGGCCTGCGCCTACAACGCGACCAAGCACGGCGTCCTGGGGCTGACCCGCACGGCCGCCGCGGACGTCGGGCCGCGCGGCGTACGCGTGAACGCCGTGCTGCCGGGCGTGATAGAAACCCCCTTGCTGGAGGCGATGCTGGGCACGATGTTCGACGGCGACGTTGAACTGGGGAAGCGTACGCTGGGACGCATCGCGCCCCAGGAACGCATCGGGCAGCCTGGCGAAGTCGGCGAGGCCGTGGCTTTTCTGCTTTCACCCGCCGCCAGTTTCGTCAACGGCGCCTGCTGGGCCGTGGATGGCGGCGCCCTGTGTACGATCAAGCACTGACCGCGTTCTTCGATCGACGATCCGACAAATACAACGACTGAAGTTCCAGGGGGGAACATGGCCGCGAACCCGCGCTACCAATGGCTGCTGATCGCATTGCTGAGCTTCAACTTCGGCGTGGTCTTCTTCGACCGCAATGCCCTGAGTTTCCTGACGCCTTTCATCCAGCCGGAACTGCAGTTGACCAACACGCAGATCGGCCTCTTCGCGTCTGCATTGTCTTTCAGCTGGGCGGTTGCCGGACTCTTCATCGGCTGGCTGTCGGACAAGCTGGGCAAGCGCAAGATCCTCCTGGTGATCGCCACGCTGATCTTCTCGGCAGCGTCGCTGCTTTCCGGTGTCGCGGGCAGCTTCCTCGCCCTGCTGGGCGCGCGCCTGCTCATGGGCGTCGCCGAGGGCGGCATCATGCCCATCAGCCAGACGCTGGTCGCGGCCGAAGTCGCACCGGAGCGCCGCGGGCTCGCGCAGGGCATCACGCAGATCTTCGGCGCGAACCTTCTGGCCAACTTCCTCGGCCCGATCGTCATCGTGGCCATCGGCAGTTCGCTCGGCTGGCGGAATGCCTTCTACGTGTCCGCAGTACCGGGCTTCCTGTCCGCGATCCTCATCTGGATCCTCGTCCGCGAACCGGCGGCGCCGGCTCACCGCACGGAGGGCGCTTCGCGACGCGCCCCCCTGCTGCCGCTGTTGACCGATCGCACGTTGCTGCTTTGCATACTGATCTCGGTACTGCTCGTGGCCTTCTTCGTCGTGTTCATGACCTTCATGCCGCTTTACCTGACGCAGGTGCGGGGCGTCACGAACGAAGGCATGAGTTACATCATGTCGACCTTTGGTCTCGCCTCGATGGCCGTCGCGTTCCTGGTGCCGGGGTCGTCGGACCGCTTTGGCCGCAAGCCTGTCGTCGTCACGGCTTCGCTGCTCGGGCTCATCCTGCCGCTGGGCGTGCTGCTCAGCACCGGCAGCGATGCGCTGCCGCTGGTGATCAGCATCGCGCTGGGCTGCTGTGTCAGCGGCTGCTTCCCGCTGGTCATGGCCACGATCCCGTCCGAGCATGTTTCGCCGTCCCAGACCGCGACGGCGCTCAGCCTGACGATGGGTATCAGCGAAGTCGTGGGGGGCGTTGCCGCACCCTATTTCGCCGGAGGCATCGCCGACGCATACGGACTGGGGGCGGTGATGTGGATCCTCGCGTTCATCTGCCTTGGCTGCGCCTTGCTGGCGCTGATGCTGCGTGAGACCGCGCCGCGCGTCCTTGCTCGACGTGAAGCGAAGCTTAACGCGACCTGAACCCACCGCTGTCGCGTCGCAAAAACCGCGAACTGTGGCGCGTAAGCGTTTTCCGACACGAAATGGCACGCCGCAGAGGGGTGGTTTTGTGTAAGATGAAGCCTCGAGCCGGAGCGCTGTTCCAGCGATCCGCGTCTCGATAGTCGTGGAACAAGACCCCCCGTTTCCACGCGATATTCAGGCCCCACCTCCGGTGGGGCCTTTTTTTTGCCCCGGTCCCCGCAGGGCAGCGTATCGAATCCCGGCAGCCTGTTTCCGTTCAGCATCCGTTCATCGGCGATATCGTGCGACAGCCGTGACGTCGTGTTAGCGTGACGCACTTCGCAAAAAAACCATGAACCGAGGAAGAGCCGTGTCGCGTACGCCCGAAGAACAGCGCAATCTGGAGATGGTGCTGGAAATGCATCGCGAGGTCCTCGACAAACTCGATTCGAGCAAGGCGGACCTTTACCTGTCCCCCGATTACATCCAGCACAGTTCGCTGGCGGAGCCGGGGCTTGCCAGCCTGAAGGCCTTCCTCGACAAGGTGAGAGTGGAGTCGCCCGAGGCGAAGCATTACGTGAAACGCGCCCTGGTCGATGGCGACCTGGTGGCCGTGCACGTCCATGTCGTGCGCTTCCCGGGGGATCCTGGGCTTGCGGTGGTGGATATCTTCCGCGTCGAAGGTGACCGGATCGTCGAGCACTGGGACGTCCTGCAGGAAGTCCCCGCCAAGCCCGTCAACCCGAACCCGATGTTCTGAATGGATACCCGGAAAGCACCATGAACAGCATGCGATTCAAGGACAAAGTCGTCGTCGTGATCGGCGGCAACAGCGGCATCGGACTTTCCTCTGCGAAGGCCTTTGCCAGCGAGGGCGGCAAGGTCGTCATCACCGGCAGGGACCCGAAGACACTGGAGGCCGCCGCCCGGGAAGTCGGGGAGGGCACCCTGGCGCTGCGTTCCGATGTAAGCCGGCTGGAAGACCAGGATGGGCTGTTCGAGGCCGTAAGGGCCCGCCACGGCCGCATCGACGTGCTGTTCGTCAATGCGGGCGTCGGCACGTTTGCGCCGGTCCGGGGCGTGACGCCGGAACTCTGGGACCAGGTCCACGACGTGAACCTCCGTGGCGCGTTCTTCGCGGCGCAGAAGGCGCTGCCCCTCATGGGACGGGGGGGTGCCATCGTGTTCACGGGCTCCATCGGCTCGGTCCTGCGTGCACCGGGCAATGTGATCTACGCAGCGGCCAAGGCGGGCCTGCGCGCCGTCGCCCGCATCCTGGCCTGCGAGCTGGTCACCGAAGGCATCCGCGTCAACGTCGTGAGCCCGGGCCCGACCGAAACGCCGCTGATCAACCGCAACCTCGACATGCCGCCGGAAGCGGTCCAGTCGCTGCGCGAGATGATGATCGCCAACACGCCGATGAAGCGCATGGGTGATCCGGACGAGACGGCGCGCGCCGTGCTGTTCCTGGCGTCCGACGAGGCGAGCTTCATCACTGGCGTCGATCTCTTCGTGGACGGAGGCGTGGCCGGCTTGTGACACCTGCCGTCGACGGCATCCTTCAGCGGGCGCTGGCGATGCTCGAGGAGAGGGCGCCGGCGTCTTCCGCTGCCCTGCGGGGGCTGTCGCCCCCACGACTGGACGCCGCGCAGCGGGCGCTGGCAGGCAGTGATTTCATCCTGCGCACCCTGTCGAGTCGGGAAACCCTGCTGCCGGACCTGCTGGCCGAGGGCGGGCTGGAACGCGATCGGAGCCTCGCCGAGTACCGGGACCTGGTGGCCACCGTCGCGGAATCTGCCGGCGGCGAGGAAGCGCCCTACATGGCGGGTCTTCGACGCTTGCGCCAGCGGGAGATGGTGCGGATCGCCTGGCGGGATCTTGCCGGCGACGCATCGACCGAGCAGACGCTGCTCGAGGCTTCCTGGTTCGCCGAGGCTGCGATTGTCGGTGCAACGGAATACGCCGCCCGGCTCGTGGCCCGACGCTATGGCATGCCCGGCGGCGAGGATGCCGGCCTCATCGTGCTGGGCATGGGAAAACTGGGCGGTGGGGAACTGAACTACTCCTCCGACATCGACCTGATCTTCCTGTTCAGCGAAGGCGGCGAGACGTCGGGCCCGGTGCAGATCGATCACGAGGAATTCTATACCCGGCAGGGCAGGACGTTGATCCGTCTGCTCGACGCACGCACCGAAGACGGCATCGTGTTCCGCGTCGACATGCGCCTGCGGCCCTTCGGCGAGAGCGGTCCGCTCGTCGCGAGCTTTGCGTCCCTCGAGGATTACCTGCAGCTGCACGGTCGGGACTGGGAACGCTACGCATACGTCAAGGCGCGGGCGCTGACAGGCCAGTCGGCCTACGAACCCCTGCGCGAACACGTGCTGCGGCCCTTCGTGTACAGGCGATACCTGGACTTCGGCGTATTCGAGTCGCTGCGCGAAATGA
>JBEEKA010000230.1:0-3071 GCA_041168985.1 Pseudomonadota bacterium | reverse complement strand
TACGCCGTCGCAGACACCATCGCACCCAGTCGGATGAACAGCAGCAAACCCACGCCGCTCATGAGCAACCAGACGGGATTGCTGAACATGCCGCGCAAGCCGTCCCTGAGGTTTCCTGTGGCCACTTCCGCCGGGAAGTGGCGCTCTTTCACCCAGAAGAAAACCAGCAGGATCGAGATCGCATTCGCCGCGGCCATCACGCCACTGGTCAGCGTGTAGCCCAACTGCTCGCTCCCGCCTCCCAGACTCGCGATCAGCGCCGTCACAGTGGCGTACATCGCCAGCGAGCCGGCGGAAGCGGCCATGGAGCGCATGCTGCCGAGCCTTATCTTGTCCCTGCCATCGCTCGTGATCAGCGGCATGAGCGCGTTGTAGGGGATGTAGAACAGTGAATAGAGGATGCCGGCCAGCATGAACGTGACCCAGGCATAGACCATTCTCGATTCCGTGCTGTCGCCCATCACAGTGAAACTCAGCACGAAGAGCACGCTGAACGGCAGGACCCCGAGCACGAGATAGGGCCTTGCCTTACCCCAGCGCGTCTTCGTGCGATCGACCAGCAGGCCGATCACCGGGTCAAGCACAGCATCGAACACACGGGACACGAGCAGCAGTGTCCCGACGGCGGCGGCGGGCAGCAGTGCGACATTCGTGTAGTAGTACAGGATGAAGGCACTGAACATGTTCCAGGTCAGTGCCGATCCGAACTCCCCGCTGGCGTAGAACCAGGCATTCCGTGTCGTCAGCCCCCCGCCCTGCATGACCGTCAGTACCCGAGCAACTGCTTCAGCCGGACATGGTAACGGCGCACCTGCTCCACCTCGGTGTACGGCAGGATGTCCTGCACGTGTCGCTGCCCTTCGTACTCGGTCGCGATATAGCCATCGAATCCTGCCTCGACCAGCATCGGAATGACGGGTGCGAGGTCGATGGCCGGATCAAGACAGTCTTCCGTCATGCCCCAGGTCTTGCCGTGGATGTGCTTGCAGTAAGGGATGAGGTCCCGCAGGTCCTCGGGATCCTGGGGCCGCACATGGAACACCTGCTGCGCGTATCCCAAAGCAGAGGGCGCGGCACCAAGCGACTGCAGCTCCTTGAGCATGTCGGGAAGCGCACGGCCCTCTTTCCACGCGGCCTCGATCTGCAGCGCGAGCGCGCCGTCGAGACGGCCGTCCCGGATCGCTCGGTCCCGGGCGAATGGATTCGGACTGTTCTGGAAAATTCCCATGTCCGGCACGAAACCAAACACGTCGGTGTTCTCCGCAATGCGGAGCAGTCGTTCGACGAAACGACTCTGGAGTCCCACCGGGGCATGCAGCTCCAGCCCCATCCAGATGCCTGCCCGCTCAAGATGCGGAATCGTGGCCTCGATGATGGTAATCGGCGTGCCCATCAGGCAACGGATTCGAGGGATCCCCAGCTGCTTCGCCAGGCGCACGTCCCGCATCATCGAAACGACGCCTTCCTCCACGGTGAGGTTGCGGGACTTCGTGCGCATCGTGTCGATGAACTGGGTGTAGCAGGCGCCGACCAGCCCGTTCCGCGCCATGCCCTCGTGCCAGCGGTCGAGCCATGCCGAAGGGGGATTCGGAAAGGACGGCACGAAGGTTTCGGCGATCAGCTCGATGCCCTCTGCGCCGATGCACGCCGCTTCGGCGAGACAATCCTCCAGCGTCATCTGCCCCACCAGGACTTCTTCCTGGTAGGAATACAGGGCAACGCCACGACCGACCTTGCCCGGGCCCACCGGCCGCGGGGCACCCATCAATGTTTTCGTATTCATGTTATTGGACCAGCGTCATGCGCCGCGTCACGACGCTCGGCGGCTCGAAGAAAGGGGTGTACTTGCCTTCGCGCCACGCGAAGTCCAGCAGATGTTCCGGATCCTCGGGCGGGATATAGGACTTCCGGATCGTCATGCCCACCTTGACGGCATGCAGGCCCGGGGTGAGCCCCCCGGCATGCCGCGCGCGCAGGGTCGCTGGCGTGCCGTAATCCCAGCGCACGTCGTCTGCTTCCATCATCCCGGCATGGGTGAAGCACCTTCCGCCGACTTCGATTTCAATATCGTCCGGCGAGTACTCCCTGCCGTCGACCGACAGGATGAGCTCGTGGACGAGGGACAGGAACACGCCGCGGTAATACGGGACCCTCACCAGCAGCTCGAAGCCCACCGTCTCACCAAAGCGCGTCACGTTCCTGAAACCGCGCGTCATTACCATCACCTGCTCTTGCATTCCGCTTCCTCCGTAGATCCCCGGCGTTGTTTCAGCGACCCGCAGCAGGCCCGAATTCCCGGTACAGGCCCGGCAGGATCCGTGCGAGGTTGTTCCATTCCGTCATGTCATGCACCGACAGCTCATAGCCCATGGCCTCGAGCTTGTCGCGCGTCATGCCGCCCTTCTCGAGCAGCATCGCCGCCTGGGCGGCCCCCGGAAAGCGCTGCAGGGCCGGATGCGTCCCGAGGTAATAGCGGCTGAGCAGTTCCATGCCATCGGCGACAGGGCGCACGATATGCAGCATGAGTCCGACCGTGATGCCGCCGACCCCCGGCACTTCGAGCAGGCCACTGGCGCTCGCGCGGTACCCCGCTGCATGGAACCCCGCCATGTCGATGCCCAACCGCGAGGGGTCGAGGAAACGGATCCCGCCTTCGAAACGCTCCGGCCCAATGAATTCGACGACGTGATGCGGGTTGTCGTAGACCCGCTCCGCGTAGCTGAGCGACTCGTCCGCGCAGCGCGCGGGATCGGCAACAGTTGCCTGGATATGCGAGTACGGAAACCAGAGCATGTACCGCAGGCGATCCAGCGTGTGCCACCAGAACCACCACTCGAACATTTCCGGCGTGCTGCCCGGGAAGTCGACGCGACTCTGTACGTACATCGTCGGCCCGTCGAGCAGGCAATAGCCGGAGTCCGCGGTGGGCGTTCGCCCGGCGATCAGGTCGTTAAGACCTTCGACCGTCGGCGGCACGGCATGCGCCGGGTCCATCGGACCGAACTGCACGGCGCGGGCCGCAGCTTCGGGTACCGTGAGCCGCTCGTTAAGGTATTTCGCGTAGGGCGTTC
>JBEEKA010000229.1:0-2533 GCA_041168985.1 Pseudomonadota bacterium | reverse complement strand
AGCCTCTGGCCGATGGTGATCAACACGGCAGCCGGCGTGCGCGAAGTGCCGCAGGACTACCTGACCGTCGCGCGGGTCCTGAACCTGTCGGAGTGGAAAGTCGCCACGAAGATCCTGCTGCCGGCGACGCTGCCGCACATCCTGACCGGCGTGCGGCTCTCCATCGGAACAGCCTGGCTCGTGATCGTCGCGGCGGAAATGCTGACCGGCGGCATCGGCATCGGCTTCTGGGTGTGGGACGAATGGAACAACCTCGTCGTCGAACACATCCTCATCGCCATCCTCATCGTCGGCACCGTCGGCCTGCTTCTCGAGCAGATGCTGGTCGTACTTGCCCGACGTCTCTCGTATTGAATTGGAGCGCCGCGTGAAACCCAGTGTTGCAATCGAAGGGGTCGACATGCGGTTCCGCACGCGCAAGGGCATGTTCCATGCGCTGCGGGACATCGACCTGCGCATCGCCGAAGGCGAGTTCATCAGCCTTATCGGCCACTCCGGCTGCGGCAAATCGACCTTGCTGAACCTGATCGCCGGGCTGGTCGAGCCGACCTCAGGCGTGCTGCTCGCGCAGGACCGCGAGATCAGCGGCCCCGGCCCGGACCGCGCCGTGGTGTTCCAGAACCATTCCCTGCTGCCCTGGCTGACGGCGCGCGGAAACGTGCGGCTTGCCGTCGAAAAAGTGTTCGGAAAGCGCGAGTCGAGGGCGCAGCTCGAGGCGCGCGTCGATGCGGCACTGGCACTGGTCGGCATGTCACATGCAGCGGACAAGCATCCCGCGGAGATATCCGGCGGCATGAAGCAGCGCGTGGGCATTGCCCGGGCGCTCGCGATGGAGCCGCGCGTGCTGCTGCTCGACGAGCCCTTCGGCGCCCTCGACTCCCTGACCCGCGCGAACTTGCAGGACGAACTCATGAAGATCCTTGCCGGAACCGGCGCAACAGCCGTGATGGTCACGCATGACGTCGATGAAGCGGTCCTGCTTTCCGACCGCATCGTGATGATGACCAACGGACCCGCGGCCACGATCGGAAAGATCGTCGAAGTTGACCTTCCCCGACCGCGCGATCGACTCGCGCTGGCCACGAACCCCCGATACCACCAGTTGCGCGGCGAAGCGCTGCGCTACCTCCACGAGGCCCACGCATCATGAAATCAGTCCCCCTGTACATCGCCCTGGCCGCGGCCCTGCCCGCCGCGGTCGCCTGCGCCGACCCGATCACCGAAGGCAAGCCCCTGGCCAGCCTCCGGCTCCGATTCGAAGACGTGGACCAGGACGGCAAGCCGCTCGACGCGCAGGCGCTGACGCTGCGCAGCCTCGTCGGCTGGCAGACCAAACCGGTCGAGGGCCTTTCGGTCACCGCGCAGGCCGGTTTCGTGACGCCGCTGGTGTCCGATTACGAGAGCTTCAAGAATGGTGTCGTCCAGGCTTCGCAGGCAACCCGGCCCCGCGTCGTGGACCCGTCGACGGCTGACATCAACCAGCTCTACCTCGACTGGAACCCCACGAAGGGTCTCCTGTTCCGTGCCGGCCGGCAGTCGCTGAAACTGGACAACGTGCGATTCGTCGGCAACGTCGAGTTCCGCCAGACGATGCAGGTGATGGACGGCGCGCTGCTGGAGGCAAAGGACTTCCTGCCGCGACTGACGGCGGATGTCGGCATGTTCAAGGGCGTGCGGCAGATCAGCGGCCTTTATCAGCCCGCCGCCATCCTGGTGGCCAACGTCCGTTATGCCATCACGCCCTCGCTCAATGCGGTGGCGTATCGGTACGGGGTCGACTGGAAGCGCGAGTCACTGGTTGCCACGTCGGCGCGTACCGTCGGGCTTCGCCTTGACGGCAGCATCCCGCTGAAGGACGGCTGGAAGCTGCCGCTGACGATCGAATACGCGAAGCAGGACCCCGAGGGCCGCGGCGCAGCCACGATCGATGCCTCGTATCGCCGGCTGGGCGTCGGCGTGCAGCACGGCGCGACGACGGTGCGCATCGACCAGGAGGTGCTCGGCAGCAACAAGGGGCTCTCGGCCTTCCAGACGCCGCTGGGTACGAACCATCTGTTCCAGGGCTGGGCCGACCTGTTCCTCACGACACCGGCATCCGGCATCGATGATCGGTTCGCGACGGTGGCGCACAAGATCGGTCCCGTGCAGCTCGCGGCGGAATACCACGTCTTCAAGGCGGACCGGGCCTTCTCGTCGCTGGCCGGTACGTCCAGGGACTACGGCAGCGAACTGGACGTCGGCGCGACCTGGACCCACAAGGCCTGGCAGGCAAAGGCAGAAATCGCCCGCTTCAACGAAGGCGATCCGCTCGGCGCGGCGCTGACGGCCACCACGCGCAAGCGCGACACCACCAAGCTGTGGCTGATGCTGCAGTACACGCTCTGAGGCTCCCATGGGCAAGAGAACACCGGGTCGGGTAGCGCTGGTCGGCGCTGGTCCCGGCGATCCGGAACTGCTGACAGTGAAGGCCGTGCGGGCGCTGGAACGCGCCGATGTCGTGCTCGTCGATGACCTCGTGTTCCCGGAGATCCTG
>JBEEKA010000228.1:0-3693 GCA_041168985.1 Pseudomonadota bacterium | reverse complement strand
AGGCCCCCCTGCTGGGAAAGGAGTTCTCCAGCGAAGCGATCCGTGAGGGCAGATTGCTCGCCACCCGACGGAGCCGATGCGGCCAGATTCCGTCCGCGGGAGCCAAGTTGCGCCGAGGCGGTTGAGCCGAGGCCTATTGCGATCGCAGACAAACCACCCACCGCCACCGGATTCTCAACCACATCCGCCGCAAATCCCGGCATCCGATAAACGATCTTGAAGTTCTGCGAGTAGCCGGTGCCCACCGGCGTGTGTCCCCGCCCGACCACCTGCCCGTCGACCCGCAGCACCGGGATCAGCGAAGCGGCATACGCCGGCGCGTTCAGCAGGCCGTGGTAGGCGTCGACGATCTCCTCGTCGTTCTCGGTCGCCGGAACATAGGCCACCGTGATCCGCTTGTTGGCAAGGTTGTTGGTGGTCTGGGTGTAGGAGAAACCGGTTGGGTCGCTGGCCGGGTCTTCGCTTGGCGCGGGCATCGAGAGTGGATCGGCGCCTGCGACCTCGATCGTCACGCTTGCTTTCAGCTGGTCAGGCAGCGCACGGCGCTCGCCGGTGACGCTGAGTGGGCGAAACTGGGTGGTGGCCGGCAGGTAGCCAAGTTGCTCCTGCTTGACCGTCCGGCTGCCGATCACGTCGGAAAGCGTCGAGTCGTCGTCGATCCCGTGGTCTTCAAGCACGGACTTTGCGCGGTCAAGCAGCTGTGTCGTTTCCTCGGCGGTCTGAGTCGGCGGCGGCGCGATGATGCCGTCATCTCCGACAGTTTGTGAACCGTCGACAAACGCCTGAGTCCAATCTGTAAGCGCCGGGGTAAGCAGCTGCTTGAAATCGGCCTTCGGGTGGTTGAACTCGGTCTGCTTGATCGACGTATCAAGCGCAAGCCACGCCTTGCTTGCGCCCACTCCCTCATCAACGCCGCGATAAGCCTCCGCCGCTACATACGCCTCCACCCAGAAGTGGTTGAAGCGCACCTTGGTCAGATGGTGACAACGGCAACCCGCACTGGCCCCACCGTGGCAACTTCAAGTGGCCCCACCTTCGCGGATTGATTGAAGGATCACACACCGTAGCCAGCTGAGCCCTGCGGGAGCAGCCGACCATGGTTTTCAGGTGCTGGTATTTGCTCCTTTCCGTGCCGCGGCCTTGCGTTTCATTCCGTGTTTGAACCGCCAGGATGTCTCTCCCGTGTCGATGATGTGAGCGCGGTGCGTGAGTCGATCGACGACGGCCTTGGCAAGCCTGGCGTCGGGGAAGACCTTGGTCCACTCGCCGAAGGGCAGATTGGTCGTCACGATCAGTGACGCCCGCTCGTTGCGCTCGGAAATCACTTGAAAGACGAGCTCCGCGGCGCCCTCTGGAAGCGCCAGGTAACCAAGCTCGTCGAGGATGATCAGATCGAACCGGCGATAGCGGCTGACGACGCGCTGGAGCTCTCGCTGCGACTCGGCTTCCTGGAGTTCGTTGGCCAACTGAGCCAAGGTCACGAAGCGAACGCTCTTGCCCTGCTCGCAGGCGGCGACACCCAGCGCGATCGCCAGGTGAGTCTTGCCCGTGCCGGACTCGCCGAGCAGAATCACCGATTCGCGGTCATCGAGAAACGCGCAGGTCGCGAGCGTCGCGATCGTCGCCTGCGGGATCTTCTGGTTGTCCTCGAACCGGAACTGCTCAAGCGTCTTCACTTGTGGAAGTTGTGCACTGATCAGCCTGCGTTTTTGCCGCCGCTCGAAGCGATCGGCGACTTCTGCTTCAAGCAGCGCCGCCAGAAAGCCGATCGGCGTCTCACCGGCCTTGGTCGCTTCTTTGGCAAGCTGCGCGTAACGGACGCGCACGCTCGGCAGGCGAAGCTCTGTCGCGTGGGCTTCGATCAGTGCGCAGTTGGCGGCCTCGCTTGCTCGCCCGCTCATCGTGCACCAGCCGCAAGCAGCTCGTTGTAATGGTCAAGCGTCGGTGGCGGCGAGCCGACGCTTGCGAGCCTTGCGTCGAGATCCTGGAGAGGTATCGCCTCGCGGCAGCCGGTCCGTCTGGCGAGCAGGCTGACGGCGGCCGCCTCGAAGGCGCCCGCGCCGATGCAGCTGCTTACCGCTGCCGCGACATGATCGATGCCCTGCTCGCGAACAAGCAGCAGGACGTCGACCATCTGAGCGGCCGCCGCCGAACGCCCGTAACGCTGCGCGATCAGTCCCCAGAGCTCGTCAAAGCAGGCCGGCCACTGACCGCGCCCACGCTCTTGGGCAAGTGCGAGCGAGCCGGCGAAAGCACCTGGTTTGCGGCGCAAAAGCTCAAGGTAATGGTCCAGCTTGGCGGTGGTCTGGTAGCGGCCACCCGCACGCGGGTGAGCTGCGACAACGGCTCCGGCGCGCAGAATCTCGATGCGATCGGCGTGGATGCGCGCGTCGACCAGAGTGCCGATCAGACCTGCCGGCACCGAGTAGTAGTTCTGGCGAACGGTCACCAGCGCTTTCTGGTTGACGCGAACACGCGAGTGCTCGCCGGCATCGAAGGGGACCCTAGGCAGCGGTGCCAGGCGTGGCCGCTCATTGGCCAACAGCGCGCCGACGCTCGCGCGCCTACCGGTGATCGTGCGAGCGAGATCGGCCTCGGTTGCGTCGGCGAGCATCTGGTTCAGCGCATCGATCGATTCGCAACTTGGCACCGGGACCAGGTGTCTTCTTCGAAAGCGCCCGACCTCACCTTCGACCCCGCCCTTCTCGTGGGCGCCGCGTTTGCCCGGCGAGGTGAAGTTCGAGTCAAACAGGTAGTGCGAGCGCATCGCGGTGAAGCGATCGGACTCGATGCGTCGGCGTCCACGCAGGATCCTCGTGACGGCGGCCTTGAGGTTGTCGTATTTGACCTCGGCAAAAACGCCGCCGAAGTGCTCGAAGGCCAGCGCGTGGGCCTCGAGGAAGGCTTGCTGGGTCTCGTGCTCATAGGCGCGCACGAACGTGGCGCCAGAGTGCGAGGCGCGCATCAAGAACAGATGCACCCGAGTTTGGGCGCCGGCGAGAAACACGTCGGCCTCGCCCCAGTCGACCTGGGCCTCAGCTCCTGGCGGGTGAGACTGGGGGACAAAGCCTTCGGTCTTTAGCGCCAGTTCGCGGCGGCGCTTGTGGACGTGGTGGCGAACCGTGCGCTCGGGGATCGCCACGCCGAATTCGTCGTCGATGCGCTGCGCGATTCGCCGAGCCGTGTGGCGCTGTTTGGGCGGCGCGTCCTGGTCATCGATCAGCCACCGGTCGATGATTGCCTTGAACGGGCCGATAGTTGGCGCCGGTCGTGATCTGGGCGCTCGCTTGGGTGGCGGGGTCGCCGAGTCAAGCGCTTGACGAACCGCCCGTCGATGCACGCCGTGCCGCGTCGCAAGCGCGCGGATCGACAGGCCTTCGAGCTTGCGATCTCTCCTGATTCTCTCGAACTGCTCCACTCTGGATAACAACCTCTCTGCGCCCCCTGACTGGTCCGGATTGGACGCCGTCAGGTGTAGCGCTGAACATGCTCAGGTGGGGCCAGTTGAGGTTGCCGCGGTGGGGCCAGTTGTGATTGCCGTTCTCAGCCGAAGCGCCGAACCGGCTTTGGGTCGCAGACTTCACTTATCTGCGCTGCCACCAAGGTCTCGTGTTCTTCTCATTCGTGATCGATGTCTTTTCCCGGAAAGTTCTCGGCTGGAAGACTCCGGCAGAGGTCTTCGCCGGGCAGTTA
>JBEEKA010000227.1:0-23124 GCA_041168985.1 Pseudomonadota bacterium | reverse complement strand
ACTGCGCAGGAACGGACGAAAATCGAGGGTCGCGTCTTCCGACAGCGGCAGTTCGACATGACCCAGCAGCCGCACGGCATGCGCATTTCGATAGGCCTCCGGGTTCGCATTCCGTTTCGCTGCGGCTTCGTCCCGATAGGATTCGAAGCCCGTGATGAAGCCCGCTGTCTCCTGCGCCAGGTTGCTGGCCGAAAGCGTGAAGCTGGCCGTGGCCGCGCCGAAACGATGCTCCAGCGTGCCGACGAGTTTCTGCTGTTTCGTCGTCGCGTGGTCACGCCAGCCGCCGTCGTATTCGGCCAGGGCATTCAGCCCCAGGTCGGTCGAGTCGCCGAGCGAACTCGACGCGACACGAACGCGGTAGTAATCGGACGGCCCCCCTTCGAGGCGAAGACCCAGCGCCGGCAGTTCCCGCGGCGTCGGCTGGATCACGTTGACCGAACCATGCATCGCCGAGGACCCGTAGAGGGCGCCGGCCGGACCCCGTCCGATCTCGAAGCTGCGCGCCTGTTCGGTATCGACCTCGAACAGCTCGTTGACGTTGCAAAACCCGACCGGTCGAACCGGAATGCTGTTTTCGAGGAACAGGAAGGACCCGCAGGACCCGGGGCCGGTCAGGACCGGCGAACGGATCGACGTGAGGCTTTCCTGGCCGCTGTTGCGCTGGAACAGGACGCCGGCCGCCCGGTTCATGACTTCGGCGTGGTGGGTCGCCCCGGCCTCGCCGATGTCCGCAGCGGAAATCCGGGACAGGCTGCCGGCGTACTCGCGCAACGGTTCCGCACGGCGGGTCGCCGTAATCACCGTTTCTTCCAGCCCCTCGTCGGCTCCCATCGCCGGCAGGCCGAGGATCGCGCCGACCACGGCGCCCACGGCGCCCACGGCGCCACCAGACTTCAATCGCATCATGGTTCCTTGAATGACCCTGCCACGTCAGCGGCCGGTTCGGGGCGCCAACCATAGCCAATCGTCGCGCGCGGCGCACCCCCGCGCCGCGACGGCGGCCCGTACTACAATGGGACATGGCAACCGACGTTCCGTTCCCTGGCACTGCGCTGCGTGCGCCGTTCAATTTCCGCGGCTGGATCGACGCCCACCGCGACCAGCTCAAGCCGCCGATCGCGAACCGACAGGTCTATCGCGATTCCGAATTCATCATCATGGTCGTCGGCGGGCCGAACTCACGCACCGACTTCCATGTCGATCCGGGCGAGGAGTTCTTCTACCAGATCGAAGGCGACATGACCCTGCGGGTCTTGCAGGACGGGCGACTCGTGGACATCCCGATCCGCGAAGGTGAGATCTTCCTGCTGCCCGCCAACGTGCCGCATTCGCCGCAACGGGTCGCGAACACGATCGGTCTCGTCATCGAACGCGTACGCAGGGCCGACGAAATGGATGGCCTGCAGTGGTACTGCGAGGGCTGCCACGGCCTGCTCTTCGAGGACCACTTCCACCTGTCCGACATCGAGACGCAGCTGCAGCCGGTCATCCGCCGGTTCTTCGGCAGCCTCGAGCTGCGCACCTGCAAGCAATGCGGCGAAGTCGCGCGCGATCCCGGAGCGCCGAAGGCGTGACAGCCGTCGCGACGCTGCGCGTCGATTTCCGACGTGCCGTCAGCCTCGCGCTGCCGCTTGACCTCGAGGGCGCGCAGCCGCGCCATTTCGGCGCGCCACGCGCCTCGTCCACGCCCTTGGTCGTCGGCAGCTTCAACGGCGAGGTATCGAAGGGCGCGAGCTGCAACTGTCGCGGGGTGACGCTGGTTCCCCACTGCAACGGCACGCATACGGAAAGCGTCTCGCACCTGACCGTGGACGGCGTCCCGCTGTTCTCGCATGTGCCCCTGGAGCCCCTGCCGGCTCTCGTGCTGAGCGTCGTCCCCAGGGATGCCGCGCTGACCGGGGAGGACAGCCTGCCCCTTCCGCAGGCCGGGGACCGGCTGGTGACACGGCAGTCGGTGGAAGCGGCCTGGCCCCGAAACCTCCCTTTCAGGGCGCGCACCCTGGTACTACGGACGCTGCCCCACGACACGGCCCGTCCTGCCAGCGACGACGGTGACGACAATCCTCCTTACCTGACCCGGCAACTCGTTGCGCTGCTTGTGGAGCGCGGCGTCGAGCACCTCGTGCTGGACCTGCCTTCGGTGGACCGGTCCGATGACGGCGGACACCTGACGGCCCATCGGCTGTTCTTCGGCCTGCCGGTCGGCAGCACGACGAGCGCGGAGGCCACGCGAGGACACTGCACGATCACGGAACTGGCTGCCGTGCCCGCCGACGTGCCGGACGGCCCCTGCGCCGTGCAACTGCAGCTTGCCCGCTGGACCGGCGATGCCGTGCCTTCGCAGCCGCTGTACCTTCCATTGGTGACTGCATGACCGACGACCTGCTCGTACGCGCCCGACTGCTGGACGCCGCCGACCCCCTCGCATCGCTGCGCGACCGGTTCCTGCTGCCGAAGGGACCTCAGGGCGACGAACAGGTCTATCTCTGCGGTCATTCACTGGGCCTGCAGCCCCGGGACACGCGGCGCTACATCGACCAGGTGCTCGATGACTGGGCGCGACTGGGCGTCGAAGGCCACCATGCCGGCAGCCGTCCCTGGATCCCGTACGCCGAGGCCTTGCAGGACGGGTATGCCCGCCTTGCCGGCGCGCAGCGCGAAGAGGTCGTCGGCATGAACACGCTGACGGTGAACCTGCACCTGCTGATGGCGAGCTTCTACCGACCGGCGGGTCGTCGGGTCGCGATCCTGGTCGAGGAAGGCGCATTCTCGTCGGACCGGCACGCGGTCGTCTCGCAGATCGAATGGCATGGGCTCGATCCGCGCTCGGCCCTGATCGAGGTCGCTGCGGCACAGGGCCAGGATATCGTGGACGAAAGCCAGGTGGAGGCCGTGCTCGCCGAACGGGGCGAAGACGTGGCGCTCGTGCTGTGGCCCGGCGTGCAGTACCGCACCGGCCAGGCCTTCGATCTGGGGCGGATCGCCGAAGCGGCGCGTCGTGCTGGCGCGCACTGCGGATTCGACCTGGCCCATGGCATGGGCAACACCCCGCTGTCCCTGCACGATGACGGCGCGGACTTCGCGGTGTGGTGTGGCTACAAGTACCTCAACGGCGGACCCGGGGCGCTCGCGGGCGCGTTCGTGCACGCGCGGCACGCGCAAGCGGCACTGCCTCGGTTGGCGGGCTGGTGGGGCCATGACCCCGTTTCGCGGTTCCGCATGGAACCAGGATTCATCCCGACGCCAGGCGCTGCCGGATGGCAACTGAGTAATCCACCGATCCTGTCCACCGCCCCGCTGCTTGCTTCGCTCGATCTCTTCGACGCCTCCGGCAGTGCAGCCCGGCACACCAAGACGCGCAGGCTCGGCGAGTTCCTCGAAAGCAGCCTGCGCGCGAGGCTGTCCGCGGATATCGACATCGTCACGCCACCGCAGGCCGAACGCCGCGGCAGCCAGTTTTCGCTTCGGGTGCGCGGTGGCCGGGACGTCGGACGCCGGGTCCATGCGATGCTGGCGGAACGCGGCATCCTCACGGACTGGCGCGAACCGGACATCATTCGCGCCGCGCCCGTTCCGCTGTATAACCGCTTCGAAGATGCCGCCCGACTTGTACTCGGCATCGAACAGGCGCTGGAGGTCGCATGAGCGTGACCGGGATCCTCGGCGGGGGGCCTGCCGGTCTGCTGATGGCCATGCTGCTCGCCAGGCGTGGCGAGCGCGTACGGGTCTACGAGCGACGCCCCGATCCGCGGCTCGCCGCGCCCGAGGCAGGCCGTTCCATCAATCTCGCGCTGGCATCGCGGGGCATCCGCGCGCTGCGGGAGGCCGGCCTCATGGACGCGCTCTCGCCGCTGCTCGTGCCGATGCGCGGACGCATGCTGCACGACGACCAGGGCCGCACGCAGTTCGTCGCGTACGGGCAGGACCCCCGGGAATCGATCTATTCCATCTCCCGTGCCGACCTCACGCGCCGCCTCGTCGAGGCCGCCGCGTTGGAACCGGGCATCGCGCTGCATTTCAACCACTGCTGCATCGGTCTGGATGCAGCCGGCGAGCCGGTGCTTCGCGACGAGACCACGGGCCGCGAGCAGGCACCGCCCGCGGCACGCTGGATCGGCGCGGATGGCGCCGGTTCGGCCTTGCGCCGCGGCCTGCGCGACGAGGGGCAAGTGCAGGTCAGCGAGGTCATGCTGCCGCACGAATACAAGGAACTGACCCTGCCCGCGCACAATGGGCGCGCACAGCTGGAACTCGAGGCCCTGCACATCTGGCCGCGCGGCGAGTACATGCTCATCGGGCTGCCCAATGCCGACCGGAGCTTCACGCTGACGCTGTTCATGCGCCCTGATGGACCGAGGGGTTTCGCGGCGCTGGATGACGACGAGGCGGTAAGCGACTTCTTCGCCCGCGTATTTCCCGACGTGTGGGCCCTGCTGCCGGATCTCGAGGAGCAGTACCGCACCCACCCGCAGTCGAAGCTCGGCACCGTGTACTGCGAACCCTGGCATTTCGGCGAACGGATGCTGCTTGTCGGCGATGCGGCCCATGCCATCGTGCCCTTCCATGGGCAGGGCATGAACTGCGCCTTCGAAGACTGCCGCATCCTCGACGCGATGCTCGCCGACGACGCCACCGGGGACGCCTTCGAGCGCTTCAGTCGCCTGCGCAAACCGGATGCCGACGCCATCGCGCAGATGGCGCTCGACAACTATGCCGAGATGCGCGAGGGCGTACTGGATCCGCGCTTCCAGTTGCAGCGGTCACTGTCCCTGGAACTGGAACGCCGCCATCCGGGACGTTTCATCCCCCGCTATTCCATGGTGATGTTCCACGACGGGATCCGCTATTCCGAGGCCCTGGCCCGCGGGCGACAACAGCAGGAAATCCTCGACGCCCTGACTGCCCCGCGCGTGGACGGAAGCCTGCCCTGGCTCGAAGTGATCGACTGGACGACTGCCGACGCGTTGGTGGCGACGCTGCCGCCGCTTCAGGGAGTCTGACGGCGCTCGTAGACGAAGAAGGTCATGTCGCAGGCGTTGCGCTCGTCCGCCGGGCGGCGCGCGCTGCGCGAGGTCTCGTCCCATTCCGTGGCAGGCAGTCGCGGGAAGAACGCATCCCCTTCGAGCGTCATGTGCAGCCGCGTGAGGTGGACGCGGTCCGTCTGCGGCATCGCGAGCTGGTACAGCGCGGCACCGCCGATGACCATGAGTTCCGGGACGTCGCCCACCACCGACAGCGCCGCGTCGACCGAAGCCACGACCTCCACGCCCGGGAGCCTGAGATCCGCATTGCGGGACAACACGAGGTTGCGGCGGCCGGGCAGCGGACGACCGATCGCCTCGCAGGTCTTTCGACCCATCAGCACCGGATGGCCCAGCGTGACGGACTTGAAGTAGGCAAGGTCCGCCGGCAGGTGCCAGGGCATGCCGTTGTCACGGCCGATCACGTCGTTCTCGGTCGCCGCGACCACGGCGGTCAGTCGCGGGCGACCGGACATCGCGTCAGATCTCGACCTGCGTCACCAGCGCGATGACGCGCCGTTCCGGCATCCGGAAGAACTCGGATGCCTGCGTGCTGCGGCCCTGCAGCCACGCGAAGATCCGTTGTTTCAGGCCCACGTAGCCCACTCGCGTACGCGGCAGCACGCGGTGCCAGCCGACGAAGAACGAGCAGTCGTCGACGAACAGCTTGAGGCCCCGGCTGCGGGCCTGCTTCAGCGCCTCACTGACATCGGGCGTTTCCATGTAGCCGAAGCGGGCGCGCAACACCGATATCTGCGGAGAGATCTGCTCGATCTTCACGCGGTCGGCCGGATCCTGGCGCGGTGTCCGCGCGATCTCCAGGTTCAGGATGACGACATGTTCGTGGACGATGTGGTTGTGCTCGAGGTTGCGCAGCAAGGCACTGGGCACGTACTTCGACGAGCTCGCGAGGAACACCGCATTGCCGGGCACGCGCGTCACGCCCTCGAGCAGTTCGCCGACCTTCTCCATCGGGATGGCTTCCGCAGCCAGGGCCTTGCGCAGCTGCTGGCGGCCGCTGCGCCAGATCATGAAGATGGTGAACAGGATCGAGGACAGCAGCATGGGCACCCACGCGCCCTCCGCGATCTTGGCGAAATTGCCGATCAGGAACGCGCTGTCGATGATTCCCAGCGGCAGGAAGGTCATCAGGACGCGCCAGCGCGGCCAGTTCCAGGCCGTCGCGGCGAGGATGCAGCCCAGCATCGTCGTGATGGCCATGGTGCCCGCGACCGCCGCACCGTAGGCCCCCGCCAACGCCGCCGAGGACCCGAAGGAAACCACGAAGACCATCACCGCGACCATGATCAGCGAATTGATGATGGGCACGTAAATCTGCCCTTCCTCATGCTCGGAGGTCTGCAGTACGCGCACGCGCGGCAGGAAATCGAGCTGCACGGCCTGGCGCGTCATCGAAAAGGCACTGGTGATGGTCGCCTGCGAGGCGATGACCGTCGCCGCCGTGGCCAGGATCACCACTGCCGGCAGCACGGGTTCCGGGATGATCGAATACAGCAGCTGGCCGGGCTTGCCCGGATGCGAGAGCTGGTAGGCACCCTGGCCGAAGTAGTTGAGCAACAGGCAGGGCCAGACCATGCCGAACCAGGCGACGCGAACCGGACCCTTGCCGAAGTGGCCCATGTCCGCGTAAAGCGCCTCGCCGCCGGTCAATGTCAGGAAGACGCTGCCAATCACGGCCATGGAGATCGCGGGGCTGATGCCGAGCATCTGCACGGCGTGGACCGGATTGAGTGCCGCCAGCACCGCCGGGTTCTGCGCCAGCGACATGCCGCCGGTCACGCCCAGCGTCAGGAACCACGTCACCATGACCGGCCCGAAGAGACTGCCGACCTTGGCCGTGCCATAGCGCTGGATCGAGAACAGCAGGACGAGCACCACCAGCGTCACCGGGACGATGGACTCACTCATCCCCTCGTCGAGCAGTTCGAGTCCCTCGACGGCCGACATGACCGAGATGGCCGGCGTGATCAGTGCGTCGCAGTAATAGAGCGCCGCACCCATCACGGCCAGGATCACGATGTAGCGTCGCCACTCGCCCGCGGTCGTCAGCTGTCGCTGCACGAGGGCGAAGAGCGACAGGATGCCGCCCTCCCCCTGGTTGTCGGCCCGCAGGATCAGCACCACGTACTTGAGCGTGACGACGACCAGGAGGCTCCAGAACACGAGGGACAGCACGCCCAGCACCATGGAGGCGTCCGGCACGCCGCCGCCGGCCGCGGCATTCAGGGCCGTGTTCATGGCGTACAGCGGACTGGTGCCGATATCGCCATAGACGATTCCCAGGGCGCCGATGACGCCGGCGAAGGTGATCCGCCGGTTACCTGAATGGGCTGACATGACGTGCCGTTTCCCCGTGTGCGACCGATCAGCGACCGGCGCGCTTTGCGGACTTCTTCTTGGCGGACTTCTTCTTGGCGGACTTCTTCTTGCCCGCCTTCTTGGCAGCCTTCTTCGCGGACTTGGACTTGCCCGCCGACTTCGCGGCCGACTTCGCCTTCTTGCGTTTCTTCGGCTTCGGGCGCTTGGCCGGCCAGAGCATCGTGCCGCGGCAGTTCGGGGCACCGCAGCGGCAGGCGTAGATCTCGTCGACGTTCTCCGGATCGTTCTTGTCGCGACCGATCTGGTAGTCGTAGCCGAGCTCTTCGCCCTTCTTGATGTGCTTGTTGGCGTCGATGTACACGCGGCCCTTTTCGACCGTGGACGTGCAGTTCTCGCCGCAGGAGTGATTGATGTAGCGTGCGTCGTTGCCGCCGACGCCACCATCGATCACCGTCTTGCGATCGACGATGAACAGGAAGGTGTGGTTGTCGTTGACGTCATAGCCTTCGTATCTCTTGTCGGCTTCCGCCCAGGTGATGCGATCGCCGATGTACTCGGCGATGCGCGTGCCCTTCGGGATGTCCTTGCGCGCGAAGCAGCCCTTGCCATGCACCTTAGAATTGCGGACCGCGAACCAGGGGTTCGGCAGGGTCGGATCCGGCGCGAGCTTGGGTTGCGGCTTTGCCTTCTTCTTTGCCTTGGTTGCCATGGTTCAGACCGCCACAGGCGCCTTGATCGCCGGATGATGTTGGTAGTTCACGAACTCGATGTCCTCTGCGTGGTAATCGAACAAGGTCGCCGGCCGGCGCGTGAAACGCAACGACGGCAGGGGCAGCGGCTGGCGCGACAGTTGGAGGTCGGCCTGCTCAAGATGGTTGAGGTACAGGTGGCAGTCGCCGCCCGTCCAGATGAAATCGCCCGGGATGAGGCCGCACTGCTGCGCCACCATGTGCGTCAGCAGCGCGTAGGAGGCGATGTTGAACGGCACGCCGAGGAAGACATCGGCGCTGCGCTGGTAAAGCTGGCAGGACAGGCGGCCATCGGCCACGTAGAACTGGAACATGACATGGCAGGGCAGCAGCGCCATGCGCTCGAGCTCGCCCACGTTCCAGGCACTGATGATCATGCGGCGCGAATCGGGCGTCGTGCGCAGGGTATCGACCAGCTGTGTCATCTGGTCGATGAAACGCCCCTCGCCCGCGCCCCAGGCCCGCCACTGCCGGCCGTAGATGGGGCCCAGTTCGCCGCTGTCGTCGGCCCACTCGTCCCAGATCGTCACGCCGTGCTCGCGCAGGTAGGCGGTATTGGTTTCTCCCCGCAGGAACCACAGCAGTTCGTGCACGACGGACGGCAGGTGGATGCGCTTGGTGGTCACCAGCGGGAAGCCGGCGGAAAGGTCGAAGCGCGACTGCCAGGCGAAGAGCGACAACGTGCCCGTCCCGGTCCGGTCGGTCTTGCGCGTGCCGCGCTCGCGGACCGCGCGCAGCAGGTCGAGGTAGGCATTCATCGGCTGGATCCGGTATTGCCGGAGGCGACGGGATGCAGGCCCGCAAAGGCGAGCAGCCCGAGTCCGGCAAGCAACATCGGCAGGGACAGCAACTGGCCCATCGTGACCCAGCCGAAAGCGAGGTAGCCCAGCTGGGCGTCCGGCACCCGCACCAGTTCGATGAGGATGCGGACCAGGCCGTACCACGCAAGTCCGAGTCCGATCACCGCGCCCCGTGACCGCGGCTTCGCCGAGAAGGACCAGAGAATGATGAACATCACGAGGCCCTCGAGCAGCCCTTCATACAGCTGCGATGCATGGCGGCCCTCCAGCGTGCCGCCCGGCCCGGTGGGCACGAGGAAACCCCAGGGCTGCTGCGTGATGCCCCCCCAGAGTTCGCCGTTGATGAAATTGCCGATCCGTCCCGCAAGGATGCCGAGCCCCGGCAGCGGCGCCGCGAAATCCAGCACGTCGAGGACATGGCGTCCGCGGCGCCACGCGAACAGCGCAAGACTGACGAATACACCGATCAGCGCGCCGTGGAACGACATGCCGCCTTCCCAGATCTTGAAGGGGTACAGGGCGTCCTCCGCCCAGTAGGCCGTGCCATAGAACAACACGTAGCCGATGCGCCCCCCGAGGATCACGCCCAGCATGGCCCAGTAGATCAGGTCGTCGACGTCTATCGGGGTCCAGCGGCTCGAGGGTTGCCTCGCGCGCATGCGGGCGAGCCACCATGCCACGGTGAAACCGATCACGTACATGATCCCGTACCAGTGGATCCGCAGGGGGCCGAGGTGCAGGGCAACCGGATCGATCTGCGGATAGGTCAGCATGGTGGCGGGATTCTACCGATGTCAGCGTGGTTCAGCGTGAGACCCGGCAGAACAGGGATTTCAGGTACTTGGTTTCCGGAACGGCCGGATGCACGGGATGGTCGGGTGACTGGCCGCCGAATTCCAGGATCTGGAGCGTCAGGCCGAGATTGGCGGCAGCGGTCTGGAGCAGCGTGGGCAGCGTCTCCTGGGCCAGGTGGAAGGAGCAGGAGCAGCTGACGAGGATCGCATCATCCGCCAGCAGCTTCATGGCCAGCTGGTTCAGGCGCCGGTATGCCGCTTCCCCCTGGTGTTGGTCCTTGCGCCGCTTGATGAACGCGGGCGGGTCGACGATCACGAGGTCATAACGCTGCCCTTCGGCCGCCAGCCGCTCGAGCACGTCGAAGGCATCGCCCTTGTGGACCACGAGCTCGCGGCCATTGGCCGCGGCATTCCGCTGGGCGGCATCGAGGGCGGACTGCGAGGCATCGACGCACTCGGCCTGTCCGGCGCCGTGGTGAAGGGCACTCAGCGCCCAGGCGCCCACGTAGCTGCAGACATCGAGCACGCGTGCCCCGGACTTCACGTAGCGGCGCAGGTGTTCACGGTTCGCGGCCTGGTCGAAGAACCAGCCCGTCTTCTGCCCGCCTACGAGCGATGCCGAGAATCGCAGCCCCTCTTCGAGGATCTCGACCTGCTCCGGAACCTCGCCGAAAGCCGCCACGACTTCCTTCGGCAGCTTTTCGAGATCGCGGAAGCCGCCGTCGTGCTTCCAGACAAGGCAGCGCGGCGCGACGACTTCGCGCACGGCGCCTTCGACGAGGGGGCGCAGTTGTTCCATGCCGAGCGTCGCGATCTGTCCGACCACGACGTCGCCGAAACGGTCCAGCACGAGGCCCGGCAGCCCGTCGGATTCACCGAAGACGAGCCGGTAGCAGGGCTGCCGATACAGTCGCTCGCGCAGTGCCAGCGCAGACCGGATCCGATCCGCCAGCAGTGCCGGACCGACCGGACGCTGCTCATCGCGGGACAGGATGCGCGCACAGATGAGCGCCTGCGGATTCACGTAGGCGTGGCCGATGAACTTGTCGCGGCTGTCGTGGACACGAACCAGCGAACCCGGCGCGTGGTCCGTCAGGGACCGCTCGCTGGTATCGACCTCGTTCGAATACACCCAGAGGTGCCCTGCGCGCAGGCGCTTGTCTTCATGGCGCCGCAGTTTCAGCACGGGCATCGGCGTGGAAGCAGGTTCGATCATCAGGTGGGGTTCCGTATAGTGGCGGCTAGTCTACTCTGCATCCGCCGGGCACCCCACCATGCTTGCCAGTCCTTTCCACCGATCCCATGCCGGCGGGCTCGTGGCCTGGCGCGAATGGAACGCGGCCGCCATCGCCGCGGCACGGGCCAGTGGCCACCCGTTGTTCATGCATATCGGCTGCGAAGGCTCGGCCGGCGCCGACGCCATGCGCCGCGGTGCCTTTGCGGACCCGGCGACGGCCCAGCTGCTCAACAGGGACTTCGTCTGCGTGCTGGTGGATCGCGACCTCCAGCCCGAACTCGATCGCCTGATGCAGCTGGCGCATCGACTGCTCACGCGAGAGGACGGGAGCTGGCCCCTCAACCTGTTCCTGTCGGCGGACGAGGCCCTGCCCTTCTTCGGCGGCGGCTATTTTCCGGTGGAATCGGCAGCCGGAACGCCGGGGCTTCGCGCGGTGCTCGAGCGCGTGTCGATGTACCACGCCACCCAGAGGCCTGCGCTGCACGAACAGGGAAAGGCCCTGCGGGAAGCCCTCGGCCACGTCGATGCCGGCACCGCGGACGCGAATGCGCTTCCCTCGGCGCATGTCTTTGCCGCCGCGCGCCGCGAGCTGGAAGCCGGTTTCGACCGCGAACAGGGTGGTTGGGGCCGCGCACCGAAATTCCCGCAGGTCCTGGCGATCCAGCACCTGATGCGAACGTGGCAGGCCAGTGCGCCGGGCGAACAACCAGACCTCCAGGCCCTCTACATGGCCACGTTCACGCTCACGCGCATCGCCGATGGCGCCCTGCACGACCCGCACGGCGGCTTCTTCCGGTATTGCCTTGATGCCGCGTGGCGGGAACCCCTGCCCGAGAAGGCGCAGGCGGACAATGCCCAGCTGCTCGAGGCGTTCGCGGAGGCCGCCCTGCTCACCGGCGAAAGGCGCTTCCGTGAAGTCGCCGACAGGACAGCCGACTTCCTGCTGGCCTGGCACGCGGAGCCGGACGACACGGCGGGAATCGTTCCGCAGGTCCAGACCGCCCGGTCACTGGCCGTGGCAGCCCGCGCGCTGGGTCGTGACGACCTGCAGGGAACGGCGCACCACTGGCTGGAACGCCTGCAGCAGCGCGAACCCGACGGGCTGGAGGAGCACGCCGCGCTCCTGGACGCGATGCTCGCCGCCGCCATGCCAGGCGAGCGACCTTCCGCACAGGCCCGGGCCCTGCAACTGGCCGATGCCATGCTCGAACTGTTCGAGGACCGCGCGCGGGGCGGATTTTTCGCGGCCCGCGCCGATGCGCCGCTGATCCATCGACTGCGGGAGTTCGCGGACCATGGACAGGCATCGGGAAACGCGCTCGCCGCCCAGGCGCTGCTGCGGCTGGACGCACTCGACCCCACGCCACGCTACAGGCTGGCCGCCTTGCGCTGCCTGCGGGCCGCTGCGCTGCGCCTGCAGGCGCAGCCGCTGGGCCACTTGGGACTGCTGGCCGCCCTGTCGCTGAGCGACATCTAGCCGCGGGCGAGCCCCGCGCGCACGTCGCTCATCAGCCGCGCATCGCGCACCGGATCGAATCGGGGTGCGGCATTCCAGTCATAGGCCCAGGGATGCGCCGTCGCCAGCGCGGGATCTTCGTCGACGTATCTCGGCACGACATGCGCGTGCAGTGCCGGTTCCACGTTGCCGAACATCGCGTAATTGATACGCAGTGCCCCGGTCGCGGCCAGCACGGCGTCGCCAAGCCGCGCCATGTCGGCCAGGAAGAACTGGCGCGCCGCGCCCTGCAGCTCATTCAGGGTTCCGACGACCGGATCCGGCAGCAGCATGGCGTATCCCGCCAGGAACTGGGACTCACCGAACACCGCCCATCCCGAAGACAGCCGGGCGATGAAACTCGGATCGTTTCCGGCCCGCAGTGCGGCCACGCGGCGATGGATGGCGGTCGTCATGACGGACTTCCCCTGAACATGAAATAGACGGCACCCACCATGCAGAGGCAGGCCCAGAGATAGTCGAGCTTCAGCGGCTCACGCATGTAGAACACGGCAAAAGGCACGAAGACGGACAGGGTGATGACTTCCTGCAGGATCTTCAGCTGCGGCAGCGACAGCGCCTCGTAGCCGAGGCGGTTGGCCGGGACCTGCAGCAGGTACTCGAACAGCGCGATGCCCCAGCTCAGGAGCGCCGCCACGTACCAGGCCCTGTCCGACAGGTGCTTCAGGTGGGCATACCAGGCGAAGGTCATGAAGACGTTGGACAGCACGAGCAGGCCCGTGGCCGGCAGCAGGCTGGACAGGACCGACATCGTGTTGCTCCGCGCCCGGATCAGGAGAGCCGCATCCTAACCGTCTCGGCTACACTCGGGCGCGTGAAACGATTCCTGATCCTCGCCGTGCCCGCGTGCACGCTGCTGCTTTCACTGTGGCTCTGGTGGCGCGACGGGCATCCCGTGTCGCTGGTGGACGCCCCGGCCGGCAAGCTCGACTGCGCCTCCTACACGCCGCCGCACGAGCAGCCCCTGCTGCTGTCCAGCGCGATAGACCGCACCCAGATCGAGCGCGACCTCAAGGCGCTCGCCACGCGGTTCCGCTGCGTGCGCATCTACGCCGTGAGCAACGGCATCGACCAGGTGCCGCCCATCGCCCGCGAAGTCGGGCTGCGCGTGCTGCTGGGCCTCTGGATCGGCATTGACCCCGTGCTGAACCAGAAGGAAATCGAACACGGTCTCGAGGTCGCCCGGCGCGACCACGACGTGATCGATGCCGTGATCGTCGGCAACGAGGTGCTGCTGCGCCGGGAACGGACAGCCGACCAGCTGGCCGCGCTGATCCGGCAGGTGAAGGCCGGAACCGACCTGCCTGTGACCTATGCCGATGTCTGGGACTTCTGGAAGCAGAACCCCCAGCTTGCGAAGGAAGTGGATTTCGTCACGATCCACCTCCTGCCTTACTGGGACGACCTGCCCACCGACATCGACGCGGCCCTCGCCCACACGGGGACGGTCTATGGGGAAGCCAGGTCCACGTTCCCGGACAAACGGGTCTTCATCGGCGAGACCGGCTGGCCCAGCGAGGGTCGGCAGCGCCAGGGAGCCGTGCCCGGCCGTGTTTCCCAGGCTCGATTCATCCGCGAATTCACGCACTGGGCGGGCGCAGAGGGCATCGAATACAACCTCATCGAAGCCTATGACCAGCCCTGGAAACGGGCGCAGGAAGGCACCGTAGGCGGTTTCTGGGGACTTTACGACGCGGGCGGCGCCCCCAAGTTCCCGCTGCAGGGCCCGGTCGAAGAAGACCCGGGCTGGATGCAGGGCATCCAGGCTGCCGCGCTGGGCGCACTGGGCCTCGCCGTCGCCGGCCTGGCGCTTTGGCGGCGACTCGGCAGGCCCGACCTGTTCCTGCTGCTGCTGTCGGGCGGTGCCGCGGGCGCCGTGGCCGTCATGCAGTGGCGCTACCTGGATGCGACGAACCGGACGACCTTCGAATGGGCGGCCAGCCTCGTCGTGATCGCCGCAGGCAGCCTGCTGTTCGCCTGGGTGCAACTGCTGCTGTCGGGCTCGGCATCGCGGGACAGGCTGCCCCAGCCTCGCGGCATCCACGCGATTCTCCGACGCTCGCCCGCAGACGGCCGGCATTTCGGTCTGGGCCTGCTGCGTTTCGTCGTGATGGCCGGACTAGCCTATGTGGCGCTGGGACTGGCCCTGGATCCCCGATACCGTGGCTTTCCGACCTGCCTGTACCTGCTGCCGGTCATCGCGCTGTCGATGCTGGCCCTGCTGGGCACGAAGCCGCGTCGCCTGTCGTTCCGCGACATGGCCGAGGAAACCCTGTTCGCCGCGATGATCGGCGCGGGAGCCATCATCAGCGTGATGAACGAAGGCTTCGAGAATCGATCCTGCCTGGGGCTGGCAGCCCTCTGCGTGGGCTTCTCGCTAGTGCTGCTGTGGCCCGGCCGCCGCGCGGGCCAGCACCAGTAGTCCCAGCATAACGCCCACCACGGCGGCATCGAAGCGGTAAAGCACCATGCTGATGCCGCCCATCGCAACGGCGGCGAACGCAACCGGCCGCTGACGCGTCACGGTCGACCAGACGCCGAATATCGCCGCCGCCATCCCGGCGATGTTCTTCACGAACAGGGCCACCAGTACGCCGCGCGTGAAACAGCCGAGCCAGGGGCCTTCCTGCCTCTCGCAGGCAGCCGCAAAGGGCACCGGTTCGACCAGCCGGTACTTCCCGAGCAAGGCGCCCCCGATGACGAGAGCGACCACGAAGCTTCCCCAGACCAGCCAGCGTCGGTCAGCGGCAGGGGCGGCGGGCATCGTCATTCGTAACGCAGGGCCTCGATGGGATTGAGACGGGACGCCCGGCGTGCCGGGACGAAACCGAAGACCACGCCGACCACCGCCGAAGCGAGGATCGACACGAGGATGATGCCCGGACTGATGAAGACCGGCCAATCGAATATTCTCCCCACGACGACCGAGATGCCGACGCCGAGGGTGAGCCCGATGAATCCCCCCGCGAGGCACAGCAGGACGGCCTCGGTGAGGAACTGGCCGAGGATGTCGCCGCCCTTCGCGCCGATGGCCATGCGCAGACCGATCTCCCGCGTCCGTTCGGTCACCGACACCAGCATGATGTTCATGATGCCGATGCCGCCGACGATCAGCGAAATCGCGGCCGCGGAGGCCAGCAGCAGGCCCAGGGTGCGCTGCGTCGCGCTGCGCGTGGCAAGGATGTCGGCGAAATTCCGCACGGCGAAATTGTCCTGGGCATTGGCCGCGACACGCCGGCGTTCCCGCAGCAGTCGTTCCAGGTCCGCCTGAACGTCCGCCAGCTCATGCTTCTCGTCGACCTTCACGAGGATCTGCCCGACCTCGTCCGGGACGCGCACACGTCCCATCAGCCGGGATCGGGCGGTCTGAAGCGGCACGTAGATGACATCGTCCTGGTCCCGGCCACCGCCCTGCCCCTTGCTCTGGAGGACGCCGATGACCTCGAAGGGCACGTTGTTGATGCGGATGACAGACCCGACCGGATCGCTGTTGCCGAACAGTTCGCGCGCCACGGTGGAGCCGATCACCGCCACCTTGCGACGGGAAGAGGCCTCGATCGCGTCGTAGAAGCGTCCCGCCGACAGGGGCCAGTCGCGCACGCCCTGAATTTCCGCGCCCGCTCCCTGGACCCGGGTGACCCAGTTCGAGCTGCCCGCGACGATATTGCCGCTGTTGGACATCTGGCCCGATACGGCCACGACGCCATCGATGCGCTCGCGGATCGCGCGCAGGTCCTTCTCCGTCAGCGGCGGCGCGGATCCGAATCCGCCCTGGCGGCCGCCGATGTTCATCGAGCCCGGGAAGATCGTCAGCTGGTTCGTACCGAGACTCGCGATCTGCTGTTCGATCTGTCGGCTCGCGCCGCTGCCGATGGCCGACATCACGATGACGCTGCCGACCCCGATGATGATGCCCAGCGTCGTCAGCACGCTTCGCAGCACGTTGCGCCGCAGGGCGATCATCGCCGTCCGAAGGAATTCGAGCAGGCTCATGGCGCCGACTCCTCGAGCAGGCCGCTCACCGGGCGATCCTCGACGATCTGGCCATCCCTGACCCGCAGCAGTCGCCGGGCATGCGCGGCCACGTCCAGTTCATGCGTCACCATGATCACGGTCATGCCCTGCGCATTGAGCGACTTGAACAGGTTCAGGATCTCGAGAGAGGTCTGCGAATCCAGCGCACCGGTGGGTTCATCCGCGAGGATGAGGCTCGGGTTGTTCACGAGTGCCCGCGCGATGGCCACGCGCTGCTGCTGTCCACCCGACAGCTGAGAGGGAACATGATCCTTCCGCGCCCCCAGTCCCACCTGCTCCAGGCACCGCTCCGCGATGGCGTCCGGATCGGCCGGACGGGGGGTCGCGTAGGTCAGGGGCAGCTTGACGTTGTCCAGCGCCGTCGTGCGGGCCAGCAGGTTGAACTGCTGGAACACGAAACCGATCGTGTGGTTGCGCAAGCCTGCCAGCTGGTCCCGGTCGAGCGTCGCGATGTCCGTGCCGTCGATCCTGAGCTGCCCCGAACTGGGCACGTCCAGTGCGCCGATCAGGTTCATCAGCGTCGACTTCCCTGAACCGGAGGGGCCCATGATCGCGACGAACTCGCCGCGATGGATGTCGAAGCTCACGCCACGCAGGGCATGCACGGCCTGCTCACCCAGCCGGTAGGACTTCGCCAAGTCACGGGCCGACACGACGGGCACCGGCTTGTCGGCGCCCCCGTCGGTCACTTCCTGACCTCGGCCCGGGATTTCACGATGACGGCGTCGCCTTCCTTGATGTCGCCGCCGACGATTTCGGTGTAGCGGTCATCGGACAGCCCCGTGCGGACGGGGTGGAGCTTCGGCAGCTTGCCGTCGAGCGTGTGGAGCGTGCCGGCGCGTTCGCGCTGGCCCCCGGCACGCCGCTGGGCGCGCAGGATCTCCCATTTCTTCATCTGCTCGTCATTGAGCACGCTGCGCATCAGGTTCTCCATGCGCGCACGCAGGGCCTGGCCCTGGTCGCCACCGGGACCCCCGAATCCGCCCGGCGGTCCGAGTCCTCCACCCAGCCCGCCGCCCTGGCCCTGCTGCTGGCGCATCTGCGCAAACAGCGCCTCGCGGCCTTTGTTCAGCTTGTCCCGCTGTTCCGGCGACAGTCCGAGATCCTGCGCCAGCTGCAGGTTTTGCGCGGCAAATCCGCCTCCCTGGCCGCCGGCGCCCGGGCCGCCCCCTGGAACCGCGGCACCCGGACCGGACTTCGCGCCGGCGGGCTGGAAGCGCGCGGCATCGTTCGGCACGCGCAGCACGTTTTCACGACGGTCCGTGATGATGCGGACGTTCGCCGTCATGCCCGGCAGCAGCATCTGGCGCGGATTCGGGGCCTGCACCATGACGCTGTAGGTCACGACGTTCTGCACCGTCGTCGCGGCAAGGCGCACCTGTGCGACACGTCCCTGGAACGTCTGGTCCGGGAACGCATCCACCGTGAACGTCGCGACGTTCTCCGGCTTGATGGACCCGATGTCCGCTTCGTCGACCTTCGTCTCGATCTGGATGCGGGAGAGGTCCTCCGCGATCTGGAACAGGACCGGTGCCTGCAGGCTCGCGGCAACCGTCTGGCCGCGGTCGACCGCCCGCTTGATGACGACGCCATCGATGGGCGAACGGATTTCGGTGCGGGACAGATCGATGCGGGCCTGCTGGAGTGCCGCGTCCCGCGTGCGGGTCGCGGCCTGCACGTTTACGAGCTGCGCCCTGGCGACGTCGACATCGCCCTTGGCGAGCTCCAGTGTCTTGAGTGCCGTTTCCACCGAGATCGCCGCCACGAGTTTCTGCTCGGCCAGCATCTGCTGACGACCGTAATCGCGCTCGGCCTGGGCCAGTGTCGTCTGCGCCTTGCGCAGGTTGGCCTCCTGGGTGCCGACGTTCGCGCGGGCAACTGCCAGCTCCGCCTCCGCAGACAACACGCGGCTGCGGTACGTCTGCTGGTCGAGGACCGCAAGCAGGTCGCCCTTCCTGACCGGTGAATTGAAGTCGGCATGCAGTTCGGCGATCTGCCCCGAGATCTGCGAACCGACGTCGACGGTAATCAGCGCTGCGACGGAACCGGTGGAGCTGACGGCTTTCTCGACCGTGCCGCGGTCGACCACCGCCGTCTCGTAGGTCACCTGGGGACCGGAACTGCGGCCCAGTCCGAACCAGAGTCCGCCGGCGACCACCAGGACGAGGGCCACGCCGGCGCCACGCCCGACCCAGGCATTCATACGGTTGCTACTCATGCTGGACATGGACCGCTCCCGCCGAGACTAGTTCGCGGAGCCCGTCACGCGAGCAGCTTGATGCCCACCAGGGCAAGGACCACGGCGATCAGCGTACGCAATACGGCGCCAGGCAGCCGGCCACCGAAATAGGCACCGACCCACACGCCCGGAATGGATCCGAGCAGGAGCTGGCCGAGCATCGGGAAGTCCACGTTGCCCAGCAGGATGTGGCCGATGCCGGCGAGCAAGGCCAGCGGAATGGCATGAGCCAGGTCCGTGGCCACGAGGCGCGCGGGCGTCAGTCGTTTCGGATAAAGGAACAGAAGCAGGGGTGCACCCAGTGCCCCGGCACCGATCGACGTCAGCGTAACGAAGAAACCCAGCAGGGCTCCGCTGAATACGGTCAGCATCGGCTGCAGCGCCGTGAAACGGCTCGAAAACGTGAACCCGCTGCGATCGGCCCGCCGGATCATCGCGGGCATCGTCACCATCGCGACGGACGTGAGCACCAGCACGAACCCCAGCGCGAAGATCGTCGTCCCTTCATGGACGCCGGATGAACCCGAGTTGTGCAGCCACAGCAGGGTCAGCAGGGCCGCCGGCAGGCTGCCCAGCGCAAGGCGACGGAACACCTGCCAGTCGACCCGCTTGTCGATGCTGTGGACGCCGACACCGACGACCTTGGTCAGCGAGGCATAAAGCAGGTCGGTGCCGATGGCCGTATGCGGAGCAACGCCAAGCAGCAGCACCAGCAACGGCGTCATCAGCGAACCGCCACCGACGCCTGTCGCGCCCACCATGATGCCCACGAGCAGGCCTGCGATCGGAAAACCCCATTCCATGTGGATCAGCGTCCTGCGCGGATGCGTGATCCGGCTTCAGCGGCCTCGAGCAGGCCTTTCTCGGCGAGCCAGGCACGGTTGTAGAGTCGCGACGTGTACTTGGCGCCACCATCGCAGAGGATCGTGACGATCGTGTGTCCGGGACCCAATTCGCGCGCCACGCGAACCGCGGCGGCGACATTGATGCCACTGGTGCTGCCGAGGAACAGCCCTTCCTCGTGGAGCAGTCGATGGACCGTCTGGAGCGTCTCGGGATCCTCGACGTGCACCGCTGCATCGACCGGCGCATCCTTGAAGTTCTCGGTGATGCGGGCAATGCCGATGCCTTCGGTGATCGACCCCTTGCCGGTGGACTTCACTTCACCGTTGCGGACGAACTCGTAAAGCGAGCTGCCCGGCGGATCGGCCAGCACCGTGCGGACCTTCTGGCTGCGCGACTTCAGGTATTCCGACGTGCCGGCGAGCGTGCCACCGGTGCCGCTCGACGCAACGAAGGCGTCGACCCGGCCGTCGGTCTGCGCCCAGATCTCCGGGCCCGTGGATTCGACATGGGCCCTGCGGTTCGCCGTGTTGTCGAACTGGTTGGACCAGATTGCGTTCGGCAGCTCCTGCGCCAGCCGGCCCGCCTGGTGCTGGTACTGCGCCGGGTTGCTGTAGGGAACGACCGGCACCTTGCGGACCTCGGCACCGAGTGCCTCGAGCAACTGGTACTTCTCCGGCGACTGGTTGTCCGGCATCAGGAGGATGAGCTTGTAGCCGCGGGCATGGCAGACATGGGCCAGCCCGATGCCGGTATTGCCGGCCGTGCCCTCGACGACCGTGCCACCCGGCTGGAGCAGTCCCCGTGCCTCCGCATCGAGGACGATCCACTTGGCCGCGCGATCCTTCACCGATCCGCCCGGGTTCATGAATTCGGCCTTGCCGAGGATCTCGCAACCCGTCTCGCGGCTGAGGCCCGCCAGCCTGATCAACGGCGTGTTGCCGACTGCGTCCACGAAACCCGCTCGCATCGTCATCGTTCTTCTCCCGGGTGCGCTGCCTCTGGCGCCCCCGTCAATTGTCCAAGATCCGGTCGCACCGCAGCCAGTGCCGTGACCTGTCCCACGACGAGCAGCGTCGGGGACTTGAGCCCCGCCGTCCGTCCCATCTCGGGCAGCCCCCCCACGGTGGCGTGCAACACGCGCTGGTCCGGCCAGGTCGCACGTTCCACCAGCGCCGCCGGATGCCCGGCGGGCAGCCCATGCGCCAGCAGTTGTTCCGCGATATGGTCGAGCTGCGCGGCGCTCATGTAGAACACGACGGTCTGCGACGGATGCGCCAGCAACGACCAGTTGAGTCCGCCGGCCTGCTGACCGGTCGCCGTCACGAAGGTCACCGACTGTGAAACACCGCGCTGCGTGAGCGGGATGCCGCTCGATGCCGCCGCGCCAAGCGCCGCCGTGATGCCCGGCACGACGATGGCCGGGATGCCCGCGTCGCGCAGCACCTGCAGTTCCTCGCCACCGCGCCCGAACACGAACGGATCGCCGCCCTTCACGCGCGCCACGCGCAGTCCACGCCGTGCGTACTGCACGAGCAGGTCATTGATTTCAGCCTGCGGCACGTCGTGCCGTCCCGGCATCTTGCCGACGTTGACCTTCTCGGCATCACGCCGGGCCCGGCCGAGGATCACGCCCGGCACGAGACGGTCATGCAGTATCACGTCGGCCTGCTGCAGGAGTTGCAGGGCACGCACGGTCAGCAGGTCGGGATCACCGGGACCGACGCCGATCAGGTAGACCTCGCCCTGCCCGGCCTCGCCCGAAACACTGGCGGCATCCAGCGAGGCCTGCATGACCGCGTCCGCGTCGTGCACCGGACCTGCGAGCAACCGGGACGCAAGCGGACCATCGAAGAAGCCATCCCAGAATCGCAGACGCTCCGGCAGCGCCGGGAAGGCGGTTTTCGCCGCCTGGCGCCATCGGCCCGTGAAGTCCGCAAGCTTTCCGAGGCGCTCCGGCAGCAGCGTTTCGATCTGCGTCCGGACGCGGCGGGCCAGCGAAGGCGAGCTGCCGGCCGTACCGACGGCCACGATCAGCGGGGATCGGTCGACGATCGCGGGAAAAATGAATTGCGATCGGGCCGCGTCATCGACGACGTTCACCAGGATGCCGCGCGACCGGGCAGCCTGCGAGACCGCTTCGTTGACCGGCTCACTGTCCGTCGCGGCAACGACAAGCGCCGCGCCGTCGAGCACGGCCGGCGTGAATACCGCAGCGACATGGTCCAGTCGTCCGCTGTCCCGCAAAGCCGCCAGCTCGGCATGCAGCGCCGGCGACACGACACGCACGCGCGCCTGCGAGGTGAGCAGGTGCTCGACCTTGCGCGCGGCAACCACGCCGCCGCCAACAACGACGACGAGGCGATCGCGCAGGTCGACGAAAATCGGCAGGTAGTCCATCAATCCTTGAACTTGGGATGCAGGCCGCACTCACGGTTGGCCGTGGCTTCCCACCACCAGCGGCCGGCTCGGCTGTCCTCGCCGGGTTCGATCGCACGCGTGCACGGCGCGCAGCCGATGCTGGGGTAGCCCCTGTCATGCAGCGGGTTGTAGGGCAGTTTGCGCGCCCTGATCCAGGCCCACACATCCTCGTGCGTCCAGTCCAGGATCGGTGCGATCTTGTACAGGCCGTTGGGCGCATCGAACTCCACGGGCTGCGCGGCGGACCGCGTTGCGGACTGCTCATGGCGCACGCCGGTCACCCAGGCCTTGAAACCGGCGATGCCCCGACGGAACGGGACCGTCTTGCGGATGAAGCAGCAGGCCTGCCGCTGTTCGAGGCTGTTGTAGAACCCGTTGGCGCCGTTCTCGCGGACATAGGTCTCGATGTCCGACGCGGCCGGATACACCACGCGCACGCGGCGCTTGTACCGCCCCTCGAGCCGATCCATCAGCGTGAAGGCCTCTTCGAACAGGCGCCCGGTATCGAGGGTGAAAATGTCGATCTCGGGCACATGCGTCCAGATCAGGTCCGTCAGCACCATCGACTCGGCGCCCAGGCTGCTGGAGTACGTGACCAGACCGTATTCGGCTACCGCGGCCCGCAGGCGGGCGATGGACGCATCGGCCTTGGCCTGGAGCGCGTCGGAGAGTGTCGGCGGGGTGGCGGGCTGGGACATGTCGGGACCGGGCTGGGGGACAGAAGGTCGCCATTGTCCCGGCAGCCGTCATAACATTGGGGCATTACCCCACGCCCTGCCATGCACAACACCGGTACCCCATGAGTCGAATCAGCCTGCGGCGCCTGCGCCAGGACGCCCACATCCGCGCCCTGACGCGCGAGGTGCGCCCCTCCCCCGAACAGTTCATCCAGCCTCTTTTTGTGGTCGAGGGCCTCAAGTCGCCCGAGGAAGTGCCCGGTCTGACGGGCGTCTACCGTGATACGCCGGATTCGCTCCTCAAGCAGATCGAGAAAGATCTCAAGGCCGGCGTGAGCAAGTTCCTGCTGTTCGGCGTGCCGGAAGGCCGCCGCACCCACGACATCGACTGGTCTTTCGACGCCGGCCAGATCGACCGCATCAAGCGCTGTTTCGGTTCCGATATCTGGCTG
>JBEEKA010000226.1:0-4267 GCA_041168985.1 Pseudomonadota bacterium | reverse complement strand
TGTCGACGCCGACGCGCAACTGGTACTTGCCAAGCGAGTAACCCGCAGACAGGTTGAACAGGTCATAGGCACCCGTTCCCAGGACCGTCGAACTGGGGTTCAGCGCCAGCGATGCGTCGTTTACCGACGGCAGGTGCCGCCACTGCAGGCCGACATTGAAGTCGTTGTGGAAGCGATACCCGAAGTCCGTCAGCAGGCGGTACTTGTACTGGCCACCCTTGTCGAGCGTACCCCTCGCATCCGCCTCCGGCTGCGTGGCATCCGGCTGGTACTTGTACTCGAGCAGGTAGCTCAGGTTCGAGCGCACCGAGAACGAACCCGGACCGATGTCATGCGCCCAGGACACGGCAAGGTCGACACCCTGCGTCTTGAGCGTACCGAGGTTCAGGTACAGCGACGCGACTTCCGCACGGTCACCGGTGATCGGATCGCGCTTGATCAGCGAGCAGTAGTAGTTGTTGACGTCGTAGTTCGGATTGCTCTTGCCGTTGAAGTTGAAGCAGTTGTTGTAGGCCGTGACCGACGACAGGCGGGCGATCGTGTCCGTGACCTTGATGTTGTAGTAGTCGACGGTCACGACCAGCTTCTGGATGTCGAAGGGCTGGTTGATGACGGTGCCCAGGGTGATCGTCTTGGCCGTTTCAGGCTTGACGTTCGGATTGCCCTGCTCCGTCTCGATTTCCAGCGGGAAGAACGGGGGAGCCTGGCGCGTCCAGCCGTTCGGACCGGAACCGAGCAGGGAGCCCGCCGGCCAGTACGCATTGCTCCAGGCCGTATTGGCGTTGAAGTTCTGCGTGTCGAACTCGGACGTGCTGTTGCCGATGAGGGCACGGCACAGCGACTGGACCTTCAGGCGATCCGGGTTCGTGGGCACGTTGCCCCACTTCGAGACCGTGACCGCCGAGCAGGGATCCACGCTCGGGAAGGGCACCACTTCGAGGCGCTTGCCGGCATAGAGTTCGGCAACGTTCGGTGCGCGGGTCGCGACCTGGTAGCCACCGCGGAACGAGAGGCTGTCCAGCGCCTTCCACGACAGCAGGGCCTTGTAGGTGCTGAAGCCGCCCGCCGTGTTGAAGTCGGAATAGCGGTAACCCAGTTCGGCCTCGAGGTTCTTGACGATGGGCACCAGGGCCTCGACATAACCTTCCTTGACCGACGTCTTGCCGCCCGTGGCGTTCGACGCGAACAGGCCGATCGGGTTGTCGAGCAGCTGCTCGACCGGGTTGCCCGGATCGAAGCGGAAGATGTTCTGGCGCCAGGTGGCACCGACGGCACCGCGGACCTCGCCCGCAGGCAATTCGAACAGGCCGCCCTGCGCGTTGGCCTCCACCACGTCCTGGCGCAGTGAAGTCAGCTGCTTGGCGCGGGTGGTCATGCTGTCGAGGCAGTCCTTCGACGGCGTGAACTCGTCGAACACCGGCAGGCCGCTGGTGCAGGTCAGCGCATAGCCACGGCCAGCGGGGATGCCGGCGGGTACGGCCGTGATGTTAGCGTTCTTGCCGAAGTTCGGCGCGGCGATGAGCATCTGGTAACGCTGCAGCGAGGGATAGCCCACCTCGGCGTAGGTCTGGGTATCACCGTGGGAGTAATAGGCTTCCCAGGTCCAGTCGCCACCCAGCTTGCCGCTGAGGCCGGCCATCATCTGGTACAGGTTCGTCGAGTTCTTACCGGTCAGCGGGCCGAAGTAGTTCGGCACCTGGTAGAGCTGCCAGTTCGCCGCCGGGTTCGGGCGCGAATCGAGCAGCGTGTTCAGCGCGGCCGGCAGTGCACGGCCGTCGCGCGGCACGGACACCGACCACAGCGTCACGGCCGGCGCGAAGTTGCCCTTCGTCGTCACGTTGACGTTGCTGTAATTCGCCTGCACGAAAGCCTGCAGGTCGTCGGTGATGTCGTAACGGCCCCGCAGGAAGAACGAATGGCGCTCCAGCGGCGTGGACGCGAACTGCGTCGTGTACGGCTGGTCGAGGTTGCCGTTGGTCAGCACCTTGGCCATCGTGAAGCGGCCGGCATCGAGATTGCCCAGCGGCCCCTTGTAACCCAGGGCGCCCTGTGAGACGAACGGCGTGCCGTCGTTGTTGAAATAGAACTGCGAGGACGTGCCCGGCACCTTGGCCGGGTTGTTGAACACGGCCGCGACGGCCGCGGAAGACGGGTTGCCCACGAAGGAAGGCGCCTGGATGAAGTCGCCGCCCGGGTTGCCCGGATCGCGCCAGCCATTCACGTAGAAGTCGCGGTCGCGCATCAGCACGGCGCTGCGCTTGGACCAGTCGAGGCCGACCATGATGTTGCCCCGGCCGTCCGCCGAGTTCATGCCCATCAGGGTGCTGAAGCGGTTCTCGGCGCCACCGCCGTGTTCCGTCATGCCGGACTGCAGGTCGACGTTGAGTCCCTGGAAGTCCTTCTTGAGCTGGAAGTTCACGACACCGGCAAGGGCGTCGGGACCGTACACGGCGGACGCGCCGCCGGTGATGACCTCGACGCCCTGGATCGCCGCCTGCGGGATCGTGTTGACGTCGATGGCCAGGGTCGCATTGGCCGGCTGGCCACGGCGACCGTCGATGAGGACGAGCGTGCGGTTGATGCCCAGGCCGCGGAGGTCGACCGTCGCGGCACCCGGCGTAACCGTCGGACTGCTCTGCGCGCCGGACACGAACTGGCTGCCGGCCGGGTTGAACTGCGGCAATTTGTTGAGGACCGACTCGACCGAGGTCGTGGCGGAATTCTCGAAACTCTGCGTCGAGACGGTCACGACCGGGCTCGCAGCCTCCAGGTCGCGGGTGCGCGCGATGCGCGAACCGGTCACCGTGACTTCATCGAGGTCGTCGGCGGCGAACGCCGGCGCCACGGCCGAACCTGCAATTGCGGCTGCCACGGCTGTGGCAACGAGCCAACGGGTATTTGAAACGCGTGCTGAGCAAAGCGCGCTGTGCGTGCTGGACATTGATGGCCCCCTCTGAAGGATCTTGTTGATCAATTCGAACAGCGACCGAACTTCAAGACCGGTCTGCAGGAACAAGTAAACGGTTTCTACCTACTGGACAAGTAGTTTCTGCACCTGTCGTTCCGAAACAACTTAATTGGGGGCCTGCGGTTCCCTTGACGTGACAAACTGCCGCGGCCGCATTCCCATCGCTGTCGCAGACCGGCTGAGACCTGCGTCCTTTGCGCCCGGCCGATACGGCGCTACCCTTTCAACGATACTTCGCCCCCCCGGACATCCCTGATGCGACATTCCCTTCCCGCGGGCCTCCTGATGCTGTCCCTGCTGGCAGCCGCGCCCGCCCGGGCCGCCGAACCGCCTGCCGCACTGGCGTCTCCGGCAGGATTCGACGAACGGTTCCTCGCCGCCCGGGCCCTCGCCCATTCGGGTCGCCACGAGGCGGCGCTCTCGGCCTACTCCACCCTTCTGGCGGATTTTCCGGACAACGGTGACGTGCTGGTGGGACGGGGGCGGGTCCACGCCTGGATGAAACACTGGTCCGAAGCCGAGGCGGACCTGCTGGCAGCGGTCAAACGCGTGCCGCAGGACACCGACGCCTGGTCGGCCCTGGGCGACCTGTACCTGTGGAGCGACCGCCCCATGCAGGCCACCGATGCTTATTCGAAATGGGCGACGCTGGCACCCGACGCGCCGGAACCGCGGGCCGCCCTCGATCGGGTGCGCCGTGCCAGGGCCGATGCGGAAAACGCGTTGGCGAGCGCCGCCACCGCGGGCACCGAGGCAAACCTTGCCGGCAGTCGTTCCGCCGAAGCCTTCATTCCGGGGAATTTCCGCTGGACCGCCGGCCTGGCCGTGGACCACAACGCGTTCAGCGGAGCCGGCAGCACCTGGACGGACAGCGTGCTGAGCCTGCGCCACCGCTGGGATCGCGCCTCGCTGGGCTTCGAAGCACTCGAATCACGGCGCTTCGGCATCAACGACCATGCCTTCGCCGCGGACGCCTACGTGCGGGTGCTACCCCGCACGACGCTGAACCTGCGTCTGCAGCTGTCGGATGCGGCCCGCCTCTACCCTGGCAACCGCTGGCGCGCCGAGGTCTTCCAGGGCGTAGGCCAGGGCTGGGAACTGTCGGCGGGTTACGACCGCCTCGGCTTCTCCGAATCAGTCGACCTGCTCAGCCTCGGTATCGGCCGTTACACCGGACCCTGGTACTACCGGCTTCGCTACCAGCATGTGCCCTCGACGACGGGCGGCGGCAACAGCGACAGCCTTCGTGGCGTGGGCCGCTGGTACTTCAAGGGCGACGGTGAACACTACATCGAGCTG
>JBEEKA010000225.1:0-3567 GCA_041168985.1 Pseudomonadota bacterium | reverse complement strand
GTGGGGCCTGCATACCGCCATGCCCGACGGGGGCGATCGACAACTGGCGTACCGTGCAGCGGCGCGACCCCTATCCGGTCGAGGCGCAGCTGGGCTGGGATTCGCTACCGCCACAGGAAACGATGGCTACCACGGACGACAGCGGAGAGCCCGACGAGGTACGCAGGCTCATCGAGCAGGCGCATGCCGCCGTCGGCGACACAGTGCGCGCGCCGGCGTCGGCCGAAACTCCGTCGGTGAACCTCTATGGCGTCGCCGAACCGCTGTCCGCCAAGGTCGTCGGGAATTTCCGGCTGACCGATGGAAGCACCTCTTCAGACGTCCGTCACATCGTCCTGGACCTCGGTGCTGCTGTTTTTCCAGTTCTGGAAGGCCAAACTGTCGGCGTGCTTCCGCCGGGCGTCGATGGCCAGGGCAGGGTGCATCACCTGCGGCTTTACTCGGTGGCCAGTCCTCGCGATGGTGAACGGCCGGGTTACAACAATCTGGCGCTGACGGTAAAACGCGTATCGGAGGACCACGAGCGCAGGCCCGTGAACGGGGTGGCCTCGAACTATCTCTGTGATCTGAAAGTCGGGGATGAGGTGAAGCTGACTGGCCCGTACGGGAACAGTTTCCTCATGCCGAACCATCCCGGCTCTTCGCTGTTGATGGTGTGCACGGGAACTGGATCCGCGCCGATGCGCGCGATGACGGAACGGCGACGACGTCGGCGGGCCCTCAAGGAAGGCGGGGACCTCATGTTGTTTTTCGGGGCCCGTTCTCCCGGCGAGCTTCCCTATTTCGGCCCGTTGACGAAGCTGTCCCCGGAATTCATCGATATCAACCTTGCTTTCTCGCGTCACACCGGGCACCCGCGTGCCTATGTGCAGGACCTCATCCGTCAGAAGGGAGAGAAGGTCGTCCGATTCCTGAAGGATCCGGATTGCTACGTCTACATCTGCGGCCTGAAAGCCATGGAAACTGGCGTGCTGGAAGCCTTTGCGGACGCCTGTCGACTCGCGGGCGAGGAATGGGCCGCGGTGCTGGCGCACCTTCTGGAGGGCAATCGACTCCACATCGAGACCTATTGAGCATGACCACAGATTCGGCTCCGCGGCTGGTGACCCTGCAAGTCCTTGACATGGTCGGCACGCTCCGGCTTTGCCGCGCGGAGAAGATGAACGCGTTTTCCGCGGACATGCATGCGCAGTTGCGGGAGTGCCTTGTGGAATGCGCTGCTCTCGCGGCGACGGGTCGGTTGCGTGTGCTCGTGATGACGGGAGAAGGCCGTGCCTTCAGCGCGGGACAGGATCTCAACGAGAGGCGGCGTGCCCCGGGGGAGCCGCCTCCGGATCTGGGGAGGGCGGTCAGGGAAAACTACAACGTGGCGATCCAGCGAATCGTCCAGCTGCCCGTACCGGTCATCGCCGCCGTCAATGGGGTCGCGGCTGGCGCGGGTCTCGGTCTGGCCCTTGCCTGTGACTTGTTGATCGCCGCGCGATCGGCGACTTTCGTCGCGTCTTTCAGTCGCGTCGGTCTCGGCGTGGATTCGGCTGTCGGCTGGTTCCTCCAGCGGCTGGTCGGCGCCGCGCGGGCGCGGGCGATGATCCTCCTGGCAGAGTCCGTCCCGGCCGACGAAGCGTTGCGACTTGGCATCGCCAATCGGGTGGTGGAGGACGGCGAGCTTCAGTCGACCGTAGCCGAACTTGCCGCCCAGCTTGCCCGGGGACCGACGCGCGCCTATGCCTTGCAGAAGGCGTCCCTCGCAGGAGGCTGGAGCAGGACGCTTTCCGAGCAACTTGAACACGAGGCGCAGTCGCAGGACGTGGCAGGTCGGACCGCCGACTACCGGGAAGGCGTGGACGCCTTTCTGTCCAGGCGGCTACCCTTGTTCACTGGCGAATAACTTTTCGAGTTGAACATGGGAAAGCCTGTGGTCTCGACGGACCGTCCCGACGGCGTCCGCCTCGTGCAGGTCGACAACCCACCGGTCAATGCATTGTCGGCGGAGGTGCGTGACGGATTGCTCCGGGCGGTCCTGGACGCCCAGTCGGATCCCGCTGTCCGCGCCCTTGTCATTACCTGCAAGGGCAGGACATTCATCGCCGGTGCGGACATCCGCGAATTCGGCAGGCCCGACGTGCCGCCATCGCTTCCGGATCTAGTCCAGGCTGTCGAAAATTCCGCCAAGCCGGTCGTGGCAGCGATCCACGGTACGGCGCTGGGCGGTGGACTGGAAGTGGCCCTCGCGTGCCATGCACGGATCGCCACGGCGGATGCATCGGTGGGTCTGCCGGAGGTCACTCTTGGTCTGTTGCCAGGTGCCGGTGGAACGCAGCGACTGCCCCGGCTCGTGGGGCTGAGGATCGCGCTGGACATGATCCTCTCCGGCAAGCCCAGGAAGGCTCCCGACGCACTTCAGTGCGGACTGTTGGACCGGATCTGCGCCGGCGAGCTTGAGGCGGAGGCCATCGTCCTGGCGCTGCAACTCGCGGGAACTGGCAGCTTCCGACGGACCGGGCTGCTGCCTTTCTTGGCGGATCCGGCCGTGGATTTCGATCAGGAAAGGAAGCGGGTCATGTCGCGCCTGAGGGGCCAGCCCGCACCCCCTGCCATCCTCGAACTTTTGAAGTCATCCATCGGACTGGGTGTGGAGGAGGGCATGGCGCTCGAGCGTCACGCGTTCCTGTCGCTGCGCGCCTCCCCGGAGTCGGCTGCGTTGCGCCATGCCTTCTTCGCAGAGCGTGCGCGCACGGGGCGTTCGGTCACCGGCGATGGGCGCCCCCTGGGCAGCTGCGCCGTTATCGGTGCCGGCACCATGGGACAGGGCATCGCGATTGCGCTGGCGGATGCCGGTTTGCCTGTCGTGATGGTCGAGCTCGATGAGGGTGCGCGTTCGCGGGCGAGGGCGTCACTGGACCGACACCTTGCCGCGCAGGTCAAGCGGGACCCGAAAGCCGAGGCGAAGCACCGGGCATCCGCGGAAAGGATCCGTATCGCGGACAGCCTCGAGGGCGCGAGTTCGGCGGACCTCGTCATCGAAGCGGTGTTCGAGGATCTCGAGGTGAAGCGAAAGGTCTTCCGCACGCTCGAGGCCATCGCGCGACCCGGCACTGTTCTCGCTTCGAACACGTCCTATCTCGACCTCGATGACATCGCCGAGGTTCTTCAAAGGCCGGCGGACTTCCTCGGGCTGCATTTCTTCAGTCCCGCGAACATCATGAAGCTGGTGGAGGTCGTTCGCGCGAAGTCTTCGAGCGCGGAGACGCTCGCCTGCGGCATGGCGCTCGGTCGCCGGCTTGGCAAGGTGCCTGTGCCGATGGGGAACTGCCAGGGCTTCACGGGCAACCGGATGCTGGCCAAGCGTACGCGCGAGGCCTACTTCCTCCTGGAGGAGGGCGCGCTCCCGTGGGATGTCGACCGCGTTTTGCAGTCCTTCGGGTTTCCGATGGGGCCGTTCCGCGTTGGCGACCTGGCGGGACTGGATATCGGCTGGCGCAACCGGCAGGCACGTTTTTCGACCCTGACGCCCCGGGAGCGGACCTGCACGATTCTCGACCAGATGGTCGAGAAGGGCTGGCTGGG
>JBEEKA010000224.1:0-5719 GCA_041168985.1 Pseudomonadota bacterium | reverse complement strand
CGATCCCGAAGTCCTGCAGGGGATCCGCGTCCAGCTTGCCGACGCGGTCGATGACATACCCTGTGGGGCCGCTCACCTGCAGCCCTGATGCTTCTCGGCCATCGTGGAGTGCTTCGTACTGCTCGCGATCCAGATCAACAGCTCCGGAAAGGACGCCGGCGAGGTCTGAACGCGCTGCGGCGGCTTCCCATCCTGGAACGACAGTCCCGGGTAGGGCTTCGGACGCGTCGCCGCTGCCGTAAGCGACCAGCAGGATCTCCCGGCCGCCCATGTCGACGTTGCGATTCGCAGCCTCTTCCAGTCCGGCAGCAAGCCAGGCCGGCAATGCCGCCGTATACAGGTTTCCCATTTCCGACAGGGGAACGGAACCCAGCGTCATTCTGGCATCGATATGGTTCTTGCACTCTTCCGACTCCCGGAAGACCTTCAGTGTTCGCGTCGCCAAAGGGTAGGGATCCTCCACCAGGTCTCCCTGCAGGGCGCGCTCGAGGAGCCGGGGGTCGGACGTCATTTCCTGCACCAAGGCCTGGAAATCCACGCCAGCCGCGGCGGCGTATCGGCTCAGTTCGTCATGTTCCTTGCCCCCGTCCATCCCAAGCGCGAACAGGTACGCCAGTGACCACGCTGCGACCGGCATCCTCCGATAGGGACGATGCATGAAGACTGCGGAAAGGTTTCGAAAGTATTCCGCGCGGCCGCCGTCCTGCTTGCGGAAGAAGGCCTCCAGCGAGCCCAGGGTTTCATCGCTGTAGCAGGAGGTGGAATACTTGCCGTTGAATACCGGCACATCCCGGACCCTCTGGTCGCCGGATGGCGTCTGACCGCAATAGCGCAGGAAGGGCTTGCGGAAATCCAGCGCGCGATACTGCGTGGCATTCCCGGCGCGTTTCAGATCGATGGCGAGTATGGCCGGATTTTCCTCCAGCAGCATCGCCACGGCGCCCGCGCCCTGGGTCGGCTCGCCGGAACTTCCGCGGGCATACTCCGCGATGTCCGCCGCCACCACGATGGCCTTGCGGTTCTTGCCGTCCACGTGGAGATAGCGCAAGGCGCCTTTCATGCCGTAGATGCCGCCCAGGCAGGCTTGCTTGATCTCCGGCACCTCCATGTCGCGCGGCAGGAGGCTCGTGCTTCGCGCTCTCAACACTTCATTCACCAATCCGCGGACAATGATCGCTCCCGATGTCGCGTTGTCCGTCCCGGACTCCGTGCCGAGCGCGAGGTAGCCGATCGTCGACGGGTCGACCTGGTGACTTTCGATCAATTTCAGGACGGCATTTGCGGCCATCGTGTAGACGTTGTGGTTGGAGCCCACGACCCGAAAGGAGTTGCCGACAACGGCACGCGTCTTGGGCCAGGAATTTCCAGACCACTCGCACCATCGCTCGAGCTGGACCCGATACGGCGGAACAAAGGCCGAAAACCCGCTGATTCCATACTGGCTGCGCATATTCCTTCCATCCTGGAAATGACTTCTCCGGATACTGGCGCTCCCGATTCGGAAGTTCAAACCGACGCTGAGGAAGTGCCAACCACGTCTGATAAGTGGGGCTGCCGCGCATGCCTGCGCCCCTTAAGGAATCCCAAAGGCGCTTCGAAGTATTCTGAGCCGTCTCTCTCTCTGCAACCGTGAACTCCTCCACCGCCGACGAGGGGGGTGTCCACCAAACCGGGTCGCCTCCAGAAACTTGCATGTCCAGTTCGGTTGCACGGGAAATCGGCGGGATAATCGACACGTGGCGTCGCTGTGGCACGGCGACGTTCCTGGCCTGTCTGCTGGACAAGCTGCTGGCCGTGTTTTCACCGTCCATCGTGCTGGTGATTCGGATGCACCCGATCCGGGAACTGGCGAACCAGCCCCGGGCTGTACCGGCCGGATATGCGCTTCGGGACCCCACGCCTGCGGAGCTGCACGAATTCGCCGCGCGGTATCCCGCGATCCTCTCGCAGAAATTCATCGAAGAGGCCTTGGGCAAGGGGGATCGCTGCACCGGGGTCTTTTTTGGACCGGATCTGGTCGCCTTCCAGTGGTTCGCCCGTTCGCCGACGCAGGCCTTCGGCCGGTTGTACATCGATGTCGACCATCGTTTCGTGTACGCCTACAAGGCGGAGACCCTGCCAGCCCATCGGGGCAAGCGCCTGCACGGTGCGGCGCTGGCCCTGGGCGCGGCGAATTTCCTGGCCGAGGGCGTGACGGGTTTGGCGGCCTACATCCGGGGCCACAACACATCTTCGCTGTTGTCCGGGATCAGGTTGGGCAGCCCTGCCACCGGTTTTGCCGTGGTCTGGAATCCCGACCGGAGCGAAAGCGTCTGGATGTCGAAGTTCTGCCGTGAAATCGGCCTCAGGGTGTTGACCCCAGAAGGTCCACTTCGCTGACACCCGCCCTCCGCATCGGCTTCCCGTCCACCGGACTGACCGGCGCCTGGCGGATCCCGTCCCTCCCGAACACGATGGCCTCGACGCCCACCGCGCCCAGTTCGAAGCGAAGCCCCGGCACCATCACCGGTTCGCGCTCGGCCTGCAGCCGCAACCGCCGCTGCACCAGTTCGTATTCGACGTGCCGGTCCAGGAGATGGAATACGACCTGTTCCACGGAGTCCGCGAAGAGATGCAGCTGGACGTCGTCATGCTCGGTGGCGGTGCCCAGCAGCACGGGCCCCACGAGACGCGGTTCGAAATTCGACAGGAGCTTCATGGCGCGCAGCGCCACGCCGCGCAGTCGCTGCAGGTTCTCTTCGTGCGCGCCGCCGCCGAACAGCCGCTGCCGTTCGCGCAACGCGTCCTCGATCTCCACGTTGCGGGGCAGTTGCGTGCCTTCGCTCACGCCATATCGCTCCGCTGCCTTGCGCTTGGCCAGGCCGTAATCGTGGATGCCGTGCTCGGCGATCAGCCGTGCGGCTTCCTGCGCGATGGTTGCGCGCAGCGCGTCCCCGCGACCGACGTTGCGGCGGGTCACTAGAAGATCCCTTCCCCCGCCCCGGCATTGGCCGGCGCCACGGGGGGCGGCGGTGCGTCCAGCCGATCGGCCGACACGCCTGACGGCAGGTGCGTGACCATGAAGTACTCGGTCACGGCTTCGGGGTCGGCGGGGTTGGCGACCGCGCCGGTACGCGAGTTCACGTGCAGGGGCACGACGCCCGGCGGCATGGGCGGGATCTTTTCCGGCACGCTGCGCAGGGCCTCGCGCATGAAGTGGATCCAGATGGGCACGGCCGTGCGCGATCCTTCTTCCTTCTCGCCGAGCGACTTTTCTTCGTCGAAGCCCACCCACACGCTGCTGACCAGACGGCTGTTGAAACCGTTGAACCACGCATCGCGGCTGTCGTTCGTCGTGCCGGTCTTTCCGGCGAGGTCGTTGCGACCGAGCACCATGGCGCGCGCGCCGGTGCCGCGCCTCACGACGTCGCCGAGGATGCTGCGCATGATCCAGGCGTTCTGCGCGTTCATGACGCGCGGGGCGATGCGCTTCGCGTCGGCGAGCGGCTTCGCGTAGGTCAGGCCGGACATGCCACGCAGCGAAGCGGGCGCGTCGGCGACGTGCGCGGCGAGCTGCTCGTCGCTCAGCGCCGGGCCGAGTGGTGGCAGCGTCTCGGGCGCCGCCGTACCGTCGCCCGGCGTGGCGGACGGTTCGCTGCCTTCTCCCGCCGGCGTGGAGCTTGTGTCACAGCTGCGGCATACGACGGCAGGGTTGGCCTGGTAGACGACGGTGCCGTTCGGCGCCTCGATGCGCTCGATGAGATAGGGCGCAACCTTGTAACCCCCGTTGGCAAAGGTCGCATAGCCCGTGGCCATCTGCAGTGGCGTGGCCTGCAGCGTGCCGAGCGCCAGCGTCAGGTTGTCCGGCATCGCGTCCTTCTCGAAGCCGAAGCGCGCCGCGTAGTCCTTCACGGGGTCGACGCCGACCTGGCGCAGGATGCGGATCGACACGATGTTGCGCGACTTCACGAGGGCCTCGCGCAGGCGCATCGGGCCGCCGAAGTCGCCGCCGTGGTTCTCAGGTCGCCACGCCCCTTCAATGCCGACACCCTCTTCGACGATCGGGGTGTCGAGGATGATCGATGAGGGCGTGAAGCCGTTCTCGAGCGCGGCCGAATACAGGAAGGGCTTGAAGCCGGACCCGGGCTGGCGCTTGGCCTGCGTCGCGCGGTTGAACTGCTTCGTGTAGTAGTCGAAGCCACCGACCAGCGACACGACCGCACCGTCCTCCGGGTCCATGGCGACAAGTGCGGACTGGGCCTCCGGCACCTGCGCGAGCTGTGCATGGCCGGCCCGGTCGGTCACCACATAGACCACGTCTCCGCGGGCGACCACGGTATCCAGCTTGCGGCCGCGGGCGGCCCAGGCCAGTCCGTCCCAGTCGATCTGCGCCATGCCGATGCCGCGCACATGCACGCGCACGGCATTGGTGGCGACGGACACCACCAAGGCAGGCTGCAGCATGCCGGCCGGGTCATGCTTCGCGAGCAGGGTGTCGAGATTCTGTGCGTCCTGCGTGGCGGGCAGCTTCACCTTCGCGACCGGTCCGCGGTACCCGTGCCGGCGGTCGTACTCGATCAGCCCGACCCGCAGGGCGCGGTTGGCTGCCGACTGCAGGCGCCCGTCGATCGTGGTGATGACCTTGTAGCCGTAGTTCACCGCCGAGGGGCCGAAGCGGTTCACGATCTCCTGCCGGGCCAGTTCCGCCACATAGGGCGCATCGGTGTCGTTCAGCGGGCCGTACCCGCGGGTCGTGATCGGCTCGGCATTCGACCGCTTGGCGGTGGCGGCATCGATATAGCCCAGTTCCTGCATGCGCCGCAGCACGTAGGTCCGGCGCAGATGGGCGCTGGAAGGGCTGGAGATCGGGTTGTACCGCGACGGGACCTGGATGATGCCCGCCAGGGTGGCGGCCTCGGCGACCGACAGCTGCGACAGACCCTTGCCGAAGTACGTTTCTGCTGCAGCAGCGATGCCGTAGCTGCGCTGGCCGAAGAAGATCACGTTCAGGTAGGTCGCGAGGATCTCTTCCTTGGTGAAGTCCCGCTCCATGCGGTACGTGACGAACACTTCCTGCAGTTTCCGGCGCCAGGTCTTGTCCAGCGACAGGAACATGTTGCGGGCGGCCTGCATCGTGATCGTGCTGGCGCCCTGCGAGCGGTCGCCGGAGGCCAGATTGACGACCATGGCCCGGACGACTCCGATCCAGTCCACGCCATGATGGCGGAAGAAGCGGTCATCTTCGGCGGAGATCACGGCATGCCAGACCACGGGGGGAATTTCGTCGAACGTGACGGGGATGCGTCGTTGTTCGCCGATCTGGGAAATCAGTCCGCCGGTCCGGGTGTACACGCGGAGCGGAACCTGCAGCTCGACCTTCCGCATGGACTCGGCGGTAGGCAACGACGGCGAAATGTAGACATACGCGCAGGAAAAGCCGAACACGGCCAGGCTGAGCAGTCCGGCGGCGCCCACGAGCGCCCAGCGCAGTAACCAGTAGGAAGCCTTCTTTTGCACTGGACCAATCGCTCCTCGTGCCGACGGGGGCCGACGCGACAGTGTGCCACGGAAGACTGAATGCCTCCTGATCGGACCAATTCACGGGAATGTGGAGGAAATCGCAGAAAGCTCGCTGGAATCAGCGTTTTATTTGACAATACCGTGGCGTATAGTGGATAAGGACATCAAGCACTAGTGGCGGTTGTGCGCCTAAGTGACTGAAATTCAAGGGACAACAGTG
>JBEEKA010000223.1:0-2576 GCA_041168985.1 Pseudomonadota bacterium | reverse complement strand
TGAACGGATTGGCGAACGCCGTCCCGGTGTATTCAAAGCGCGCGGTTTGTAACGCGCGCCCGCACCCCCATGTCTCGTACGCGCGCCGCCCGCTGTTCGCGCCGATGATGCGTAGGGTCATAGGAACCAGCGCAAGCAACGAGGCCAGCGCGACCGCGATCCACAGCGGCGACACGACGGCGAACGCGTCATTGGCGACAATCCCGTTCCAGTTGAAGCGCACATCCGCTTGCGTCCCTGTCAGATCCGCTGCCGTCACAGTGAGGAGGCGCAACAGACCGACCGGCGCCATCCCGAGCGCCAGGCACGCGACCGCCGACATCGCCATCGTTCCACGCATCATCCGCGGGGCCTCATGCGCCCGTTCGGCCTGTTCACTGCGCGGGAGCGCCAGAAAGGTGATCCCGAAGGCCTTGACGAAACAGGCTGCCGCGAGCCCGCTCGTTAATGCGAGCGCGGCGATCGACAACGCGAAGAGCAGGTTGATCCCCGTTGCCGAGATCTGGAAGCTGAGAAGCAGCGACTGAAACATCAGCCATTCGCTGATAAAGCCGTTGAACGGCGGCAGCGCTGCAATCGCCATCGATCCGACAAGGAAACAGGCGGCGGTCTGCGGCATCCGCTTGATAAGCCCGCCCATCCCCTCCATATTGCGGGTTCCGGTCGCGTGGACGACGGCGCCTGCGCCCATGAAGAGGAGAGGTTTGAACACGGCGTGATTGAGCGTGTGGTACAGGCTCGCCACCAGCGCCAGCGAGGCCAGGGCGTCGAGGTGGTAGCTCTGAAACAGCATGCCGGCCCCCACCCCGAGCAGGATAATGCCGATATTCTCGACGCTGGAATAGGCGAGCAGGCATTTGAGATCCTGTTCGACCAATGCATACAGCACGCCGAGCACCGCGCTCATGGCCGCGACGACCAGTACCGCGCCGCCCCACCAGGGCACACCGATCCCCAGCCAGTCGAACCCGATCCGGATAAGTCCGTAGACACCCAGCTTGATCATCACGCCCGACATCAGGGCGGACACGTGGCTGGGCGCGGCAGGGTGGGCCTTAGGGAGCCAGATGTGCAAGGGAACCACGCCCGCCTTTGCCCCGAAGCCGAGCGCCAGCAGGACGAATACGGCATGGCGCACGGGATCGCTGAGCGCCGCCGACGCGGCGCGCCATTCGCCCAGGTTCATTGTGCCGGTTCCATGCGCCATCAGGAGGAAGCCGATCAGCAGGCATGCGAAGCCGGCATGCGTCGTCACCAGGTAGAGCCAGCCCGCGTACTGCGTCTCTCGGTGCTCGGCTTCCGTCATGACAAGGAAATACGACGCCAGCGACATGGCCTCCCACATGACCAGAAATGTCAGCACGTTGCGGGCTAGAGCGACGAGCACCATCCCGGCCAGGAAGGCGTTAAACCCGAGACCCATCCCCGCCAGCGATGATCGACCCTCATAGGCGCGGGTGTAGGCGATGGCATAGATCGCAGACGGGATCGCCGCCGTCGCAATGACCAGGACAAAGAACGCGCTGAGCCGATCCATACCGAGAGAGAACCCGCCGCCGACAGGAAGGAGCGCCGGAATCACCACATCCAGCGTCCCGCCGGCCAGACCTGCGACACCCAACGCAAAGGCGGCCACGGCGCCGATGAGCGCGCCCCCATGCCCAGCCCATCGCGAGACGCGCGGCCGGCATGCCGCCAGCACCGCCCCCGCCGCGCCGACGCCGAAGCCTCCGAGCGCTAGGAGCAGCAGGTTCAGCGTCAACGTCTCACTTGATGCCATCGTCACTCAATCGGGCCACCTGTCGGGTGAATATGCTGAAAGGTGTCCCGCCTGTCGAGCGCCGCCAGGATCCCGGCGAGGATCAGTTGCGGGGTCGGCGGACAGCCGCCGACAACCACATCGACCGGCACGATCGCCGACACAGGTCCGACCACCCCATACCCTCCGGCGAAGATCCCGCAATCCCGGGCACAATCGCCGACGGCGACCACGATTTTCGGATCAGGGGTCGCATCATAGGTGCGCTTGAGGGGATCGGCCATATTGCGCGTCACCGGACCCGTAACCAGAAGACAATCCGCATGGCGCGGCGAGGCGACGAAATGCATCCCGAACCGCTCCAGGTCGTAGTACGGATTATTCAGCGCCCCGATCTCCAACTCGCACCCGTTGCACGAGCCCGCGTCGACTTCCCGGATATGGAGCGAACGCCCGAACAGGCGCTGCGCGCGCGCGTCGACCTGCCGCGCAATGGCCTCGATCTGCCTGTCGTCATCTGCCGGTGCCAGCGGCTCAGTCGCCACCGGTGTGGTCCAGATCTTTCTCAGGAGTGCCCGCATGTCAATCCGAATGCTCTCATGGCGCGACAGCGTCGATGTGCGTATCCCGCTCAGCGGCGCTTGGGCGCCTGCGCCTGTTCGAGTCGTATCTCCTCAAGCATCCCGCGAACGCCGATCAGGTGGTTGTTAAAGATTTCTCTCGCCGCATCAAGCAGCTTAAAGAGAGACGGGTCGCTCACGGAATAGTAGACGCTTGACCCTTCCTTGCGGGCCACCACAATCCCCTTATTGCGAAG
>JBEEKA010000222.1:0-9638 GCA_041168985.1 Pseudomonadota bacterium | reverse complement strand
CGATACCCGCATAGACAGCATTGATATCGCAGCCGGCCATGAGCGAGGCTTCCTCCACCGCACGCCGAATCGAGGCCACGGTGGATTCGATATTGACCACCACGCCTTTCTTCAGGCCGCGCGAAGGGTGCGAACCCTTGCCGATCACGTCTATGCGCCCGTCCGGCTGCAGTTCGCCGACGAGCGCCACCACCTTGGACGTACCGATGTCCAACCCAACAATCAATGATCTGTCAGACCGCTTCGCCACTGCCGCGGGTCTCCTGTCTTCAGTTACGCAGGCCAACGGCAAAGCCGTTCGCATAGCGCAGGTCGATATACGCGATTTCGGGTCCGCGTGTACTGATAACTCGCGTGCCCGCCGTCAGGAAGCGCTCGAAACGCTCGTCGACCTGCCGGCGACCGAGCCGCAGGACGACGCCGCTGTCCAGCGAGTACTCCCAGGCGCCGCGCGGATCGAGGTGCACGCGCGCCAGGCGCATGCCGGCTTCGGTGATCCTGCCGTGCGCCGCCAGGTACTGCCGCGTCACGATGGCTTCCGAACCGTCCGGCCCGGACAGCTCCGGCAGTTCGTCAGGCAGGCGGCCGGTTTCGTTCACGAAGATCTCGCCGCGCGAGTTGAGCAGGCCCTTGCCCCCCCAGCGGGCCACCGGCACCTGTTCGATGACGTGCACGGCCAAGCCGCGCGGCCAGATCCGGCCCACGCTGACGCTGTCGACCCAGGGAATGCGGCGCACGGTGTCGGCGACGTCGTGCAGGTCCACCGCCACCAGCCCCTGGCCCCGGCTCGCGGCACGGACTGCGCGCTCGACGTCCATAGGCGACACCCGCTGGAAGCGGCCCGACAGCGTCACCGCCTGGATCGGCTGGTCGAGCGCGATGCGGATGCCCCAGATCGCGGCGATGACAACGAGGATGCCCGCACAGCTGCCGGCCCAGTGCTTCCAGTCGATGTCCGGGAGACTGCCGGGATTCAGCTTCCAGCGTGGCAGCGTAACGCCGATGCGGCGACCCTCCGGAGGGCGCGCCCGGTTCCGATTGCGTCGGTTCCCCTTGCCGAAGCCGAGCATGCCCTAGCCCTCCCCGCCCAGAGGCCGGCGCGTGAAACTGGTCTCCAGCACCTGCCAGCAGAGTTCCTCGAAGTCGATGCCCGCGGCGCGCGCGGCCATCGGCACGAGGCTGTGGTCCGTCATGCCCGGCACCGTATTGACCTCGAGCATGAGCGGCCGGCCCGTCTTGTCGGCCATGAAGTCGACTCGCCCCCAGCCTTCGGCGCCGATCGCGTCGAAGGCCGCGACGGCCAGGCTCGCAAGATGCGCTTCCGCAGGCGCGGAAAGCCCGGAAGGGCAGTGGTAACGCGTGTCGTTGCGAAGGTATTTCGCCTCGTAGTCATAGAAGGCGTTGGTCGCCTCGATGCGGATGGCAGGCAGTGCCCGACGGTGCAGCACGGCGACGGTGTATTCGGCGCCGGTGATCCAGGCCTCGGCGAAGACCACGCGATCGACTGCGGCGGCGCGCTGCCAGGCGGCCTCCATGTCTGCGACGTCGGCGACCTTGCTCATGCCGACGCTGGAACCCTGCGTCGCGGGCTTCACGATGAGCGGCAGCCCGAGCTGCTCAAGCGCCGCCCGGCAATCGGCGGCCGAACGCAGCACGACGGTTTCCGCCGTGCCGATGCCGACGGCCGCGGCAAGCCGCTTCGTGCGCAGCTTGTCCATGCCGATGGCAGAACCCAAGACGCCGCTGCCGGTGTAGGGCATGCCGAGGAACTCGAGCGCACCCTGCAGCGTGCCGTCTTCGCCGCCGGGACCGTGCAGCGCGATCCATACTCGGTCAAAGTGCCGCTCGCTGAGCTTCTGCAGCGGCAGGTCGCGGGGATCGAACCCCTCGGCCTCGACGCCACGGCGCTTCAGGGCCGACAGCACGGCCTGGCCGGACTTCAGCGATATCTCGCGCTCGGGCGAGGAGCCGCCGAAAAGCACCGCGACCTTGCCGAAGTCCTTCGGCTCGGTGATGCGCTTCATGCGGGCGGGATCGTGGGACAGGTTCATGTCAGGTGGCCTCGCCGACGATGCGGCATTCGGGCTGGAGCGCGACGCCCTGCACGCGCGCGACTTCGCGCTGTACGTGCTGGATCAGCGTCTCGATGTCGCGGGCGGTGGCTTCGCCCTCGTTCAGGATGAAATTGGCGTGCTTGGTCGACACGACGGCGCCACCGATGCGCTGGCCCTTGAGGCCGGTGGCTTCGATCAGACGCGCCGCATGGTCGCCCGGCGGGTTGGTGAACACCGATCCGCAGCTCCATTCGCCGATGGGCTGCGTCGCGCGGCGCTTCTCGAGCAGGCCCTTCGTCGCCTCGACGCTCGAACTGCCTTCGAAGCGAAGCGTGGCGGCGAGGAACCACTCGCCCGCCACCGGCGCGTCGAGATGGCGGTATCCGGCGCGGTATTCGGACGCGGCGCGCTCCCGCACGGTCCCCCGCGCATCCACCGTCTCGACGCGCACGACGTGACGCCAGGTCTCGCCGCCGAATGCGCCGGCATTCATGGCCAGTGCGCCACCGAGCGTGCCCGGGATCCCGGTGAAGAATTCCGCCGGACCGAGGTCCCACTTCGCGCATTCGCGTGCGATCCGCGCGCAGGCCACGCCGGCTTCGACGTAGACCTCGCGCTCGCCGCGCCGCTCGATGGCACCGAGGGACTCCTTGGTCGACACGACCACGCCACGCAGTCCGCCGTCGCGGACCAGCAGGTTGCTGCCGAGACCGATCCACAGCAGGGGCGTTCCCGCGGGCAGGCCCTGCAGGAATTCCACGAGGTCCGCCCGGTCCCGCGGCATGAAAAAAACGTCGGCAGGTCCACCCACGTGCCAGGACGTGTGCCGCGACAGGGATTCGTCATGGCGCACGCGGTCGGCAAATTTCGGATGGATGGCGAGGCTCATCGACGCCTCCGGTCCACGGCGGGCCAGTTGCGGCCCTCGAGTCCGAGCGCGACGAGCTTTGCCGGCAATTCATGCGCGGCGGCGCTGATGCTGCCGGCGCCCATCATCGCGACGACATCGCCTGCGCGAAGGACCGATACGAGCGACGCCGCGATGTCCTCGACCTTCGGGACGAGCACCGGCTCGACGCTGCCGCGCGAGCGCACGGCTCGGCAGATCGCACGCGCATCCGCGCCCTTGATCGGCGCCTCGCCGGCGGCATAGACGTCCGTGACGACCAGCGCATCGGCCGTCGACAGGACCCGCGCGAAATCATCAAGCAGGTCACGCGTCCGCGTGTAACGGTGCGGCTGGAAGACCAGCACGATGCGGCGACCCTCGAAGGCCTGCCGCAGGGCATCCAGCGTCGCGGCGATCTCCGTCGGGTGGTGCCCATAATCGTCGATGACCGTGATGTCCCCGCCGGGCAGCGGCACCTCGCCCACCTGTTGCAGGCGACGATCGATCCCTTCGAAACCGGCAAGCGACAGCTGGATCGCCTCGTCGGCGATGCCCAGATCCGTCGCCACGGCGATCGCCGCGAGCGCATTGAGCACGTTGTGGTGACCCGGCAGGTTCACGCTGACCGGCAGCGGCTCGGCATGGCCGGGGCGAATGACCTTGAAGTGGGTGCGGAGTCCGCGCCGCTCGATGTCGACCGCGCGCACGTCGGCGTCCGGGGAGACGCCGTAGGTCACGATCGGGCGGTTCACCTGCGGCAGCAGGGAACGCAGCTCAGCGTCGTCGATGCACAGCACGGCAAGTCCGTAGAACGGCAGGTTGTGCAGGAACTCCACGAAACTCTGCCGCAGTTTCTCGAAGTCCCCGCCATGCGTGCCGAGATGGTCGTTGTCGATGTTCGTGACGATCGACACCATCGGCTGCAGGTGCAGGAAGGAGGCATCGCTCTCGTCGGCTTCGGCGACGAGGTAACGCCCCTTGCCCACGCGCGCGTTGCTGCCGGCGCTCTTCAAGCGGCCGCCGATGACGAAGGTCGGGTCCGCCCCGCCTTCGGTCAGGATGCTCGCGACCAGGCTGGTCGTCGTCGTCTTGCCATGCGTGCCGGCGACGGCGATTGCGTGCCGGAAGCGGAACAGTTCGCCGAGCATCTCGGCGCGCTTCACCACCGGCAACCGGCGTTCGAGTGCCGCGGCCACTTCCGGGTTGTCGTGCTGGATCGCCGTGGACACGACGACGACGTCCGCGCCCTCGATGTTCGACGCGGCGTGGCCGATCATGACCTTCGCCCCCATCCGCGCAAGCCGCTCGGTGGCAGGCCCGACCTTCATGTCGGATCCCTGCACGGCATAGCCGAGATTCAGGAGCACTTCGGCGATCGGCCCCATGCCGCTGCCGCCGATACCGACGAAGTGAATGCCATGGATGCGGCGCATGCCGTCCGTCAGCGCGCGATTCATGCAGCCTCCTTCACGGCAGCAGCCAGGCAATGTGACAGCAGGGCTTCGGCGGCATCGGGCCGGGCACAGCCGCGTGCGCGGTCCGCCATCGTCGCCAGGGCAGCGCGGTCCAGCGCGCGCCGTTGCAGTTCGTCGGCGAGCCGCAGGGGCGTGAGGTCGCCGTCGGCGATGCGCAGGGCCGCCCCGGCGCGGACGAGCACCTCGGCGTTGTGAGACTGGTGGTCATCGACCGCATGCGGATACGGGACAAGCAGGGCCCCGACACCAGCGGCCGCAAGCTCCGAGACCGTGAGGGCGCCGGAGCGACAGATCACGAGGTCCGCCCAGGCATAGGCAGCGGCCATGTCCTCGATGAAGGCGTCGACCTGGCCGGCGACTCCCGCCGAGCCGTAGGCGGCCCGCGCGGACTCGAACTGTTTTTCCCCTGACTGATGACGCACGTCGAAGGCGGCGACACCACGCCGCGCGAGCTCCGCGAGGGCCCGGGGCACCGCGGTGTTCAAGCGCGCAGCGCCGAGGCTTCCGCCGACGACGAGCAGCCGGATCGGGCCGCTACGACCGGCGAAGCGCTCGGCGGGCACCGGCAGGGCCGCGATGTCGTGGCGCACCGGGTTGCCGATTTCGTGGACCACGACCTTGTCGCCGAATGCGCCGGGAAAAGCCGTCAGGACGTCGTGGGCAATGCGCGACAGGCAGCGGTTCGTGAAGCCTGCGATCGCATTCTGTTCGTGGATCACCAGCGGCCGTCGGCACAACCAGGCGGCAACTCCGCCGGGTCCGGTGACGAACCCGCCGAGGCCGACGACGACCGCGGGCCGGTGCCGCCGCATGATGGACAGCGCCTGCCACAGCGCCCGCGCCAGCCTGAAGGGCGCCGCAACCAGGGTGGAAACGCCCTTGCCGCGCAGGCCGCCGACGCCCAGCCATTCGATCGGAAAGCCTTCCGCAGGCACGATGCGGGATTCCAGCCCCCGGCGCGTACCCAGCCAGACGACCTGTCGCTGCCGCTCGCGCAACAGCCGCGCCAGCGCGAGCGCCGGGAAGACATGCCCCCCGGTGCCGCCCGCCATGATGAGGACGGGCGCGTCGCTCATTCGCCCCCCCCGACGGGACCCGTGGCCCCCGCTGCGGCACGCCGACGGACGGCCGCGGCGACGCCACGCGTTTCGCCCGTGGCCTCGTGGTACACCCGCAGCACGATGCCCATCCACGCGATCGTGACGATCAGACTGCTGCGGCCATAGCTCATGAGCGGCAGCGTCAGCCCCTTCGTCGGCAGGGCGCCCATGTTCACGCCCATGTTGATGCAGGCCTGGATGCCGAGCCACAGGCCGAAGGCCGCGGCGAGGTAGGACTGGAACTTGAGGCCCGCGTCCGACGCGAGGCGCGAGATGTGGAACACGCGCCAGACCAGCGCGAGGATCAGGCCGATCGTGAGTACCACGCCGGCCAGCCCCAGTTCCTCCGCCAGCACGGCGAACAGGAAGTCCGTGTGCGCTTCCGGCAGGTAGAACAGCTTCTGCACGCTCGAGCCCAGGCCCACGCCGAACCAGTCACCGCGACCTATCGCGATCAGCGACTGCGTGAGCTGGAAACCGGAGTTGAACGGATCCGCCCAGGGATCGACGAAGGTCATCAGCCGCTTCATGCGGTAGGGCGCGAGGTACACAGCCATGCTCCCCAGCGCCAGCAGCCCGCAGGACAGCGCCAGCACCCAGCGCAGCTGCGCGCCGGCGAGGAACAGCAGGCCGAAGCCGGTCGTGACGAGTACTGCTGCCGCGCCGAAGTCCGGTTCGAGCAGCAGCAGTCCGGCGAATGCCAGCAGCAGGCCGAGAGGCCGCATCAGTCCCATGAAGGACGAACGGAGCTCCGTTTCGCGTCGCACGGCGTAGCTCGACAGGAAGACCAGGACGAGCACGCGCGCGCCTTCCGACGCCTGGAAATTCAGGCCGGCGAGCCGGATCCAGCGACGGCTGCCGTTCACCACGTGGCCCAGGCCCGGTATGAGCACCACGACCAGCAAGACCGCCGCGGCGACGATCAGCGGGAAGGCGAAACGCTCGAGCAGCTCGGTGGGAATGCAGGCGACCCCAGCGGCCAGCGTGAGACCCGCCAGCGTCAGGAAGAGCTGGCGTTCGAGATAGGCGAAGGCGTTCCCGCCGGCTTCATGGGCCGCCATCGACACCGAGGCCGATCCCACCATCACGAGGCCGAGCAGCAGGACCGACAGCGCCAGCACGACGAACACCGTATCGATGCGGTAACCCTCGCCCGTCGCCAGCTGCCGTTCCATCGATGCCTGTGTCGCACTCATGCCGCCATCCCCTTCACCGCCGCCGCGAAGACCGCGCCGCGGTGGGTGTAATCCCTGAACATGTCGAGGCTCGCGCAGGCCGGCGACAGCAGCACCGTCTCGCCCGGCCGCGCGACGCGGCGGGCGGCAAGCACGGCTGCCTCCAGCGAGTCCGCCCGTTCCAGCGAACAGGCTCCTTCCAGTGCTGCGGCCAACTGCGGCGCATCGCGCCCGATGAGCACGGCATGGCGGACCTTGCCCGCGAATGCAGCCTTCAGCGGCGCGAAGTCCTGGTTCTTGCCGTCGCCGCCCGCGATGACCACGAGCGGACCCTCGAATCCCGCGACGGCCGCGAGCGTCGAGCCGACGTTCGTGCCCTTTGAATCGTTCACGTAGTGCACGCCGTCGACGTCGGCCACCCACTGCGCGCGATGCGGTAGCCCGGGGAACTCGCGCAGTTCCGCCAGCATGGCGTCCCGCGGCAGGCCGACGGCATCACCCAGCGCCAGCGCGGCCAGGGCGTTGGCAGCGTTGTGCAGGCCGCGGATGCGCATGTCGTCCACGGCCAGCAGCGGCGTGTCGCCCTGCGCGAGCCACCAGCCACCGTCCTTGTGCCGCAGCGTGTAGTCCGCGCCCGTGGAGGACTCGAGGGAAAAGCCGGACCACGGCTGGCCCGGCGCCGGCATGCGCACCACCAGCGGGTCATCGAGATTGACGATGGCCCGGTCGCAGTGTTCGAAAATGCGCGCCTTGGCCTGCGCGTAGCCCTCGAGGTCTGCGTAACGGTCCATGTGGTCCGGCGTCACGTTGAGCACCGTGGCGGCAGCAAGCCGCAGCGACCGTGTCGTCTCGAGCTGGTAGCTGGACAACTCCAGCACATAGAGGTCCGCCGGCGCGCCCTCGAGCAACTCCAGCGCGGGAGGGCCCAGGTTGCCGCCGGCACGCGCGACGAGACCGGCCCGCTGCGCCATGCGCGCGACCAGCGTCGTCACCGTGCTCTTGCCGTTGGTGCCGGTGATGCCCACCACGCACGCCGCGACGGCCCTGGCGAACAGTTCGATGTCGCCGATGATCTCGACGCCGAGACCGCGAGCCCTGTCGAAGAATTCGCCGTCCAGCGGCAGCCCGGGCGACACGACGACACAGGAGGCGCCGTCCAGCAGCGAGGCATCGAGCCCGCCGCAGGCGATGCACATGCCGGGCTGCACGGCGCGAAGCGCCTCGAGGCCCGGCGGGTCGGTACGGGTGTCCGTGCCGGCGATCGACCAGCCGCGCGCGGCGAGATGCCGGGCCACGGAGAGTCCCGTGTTGCCCAGTCCCGCGATGACGGCGTGGCCCTGCGACATCAGCGCACCTTCAGGGTCGCGAGGCCCGCAAGCACGAGCAGCAGGCTGATGATCCAGAAGCGGACGATGACCTTCGGCTCGGCCCATCCCTTGAGTTCGAAGTGGTGGTGGATGGGCGCCATGCGGAAGATCCGCTTGCCCGTCAGCTTGAACGACGCGACCTGCAGGATGACCGAGGCCGTTTCCAGCACGAAGACGCCGCCCATCACGAGCACGACCAGTTCCTGGCGCACGATGACGGCGATCAGGCCCAGCGCCGCGCCAAGCGCGAGCGCACCGATATCCCCCATGAAGACCTGCGCCGGATACGCGTTGAACCACAGGAAGCCCAGGCCCGCGCCGACCATCGCGCCGCAAAAGATCAGGACCTCGCCGGCGCCGGGAATCGCCGGGATGGCCAGGTAGTTCGCGAAGATCGCGTTGCCGCTGGCGTAGGCGAAAATGCCGAGCGCGCCGGCGACCATCGCCGCCGGCATGATCGCGAGCCCGTCGAGCCCGTCGGTGAGGTTCACCGCGTTGCTCATGCCGACGATCATGAAATACGTGAGCGTGACGAATCCGACAGCGCCCAGCGGCAGCGCGAAACCCTTCACGAAGGGCAGGAACAAGGTCGTCTCCGCCGGAACCTTGGCCGTCTGGTACAGCACGATCGCCGCCGCCAGCCCCGCCACGGACTGCCACGTGTACTTCCACTTCGCCGGCAGTCCGCGCGAACTGCGCACCACGAGTTTCAGGTAATCGTCGTAAAAGCCGATCGCCCCGTGCGCCACGGTGACCAGCAGGATGATCCAGATGAAACGGTTGCCGAGGTCGGCCCACAACAGCGTCGACACGGCGATCGCGACGATGATCAACGCACCGCCCATCGTCGGCGTGCCCTTCTTCGAAAAATGCGACTGCGGGCCGTCGTCGCGCACGACCTGTCCGATCTGGCCCATCTGCAGCCGGCGGATCATGCCGGGACCGATCACCAGGGACAGCAGCAGCGCCGTCATGACAGCAAGGATCCCGCGCAACGTCAGGTAGGAGAAGACGTTGAATGCCGTGTGGTGGGGCGCGAGTTGCTTGGCGAGCCAGTACAGCATGGTGCGGTCAGTGTCCTTGTGGCGCGCTGGCGCCGGTGAGCGTGGCAACCACGCGTTCGAGCCGGTTGAAGCGCGAGCCCTTCACGAGCACGCAGGCGCCCGGATCCAGCACGGCATCGACCGCACGGCCAAGGGATTCGACATCCGCGTGCCATTCCGCGCCGGCGCCGAAGGCATCGACGGCGGCCCGGCTCAGCGCACCAGTCGCGAACAGCCGGTCCACGCCCTGCTCGCGCGCATAGGCACCGATCTCCGCATGCAGCCTTTCGGCCGCCGGCCCCAGTTCGCCCATGTCACCGAGGACGAGCCAGGCCGGCTTGCCGAGGCGGGCGATGACATCGATCCCCGCGCGCACCGAACTGGGATTGGCATTGTAGGAATCGTCGATGAGCTGGGCGCCGTGACGACTGCGCCGCGGCTGCAGCCTGCCCTGCACGGGCTGCATCTGCGCCAGCCCATGGGCCACGTCGTCGAGCGTGGCGCCGGCGCTGCAGGCCGCCGCAGCCGCCGCGAG
>JBEEKA010000221.1:0-7672 GCA_041168985.1 Pseudomonadota bacterium | reverse complement strand
TTTCACGCTGCCGTGCCGTCAGGACGTCACCGTCGCGCCCGTCCTCGATGCGCCGCAGGTAGGTTTCCAGCGCGCCGCGGGAAATATGGGAATCGATGTACTGGGAACCGGACATCACGGCTTTCAGGGCACGCTCGAGCTCCTGCGCGGCAGATGCCTTTGTGAGATAGCCACGGGCACCGGCCTTCAGTGCACGGGCAACGTAGTCTTCCGAGGAATGCATCGACACGATGATCACGCGCACTTCCGGATGGTCGTCCGACAGCCGTCGCGCGGCCTCCAGGCCATTCATGCCCGGCATGGAAATGTCCAGCAGCGCGACGTCCGGCGCAAGCGATTCGACCGCCCCGAGCACTTCCGTTCCGCTCGTCACCTCTCCGACGACTTCGACATCGGGCAGGCTCGTCAGCAAGGCCCTGATCCCTGCGCGAACGAGCAAATGATCATCCGCCAGCAATACGCGAACCGTCATGTCAGCCCCCGGGGAAGGTAAACCGATACCCGCGTCCTGCCCGGACGCGAGAAGAACTCCGCGCGACCACCCGCCATGGACGCGCGTTCCTGGATGTTCAGTACGCCAAGGCTCTCGCCGCGCAGTGCGCGCTCCTGCACCTGGTGCACATCGAAACCGCGACCATTGTCCTCCACCGCCACGCAGAGCTGGCCGGACCTGAAGCGGACTTCTATGGCCACCTCGGTCGCGCCCGAATGCCGCAGCACGTTGGTCAGCGCCTCCTGCACGATGCGGAACGCCGCGGTTTCGACGTCCGGCCCCAGCGCCGGGAGTTCCTCGCATTCGAACCGCAGGCCCAGTTCCGGCACCGGGGCGATCTTCCGTTCGCCGAACCAGCGTAGCGCCGCCACCAGCCCGAGCTGGTCGAGCTGGGGCGGCCTGAGGTCCAGGGACAGTTCCCTGACCTGCGTCAGCAAGTGGCCGACGATCTGCAGGCAGTCATCCAGCGGCTTGGTATCCATCAGCTCTCGCACGCGCAGCCGCAGCGCCTGCAGCTGCAGGGTGAGTCCCGTCAGCGACTGACCCACGTCATCGTGCAGGCCGCGCGACAGCAGGGCGCGCTCGTTCTCCTGCAGCTGGATCATCTTGCTCGACAGCTGGCGCAACTGGAGGTTTGCGACCTCCAGCTGCCGCTGTGCCTCCACGCGGGCCGCCAAATCGATCCGCTGCTGGCGACGGCCCTGCGCCTCGCGCAGCTCGCGGTCCAGGACCGGTCCCAGCCGGGAAATCCGCCCCTTGAGTACGAAATCCTGTGCACCGGCCTTCATCATGTCGACGGCGGCTTCTTCACCGATCGCACCCGTCACCAGGATGAACGGGACGTCCTTGCCCGTGCCGCGCAGGATCTGCAGCGCCTCGGGGCCGCCGAAACCGGGCATCGAAAAGTCACAGAGGATCACGCCCCAGGTGTCCTGCTGAAGCGCGTTACGGAGATCGGCGGCGTTATCGACACGCGACCACTCGACGTCGAATCCGTCGCGCGTCAGCTGGCGCACAAGCAGTTCGGCATCCGCGGCCGAATCGTCGACGATGAGCGCCTTCAACGCGGAACGCGGCTGCGTTTCCCCTGCGGCTTCGATTTCCAGTCCGGCGACGGTCATCCGGTGATACTACCGTGCCCGACAACGAAAAACGCCCGTCCGGGGCCGGACGGGCGTTCTGGAATTTGGTGGAGCTAGACGGGATCGAACCGTCGACCTCTTGCATGCCATGCAAGCGCTCTCCCAGCTGAGCTATAGCCCCACAGCGGGAAGGCCGCGCAAGTTACGCGCGCCGTCCCGTCCTGTCAAGGAAACAAAGCAGCGAGTCGATCCAGTACGCGGCTGCGCCCCAGCACGGCCACGGTTGCATCGATCGGCGGCGAAACCGTGCCCCCGCAAAGGGCCACGCGCAGCGGCTGGGCGATCTTGCCCAGACCCAGGGAGCGGTTTCCGGCAAAGGCGTTCAACAGCGCATGGACGGCCGGCGCGTTCCACTCCGGCAGGGAAGCCAGTTCAGCCCGCAGCTCGGCCAGCAGTACCAGTGCCTCCGGCGTCAGGTGCTTGGCCGCTGCCTTTTCGTCCCTGACCGGTTCCCGGAAGAAGAACAGTCCTGCCGACGCCATGTCCTTCAGCGTCTTCGCCCTTTCCCGCAGCGCTCCGGCGACGCCCTCGAGCAGGGCCTGGTCATCGGTCAGCACGCCCAGCAGGGCGAGCTGGGCCCTGAGGCCCGACGCCAGCGTCGCCACCGGCGCCTTCATGATGTGCTGCTGGTTCAGCCACAGCAGCTTGTCGGGATCGAAGGCCGCGGCCGACTTGTTCACGTCGGCGATATCGAAGGCCGCGATCATTTCCTCGCGCGTGAAGAATTCCTGGTCGCCATGGGACCAGCCGAGGCGCACGAGGTAATTGAGCAGCGCGTCCGGCAGGAAGCCTTCCTTTTCGTATTCGAGCACGCTGACCGCACCATGGCGCTTGGACAGCTTCGCGCCATCCGCACCGAGGATCATCGGCACGTGCGCGTAGGTCGGCGGCGTCGCGCCGAGCGCCTTCAGCATGTTGATCTGCCGCGGCGTGTTGTTCAGGTGGTCATCGCCGCGGATGACGTGCGTGACGCCCATGTCGAAATCGTCGACGACGACGCAGAAGTTGTACGTCGGATTGCCATCGGAACGCTGGATGATCAGGTCATCGAGCTCGCTGTTCTGGAATACGGTGCGGCCGTGCACGAGGTCATCGACGATCACTTCGCCGTCCGTCGGGTTCTTGAAACGGACGACCGGCGTGACGCCGGCCGGGGGCGTCGCGGTGCTGTCGCGCCAGCGGCCGTCGTAGCGCGGCTTTTCCTTGCGCGCCATCTGCGCCTCGCGCAGCGCGTCGAGCTCTTCCTTCGAGCAGTAGCAGCGGTACGCCTTGCCTTCGTCCAGCAGCTGCTGGATGACCGCGCGGTACCGGTCATAACGCTGCGTCTGGTAGAACGGCCCCTGGTCCTCGTCCAGGCCCAGCCAGCGCATGCCCTCGAGGATCACGCGGACCGCCTCGTCGGTGGAGCGCTCCCGGTCGGTGTCCTCCACGCGCAGGATGAACTGGCCACCGTGGCGGCGGGCATAGAGCCACGAGAACAGCGCGGTACGCACGCCACCGATATGCAGCATGCCGGTGGGACTGGGGGCGAAGCGGGTGATGACAGTCATGGTGCGCGGATTCTAGCCGTTTCGGGGACGGCAATTGTGTCGCCGGGCGGGCATCGGTATACTGCGCGGCTCTCGAAGACGCCGGACCATCGGTCCGGACTCGGCGGGCGGTTAGCTCAGCGGTAGAGCACTGCTTTCACACGGCAGGGGTCACAGGTTCAAGCCCTGTACCGCCCACCACTCAATCCTGACTGTTGCGGCCATGCGGCGGTATATTCCGCCCATGCACCCATTTACCGATTACGACCGCGTCTACGTCATCAACCTCGCGAACCGACTGGATAGGCGGCGGGAGATGACCGAACAGTTCGCCATCGTGGATTGCGATGCGAACCAGGCTCCCGTCCACTGGTTCAGCGCGATCCGGCCGGCCGCTGCGGACGGCTTTCCCACCCTGGGCGCGCGAGGCTGCTTCATGAGCCATCTCGGTGTCCTGCAAAACGCGGTCGAGGACCGGCTCGAGCGCATCCTGATTCTCGAGGATGACGTTGATTTCTCCCAGGGGTTCCGCGCCGATTTCGCCGACGCCAATGCACGACTGCGCGACAAGGACTGGTCCATTTTCTACGGGGGATATGCGGTACCCAGTGGCGCCCGGTTCGACTTCAGCGATGGCGTGCTGGCCCTTGCACCGCCGGCCGTGGGCCTGCAGACCACCCATTTCATGGGGATCCGCGGCGACAGCATCCGGGAGATCCGCGATTACCTGGGCCAGATCCTGACCCGACCACCGGGTCACCCGGATGGCGGCCCGATGCACGTCGATGGCGCGTACAGCCGGTACAGGAACGACTTCCCGGGACGGAACACTTTCGTCCACAAGAAAATGCTCGGTGTCCAGCGCCCTTCGCGCACGGACATCCACGATCTCAAGTGGTACGACAAGGCCCCCGGCGTCCGGACGCTGGCGGCCGCCCTGCGCAAACTGCGCCGCTAGCCGGACTCGACGCGCCCCGCTCAGGGGCTCATCGAATGATCCACTTCACCCTTCCACGCGAACAGCGGGTAGAACACGCGCCGCCAGGGCCATGCCAGGGTCACGTTGAACACGATGCTCAATGAGCCGAACACGTAGTCCACCGTCGCCGGGTCGAGCACGAAATTCCAGTACACGATCACGACGTTGATCGGCGTCATCGCCACCAGCGACAGCGGCATGAACCGGTTCGCCAGGATCGTGGTGCCCAGGATGATCTCCAGCACCTTCACCCAGAAGAACAGGCCGCTTTCGATCAGCGCCTGGGTGAATGCGATCGCGGCCGGCTCGTGTCCCATCGGCTGCCACTCGGGCGAAAGGAAATGCATCGCGCCGGAGTAGAGCCACCAGCCACCGAAAACGACGCGGCTCGTGTGGTAAACATATTTGGACACTGATTCTTCTCCCCGCTTTTTTGCGCCCACAATACGGCGTCGGCGCTATGATCGAAAGATGGCTTTCCTGACATTCCTGCTTCTGGCAGTCGTGCTTCGGCCAGTCTGGCGCCTGCTGGACATCGCCATGCCCGACGGACCGCATGCGACCCAGGGCTTCCGGACCCCTGTCATCGGCGGGCTTGCGCTCTGGGGCGCGATAGCGGCGGCCTGGTGGTGGCGGCCCGATGATGTCGATCTACCGGCCATCATCCTCGGGCTTCTTGCCCTGCGACTGCTTGCCGCGCCTGCGGACAGGGGACTGGGATGGACGAACATTGCGATGCTGCTGGTGGATGTCATTGTCTGTGCAGCAATCGTGCAGCAACGCCAGGGGAACGCCCTTGAACTCGACGATATCCTCGCGACATTGGGCGGCGTCGCCGTGCTGCAGGGGGTTTACAGGCTTCGCAGCCTCGATGGACTCGGCGCGATGGTCCTTTGCATCGCACTTTCAGCGCTTTCATTCATGACCGCCGGGACGGCGCACTGGCTGTCGGCAACAGGCGCGGCGGCCGCCGCGGGACTGCTCGCACTCAACCTGCCCTTTCGCATCAATCGCGCGTTTCGTATCCAGTCGGGACAGGGCGGCACGGCCCTGCTCGCCCTGCTCTTCGGGATCGCGGCACTGCAGATGGATGCCGATGGGTCGGATTCCGGGCTCACCCCCATGCACCTGTTGTGGCTCATGCCCCTGCCTTTCTGTGAGCTGCTTCGGCTGGCCGCCGGTCAGCAGACCTCGCATGAACGCCTGCTGGGCGCGGGGTTCTCGGTAACCGCGATATTCATTCTCTACGCGGTGATGACGCTGCTGCCCGCGATAGCCCTGATCGCCGCCCCCAGCTTGCCTCCGCCATTGCTGCTGCTGGTTATCTTTGCCGCGCTCGTGGGGATCTGGTTCGCCGTGGTCAGGCAGGCGCCGCGACTGATGTGGCTACTGCCCTGGCAGATGCGCAGGATCGACGTGATCCACAAGGACTGAGCTGGCGCGGCGGGCGCGAAGCTGCCCACAGCCTCCCTCCACGTCCTGCCCGGCGGAGTCACGCAGTTTCGTCAGTACGCCCGAGGCGTTGAGCCGCGCAGCCAGCGCCCGTGCCTTGTCCCAGGCCGGCCGCCGGAACGGCATTCCCTCGACCGTGTTCCAGGGAATGAAATTGAGCATCGCATAGCGCCCCTTGAACAACGCGATGAGGGCCTCGATTTCGTCGTCCCCATCGTTGATGCCGTCGAGGAGCGTCCACTGCACCTGCAAGGGGTAGCCCGTGGACTCTGCATAATCCGCCGCAAGGCCGAACAGCCTACCGGGCTCGTAACGGGGCGCCTTGGGAAGCAGATCCGCCCGTCGCCCGGCATCGGTGGAATGCAGTGACAGGGCCAGCGCCGGCTTGATCGAAGCGGACGGCAGACGGTCGAAGACCCGCGGATCTCCCACTGTCGACAGGACCAGGTTCTTGTGGCCGATGCCACCCTCGGTCGCGAGGCAGTCGATCGCCTCCATCACCGCATCCAGGTTGTGGGCGGGTTCGCCCATGCCCATGAACACGACCTTTTTAACCGCGCGGAGGCGGCGCGCCTGCACGACCTGGGCGACGATCTCGGCGCTGCCCAGCTGGCGCAGCAGCCCTCCCTTTCCGGTCATGCAGAACCGGCAGCCCACGGCGCAGCCCACCTGCGTGGAGACGCACAGCCCGCCCCGCGGCAACAGCACGCTCTCGATCGCCTGCCCATCCTCGAGCCGCAGCAGCAGTCGTTCGCTGCCGTCGCCCGAGGGATGTCTCGACTGGATCCGAACCAGCGCATCCAGCTGGCCGAGCAGATCCGGCAACGCACGTCGAAGGCGAAGGGGCAGGAAATGTTCGATGCGCTGCCGACCATGGTCAGGCGGCAGGGCCCGCGCCCAGCCGCGGAGGACATGCCGGACATGGGCAGGCAGGGCATCGAGTTCACCGATGCACTGCCTCAGCGCAGCGAGCTCGCGCAACCCGGTCAGTGCGACTTGCCCGCAGCGTGTTGCCGGTGCGAGGGAATATGCGACGGAATCAGGAAGAAGCTGAGCGTCGTCACGAGGGCACAGGCCGCCACGAACCAGAAGAACAGGTTCACCGCCGGCAGCGGCTTCATCGCCAGGTACGCCGAGGCGACCAGCGGACTCGCCACCGCGCCGATGCGGGAGATCGTCTGCGCCAGACCCACTGCCGAACCGCGGATTTCCGTGGGATAGGAGTGGGCGGCCACGGCGTAGATGAAGGCCTGCATGCCGTTGATGGAAGCCCCCGATGCGAAACCGAGGACGAGGATCGTGTCCGGGTTCGCACCGCCCTCGACGACCATCATCATGCCGATCAGCGCCGTGCCCAGTACGCCGACGAAGGCGAGGATCGAGCCCACGTACCGTGAACCGAACCAGCGAACGAGGAAAGCGCCACCGATGGAACCGAAAAATGCGCCGAGGGAGAAAAGGCTCAGTGCATTGCCGGCGACGGACTCGGCCACCATGCCGGTCGTCAGCAGCGTCTTGAGGTAGTTCGTGTACATGTACAGCACGAAACTGTTGAACGAGAAGGCCAGCCAGATGAAGGAAGTTGCAACCCGGTAGTCACTGTTCCAGAGCGTCGCGAACCAGTGGCTCGAGCGCTTGCCCTGCTCGATCACCGCGAAATCCTCGCTGCCATCGAACTCCTTGCGGCCGAGGAGGCGGTTGAGCGACTTGGCGAGCCGCGCATGCTGCGACGGATGCTGCGCCATGTATTTCGGCGACTCCGGCAGCAGGAATCCAAAGCAGATGAACAGGGCCAGCGGCACCAGGCCGCCCAGCAGGAAGAGCTGCTGCCACTCGAAGTGCTGGTTCGCAAGTCCCGCGAGGGACCCGCCACCGGGCACCGACGAAATGACGAGCGCCACCACCACGCTGCGGACCCGCTGCGAGGTCCATTCGGAGATGAGCGTCGTCGCGAGCGGCGTGACGCCGCCCATGCCCAGTCCGGTCACGAAACGCCAGAGGGTCATCTGCTGCAGGGAGGACTCCGCCGTATCCGCCGACCCCTTGATGGCCGCGAGGTAACACAGCACCGACCCCA
>JBEEKA010000220.1:0-3487 GCA_041168985.1 Pseudomonadota bacterium | reverse complement strand
GCCGCGATCCAGAAGCAGTTCCACCACCTCGTGCGCACGGTCCCCGGCGCCGGCCGCATCGTCTGCAATGCCACCGACGCGAACCTCGCAGCGGTGCTCGGACAGGGCTGCTGGACGCCGCGCGAAGGATTCGCCCGCTCGGGCGGCGCCGGGGTGGACTGGGCGGCGTGCGCCGAGCCGGGCAGCGACTTCGGCCGTTTCGAAGTGCTGCTCGACGGCGTGCCGCAGGGGACCGTGGCGTGGGCGCAGTATGGCGGCCACAACGTCGACAACGCGCTGGCGGCGATCGCGGCCGCGCGCCATGCCGGCGTGCCGGTGGCGCACTCGATCGCGGCGCTCGCTGAGTTCAAGGGCGTTCGCCGTCGCATGGAGCTGTCCGGCGAAGCCGCGGGGGTTCGCGTCTACGACGACTTCGCGCACCATCCGACGGCCATTGCCACGACGATCGATGGCCTGCGTCGCCGGATCGGCGCGGCGCGACTGATCGCCGTGCTCGAACCGCGATCGAACACGATGAAGCTCGGCGTACACCGCGAAACACTGGCGCCGTCCCTGGCAGGGGCCGACGAGGTCTTCGTGTATGCGCCCCCGGACCTTGGCTGGGACGCCGGCAGCATCACGCGTCCCTTGGGCGGCAAGGCGCATCTCGCCGCGGACATCCCCTCCCTGGTCGGCGCCCTGGCGGATGCCGCCGGGGCGGGCGACCATGTGCTCGTCATGAGCAACGGGGGCTTTGGCGGGCTGCACCGTAAACTGCTCGACGCGCTCGCTTCGCGCGGCTGACGGCCGGCGGGGGGTGCCTGTCAACGACACCCCGCTCTTTCCAATGAACACGGTGCTGTTCCCGGGCGGTCCGCTGCCCCTGCGGATCTTCGAGCCGCGCTACGTCGACATGGTCAAGGACTGCCTGCGGCGAATCCTGCTTCCGGGTGCTCGAGGCCTGGCGCAGGATCTTGATGATGCAGGCTGGGTCTCCTGCCGGCTCGCCGAGATAGTGCCGATGGACCTGCAGGCGCGACAGCGCCTGCTGGAGGCGCTCGAGCCGCTGCTGGCGCGGGCGGAAAATCAGTCCTGAAAGATCGACTCCGCGCGCGCCTGGCGACGCTTGTAGTAAGCGAGCAGTGGCACGGCCGCGATGGCCGTCCACACGAGCGTCAGCCAGCCCACGAATCCGTCATGCTGGCTCAGGAGCATGACCCGGGGCGCTTCCGGATCCACCACCGTCGTGCGGAGCACGACGAGCATGACCGTCACCCAGCCGGCGTGCAGACCCATCCCGGCCGCGATGCTTCCCGTCCGTGCGCGCAGCAGGGCCAGCAGCACACCGACGCCCGCCAGGCACAGGTAGGCGTCGGCGATCTCGAGCGGGCGCGCGAATTCGCCGAGTGATCCGCCCAGCAGTGCGATGCCGCTGAAGGCGTCCACGTCCGCGTCGGCGATCCGGAAGCGCGCGAAGAAATGCACGGCCGCGTACAGGAGCGAGGTCGAGACGACGGCGAGGGCCGTGCCGGACTCCCGCGAGACGGCGCTGTACATCGCGCCGCGAAGGAAGCTTTCCTCGATGAAGGCCACCGCGAGTCCGCTGCCCATGCCGGCGAGGAAGAGCTTCAGGAGTCCGCCGGCCGTCAGTGCGCCGGCGAATTCGCGGATGCCCAGTGCCAGCATCAGCGCGGCAAGCGGCAGCATGAACAGGATGCCGAGCGCGAGTCCGCGCAGGAGTTCCCGCAGGAACCGGTCCCGCGGCAGGCCGAAGCCCATCGACCTGCGGTCGGAGACCCCCAGCTTCCGTGCCACGACGTACAGGCCGATGGCCAGGCCGAGCATGGCTATGCGGTTGCCTACGCGGTGGAACGGCACATGCGCGAAGCGATTCACCAGTTGCCAGGCCGGCATCGTCGCAATGGCCACGAGTCCCAGGGCCGTGGCGAAAATCCCGGTGAAATAGCCCAGTGCGCGCATGTCGGTTCCGTCCTTTTCCGTGTCCTGACTTACACTCGCGGCCATGAATGCCGCACACCCTGACGACGTCCCCCAGCCCATAGTCATGCCTGCCTGCCCGCTTTGTCATGGCGACAGTGCTTCGACACTGGCTGCCTACGCGGAACTTACCTGGGTCCGTTGCGATTGCGGCCTGATCTACAAGCGCAGCGAACATCCCGATCCGACCGCGGAGGGATTCTACGAGAGCGGCTATTTCGGTGCTGGCGATCAGGGGCGCCGCTACACCAAGCGTACGCGTCGCCGCGTGCAGAAGTCCCGCAACCAGATCCTCGACGCACTGAATTACATCGCGCCCGGCCCGATGCTGGATATCGGCTGCTCGGTCGGCTACACGCTCCAGGCCGGCAGGGAACTGGGGCTCGCGCCCACGGGTTCCGACCTCAGCCAGTATGCGATCAAGACCTGTCGTGAACAGGGATTCCGCGCCGAGGTCGGGGAGCTGTCACGCCTGCCTTTCGCGGATGGCGAGTTCTCGCTCGTGACGATGAAACATGTCCTGGAGCACACGCCGGACCCGCGCGCGGCATTGCGCGAGGTGGCTCGCGTGCTGCGGCCCGGCGGTGGCGTGTTCATCGCCATTCCCCATGCCGGCTATCGCAAGGCCGTGCGGGACCCGCAGTCGAGTCGCTACTACCTGCCCGCGGCGCATGGTCGCGAACATTTCGTGTACTACACGCCCGGGACGCTTTCCCGCCTGCTCGGGGAAGAGGGATACCGCGTTGTCGCCGTGAACCCGCAGCTGGTCCATCGCGCCGCCCCGGTCCTGCGACGGCTGGGGGAGGGCGTGGTGGCCCCCCTTCGGTGGTGTGCGCAGCGCGTGGCGGACGGCTTGGGCCTGCGCAAGGAGTTCTGGCTCGTCGCCGTCCGGGACTAGATCGTCCGGTCCAGCCACGCGACCGTCGATTCGATCGACCCGTCCGGCAGGAGGCTGATCCGTCGCCAGGCGGGCGGCAGCGTATCCACCTCGAAATTCGGAACGCGAGGTTTGAACTGGGCGCAGGTCGAGGGTGTGCCCAGGAAACGAACGCGGCCCCTCGACGTGTCGACGGCTTGGTGCACATGTCCGAACACGACACCCCGCACGACGGGGTGGCGGTCGAGGACGGACAGGAAGGCGTCGGCATTCGACAACCCGATGCCGTCAAGCCACTCGCTCCCCAGAGCCACGGGCTGGTGATGCATGACGACCAATGAAGGGCGGTCGCCTGCCTCGGCCAGCAGGGCGTCCAGCCGCGCCAGTTCCGAGCCCGCAAGCCGGCCTTCGCCACGCCCCGGGACACGGGTGTCCAGCATCACGACCCGCCAGGCGTCCCGGTCGAAGTGTCCGCCGACAGAGAACGGTCCGTCCGACAGGGCCGCGGCGAGTTCCGGCGTGTCGTGGTTGCCCGGGATGCAGTGAACCGGGATGCGCAGCCCCCCAAGGAGCCTGCGGACGTGGCGGTAGCCTTCCGGCTGGTCCTGGACGAGGTCACCAGTCGCCAGCAGG
>JBEEKA010000219.1:0-10163 GCA_041168985.1 Pseudomonadota bacterium | reverse complement strand
GCTGCCCGTGATGCCGGCCGCCCCCTTCGAGGTGATGAGCATCACGAGCAGGAGGCCGATCTGCTGGGGCAGCGCCAGCGGGGTGTCGGTGGCCTGCGCGAGAAACAGCGCCGCGCACGTGAGGTAGATGCAGGTGCCGTCGAGGTTGAAGGAATAGCCCGCCGGTACGACGAGGCCCACGACCGAGCGGCGGCAGCCCAGGTCCTCGAGCTTGCCCATGAGCCGCGGCAGCACGCTTTCGGACGACGACGTGCCGAGCACGATCAGCAGTTCGTCCTGGATGTAGCGGAGCAGCGCCAGCAGGCGGATGCCGTGCAGCCGCGCGATCGTGCCCAGGACGACGAACACGAACAGCAGGCAGGTCAGGTAGAAGCAGAGCATGAGGCCGGCCAGCGGCTTCAGCGCCGCGATGCCCTGCGAGCCGATGGTGAAGGCCATCGCACCCAGCGCGCCGACAGGCGCCAGCTTCATGATGAAGCCGACGATGCCGAACACGACGTGGTTCAGTCCTTCTATCGCTTCGCGCAGCACGCGCGCCCGGGCAGCCGCCAGGTGCAGCGCGAAGCCGCACAGCAGGGCGACGAACAGGATCTGCAGCACATCGCCCCGGGCGAAGGCGTCGAAGATCGTCGTCGGGATGATGTTCAGCAGGAATTCGACGATGCCCTGGTGCTGGGCTTTCTCGACGTACTGGCCGATGCGCGACGGATCCAGCGTGGCCGGATCCACGTGCATGCCCGCCCCGGGGGCGATCCAGTTGACGACGCAGAGCCCCAGGACCAGGGCAAGGGTGGTCACCGCCTCGAAGTAGCCCAGTGCATAGAGCCCGGTGCGACCGACGCTCTTGAGGTCCTCCATGCCGGCGATGCCGAGCGTCACCGTGCAGAAGATCACCGGCGCGATGACCATCTTGATGAGCTTCACGAAACCGTCGCCGAGCGGCTTCAGTTGCACGGCGAAGTCGGGCGCATGGTGCCCGACCACGACGCCGACGACGATCGCCAGCAGGACCTGGACGTAGAGCGAGCGCAGCGGGCGTGGCATCACTTGCCGCGCAGTTGGTCGACGATGGCCGGGTTTTCGAGCGTGGAGATGTCCTGCGTGATGTCCTCGTCGCGCGCGATCGTGCGCAACAGCCGGCGCATGATCTTGCCCGAGCGCGTCTTCGGCAGGTTGTCCGCGAAGCGGATCTCGTCGGGCTTGGCGATGGCACCTATCTGCTCGCCCACCCACTGCCGAAGCTCTTCGACGAAGGCGCGGGTGTCGCCGGTCGGACGCTCTCCGCGGCAGACGACATAGGCGAACACGGCTTCGCCTTTCACCGGATGCGGCTTGCCGACGACGGCGGCTTCGGCAACCCGGTGGTGCGCGACCAGTGCGGACTCGACTTCCATCGTGCCGAGCCGATGCCCCGACACGTTCAGCACGTCGTCGATGCGGCCCATGATCCAGTAGTAGCCGTCCGCATCTCGGTGTGCGCTGTCGCCCGCCACGTAGTAGCGGTTCTGGAAGCGATGCCAGTAGGTATCGATGTAGCGGTCGTTGTCGTTCCAGATCGTGCGCAGCATCGACGGCCAGGGACGGCGCACGACGAGATAGCCGCCGGCATCGTGTTTCGTGACCACGTTGCCGTCGTCGTCGACGATGGCCGCGGCGATGCCCGGCAGGGGCTGCGTGCAGGAGCCGGGCTTGGTGGCCGTGACTCCCGGCACGGGCGAGATCAGGATGGCGCCTGTTTCCGTCTGCCACCAGGTGTCCACGATCGGGCAGCGGTCCTTGCCGATCACCGAGCGGTACCACATCCAGGCTTCGGGGTTGATCGGCTCGCCGACGCTGCCGAGCAGGCGGAGCGACGACAGGTCGTAGCTGTTCGGGATGTCGTCGCCGAGTTTCATCAGTGCGCGCAGGGCGGTGGGCGCGGTGTAGAAGATGCTGACCTTGTGCTGCTGGATGATGCGCCAGAAGCGGCCTGCATCCGGCCAGGTGGGACCGCCCTCGTACAGCACGACGGTCGCGCCGTTCGCGAGCGGGCCATAGGCCACGTAGCTGTGGCCCGTGATCCAGCCCACGTCGGCCGTGCACCAGAAGACATCGGCGGGTTTCAGGTCGAAGACCCACTGGGTGCTGAGCTTGGCGCCGAGCAGGTAGCCCGCGCTGGAATGCTGGATGCCCTTGGGCTTGCCCGTCGAACCGGAGGTGTAGAGCAGGAACAGCGGGTGCTCGGCATCGACCCAGGCCGGCTCGCAGGTCGACGGCTGGTCCTTCACGAGATCCTGCCACCAGACATCGCGGCCGGAGACCATCGGGACGGCATGGCCCGTGTGACGCAGCACGACCTGGGATTCGATGCTCGCGCAGCCCTCGGACAGCGCCTTGTCGGCGGCAGACTTGAGCTCGATGACATGGCCGCCGCGCATTCCACCGTCGGCCGTGATGAGCACGCGCGCGCCGGCGTCCTCGATGCGGTCACGGAGCGACAGCGCGGAGAAACCGCCGAAGACGACGGAGTGGATCGCGCCGATGCGGGCGCAGGCCTGCATCGCGATGATCGCTTCCGGCATCAGCGGCATGTAGATGACGACACGATCTCCCTGCTGCACGCCGAGCGAACGCAGGCCGTTGGCGAAGCGGCAGACTTCCGCATGCAGTTCGCGGTACGTCAGGCGGCGGACTTCGCCCGGCTCGGACTCGAAGATCAGCGCGGTCCGGTCGCCGCGTGCCTCGAGGTGCACGTCGAGGCAGTTCACGGAGACGTTGAGCTGGCCGTCGCCGAACCAGCGGTAATTGGGCGCCTCGGATTCGTCGAGCACTTCCGTGAAGGGCCGGTGCCAGACCAGCGCGTCGCGCGCCTGGTCGCCCCAGAAACCGGCGGGATCGCGTTCGGCCGCGGCATGCAGCGAAGCGAGACGGTCGCTGTCGAGCGTGGCCGCGGACCTGAAACTCTCGGTCGGCGGGAACAGCCGCGCTTCCTGCAGGACGGACTCGATGTTCTTGCTGGACATGTCTGGCAAACCCCCTCGTCGTGGCGCCTATCCTAGCCGGTCCACCTGGTTCCGCAGCAGGCTGCCGAAGCCCTGTGCATCGAAGAAGCGCGAGAGACCTTCACGGTCCGGCGGACGCCGCCGCAGTTCGTGCCGATCGACTTCCATCGGCACGCTGCAATGGATGCGCGTGAGGTCGCGCGCGAGGTAGGCGGCATCGCGATGCTGCGCCAGTTTCGCGCCGAGCCCGGAGGCACCGCGCAGCGGCAGGTCGGCCACCGTATCGAGGCGTTCGTAGAGCTCGTCCAGGGTCGGATAGGCCTTCATCAGCGCCGCGGCCGTCTTCGGGCCGACGCCCGGTACGCCCGGTATGTTGTCCACGGCATCGCCGGTCAGCGCCAGGTAGTCCGCGTAGCGTTCGGGCGCGACGCCGAAGCGGTCCTCGATGTCCCGATGGAGGTAGCGCGCGTCCGCCGCGAAGTCCCAGTACACGTCGCCCGGACCGATCAGCTGCGCGAAGTCCTTGTCGCGCGTGACGACCGTCGAGCGCAGGCCTTCGTCACGCGCACGGTGGACCAGCGTGCCGACGAGATCATCCGCCTCGTACTCGGTGCTCGAGAACCACGCGAGGCCGAGGTGGTGGCAGAACTGCCGGCAGCGCTCGAACTGCAGCAGCAGCTCCGGCGGCGCAGGCTCGCGGTTCGCCTTGTAGGCCGGGTAGATGCGGTTCCGGAAGGACGTCGCGAGCGCGCCGTCGAAGGCCACGCCGACGTATTCCGGCTTCGCGCGAGCGAGGAAATCCACGAGGAAGCGCGCGAAACCGTACACGGCATTGACGGGGTTTCCGTCGGGATCGACGAAGTCCGGAGGCGTCGCGTAATAGGCGCGGAAGACGTAGACGGAGGCATCGATCAGGTAGACCATTGGTGCGGACTTTACCTGCCGGATGGAACTTCAAACATGAAAGCTTGGCGGATTGTTGCCGGAACCCAGATCGCGGGCCTGAAGCTGGTCGAGGAAAGCCCGAAGCCGCTGGGTCCGCATGACGTGCGGGTGCGGCCTTACGCAGCTTCGCTCAACTTCCGCGACATGATGATCGTGAACGGCTGGTACCCGGCCGTGACGAAGGACCCGCTGGTGCCGGGCTCCGACGGGGCCGGCGAAGTCGTCGAGACCGGCGGCGCGGTGACGCGGTTCAAGGTCGGCGACCGGGTCGCAACGAGCTTCTTCCCGGACTGGATCGAAGGCCGGCCGACGCGGGCGAAACTCGCGACCGCCCTGGGCGGCGGTGGCGCCGGCGTACTCACGCAGGACCTGGTCCTGGCCGAGACCGCGCTGATCCGCAGCCCGGCCCACCTCGATTTCGCGCAGGCGGCCACGTTGTCCTGCGCCGGCGTGACGGCCTGGCGCGCCCTCTTCGTCGAAGGGCAGATCAAGCCCGGCGAAACCGTGCTGCTGCTGGGCACCGGCGGCGTATCGATCTGGGCCTTGCAGCTGGCCAAGGCCGCCGGCGCGCGCGTCATCATCACCTCCTCCAGCGACGAGAAGCTGGCCCGTGCCCGCTCGCTCGGCGCGGACGAGACGATCAATTACAAGACGACGCCCGACTGGGACAACGAAGTGATCCAGCGCACGGGCGGTGCGGGCGTAGACCTCGTGCTCGAAGTGGGCGGCTCGCAGACGATCATGAAATCGGTCTCGTCGACGCGGGTCGGGGGCACGGTGATCGTGATCGGTGCCGTGACCGGACCGGGCGCCGCGCTTGAACCGATGAGCCTGATCGGCAGCAGCGTGCGCGTGCAGGGCATCTACGTGGGCAGCCGCGAGATGCACGAACAGCTGGCGCGCTTCGTCGAGGTGGCGGGAATCCGGCCGGTGGTCGACAGCGTGTTCGCCTTCTCCGAACTGCCCCAGGCCTGCGGCCATTTCCTCGGCGGAAACCACTTCGGCAAGGTCGTCGTCAGCATCGATCCCTGAGGTCGCCCGCGAAGGCTGTCAACAGGCAAAAAAGAAAATGCGCGGCGAGGGTTGTCGCCCGTCGCGCGATCTGTATTTCCTCACATGACACTCAGATTACCCCGCGCAACACACTGACTCAGCTTGATTTTCTGCGTTTCAAAACACTTTCCGGGCAGTACATTTTTTAACCAACCCGTCATGAAACGCGGAAATTGCCGTTTTTTTGCCGCTTGCGGCGGATTCCATCCACAGAGTTATCCACAGCTTGTGTGGACAAGCCGGCCCGCCCCTTGAGCCGCCCCCCGTTTCTCAGGGTCGCGGTCGATTCGCCGCTGCGCCGGCTGCTCGATTACCGGGTCGGCGAGGCCCCCGCGGCCGTGGGCGCGCGGGTGCGCGTACCCTTCGGCCGGCAGCAGAAGGTCGGCCTCGTCGTGGGCCATTCAGACCACTCGGAACTGCCGCCGGAGAAGCTGCGCAGCGTGACCAAGGTCATCGACACGGAACCCCTGCTGGACGCCGACCTGATGTCACTTCTCGCCTGGGCGGCGGACTACTACCACCACCCGGTCGGCTCGGTGTTTGCCTCGGCGCTGCCGAAACTGCTGCGTGAAGGCGCGGACGCGCAGGACGCCGTGAGCCTGTGGAACGCCACGGCCCCTGGGCGGGAAGCACTGGCCGCCGGCTCCCTCGGCCGGGCACCTCGGCAGCGCGAACTGCTCGAACTCCTGCTTGCCGAGGGCCCCCTCGACGCGGACCGGCTCGGCGAGCGCATCCCACGCTGGCGGGACGCGCTGCGCCCCCTGGTGGAACGCGGGTTTGCCAGCTTCGAACTGGAGCGGGTCGTGGCCCCGCCGCCGCCCGCGGACACGGCTGGCGTGGGTACCGCCCACCTCCTGTCCGAGGCGCAACAGGCAGCCTTCGACGCGGTCACGGGATCGCTGGGCCGATTCGGCAGTTTCCTGCTCGACGGCGTGACGGGCAGCGGCAAGACCGAGGTGTACCTGCGGTCGATCGACGCCGTCCTCGCCCGGGGCCAGACGGCCCTCGTCCTCTGCCCCGAGATCGGCCTGACGCCGCAGCTGGTCAGCCGCTTCCGCACGCGTTTCGCCGTGCCGATCGCCGCGCTGCATTCGGGGCTCACCGACCGCGGCCGCCTCGCCGCCTGGCGTAGCGCCGCCCGGGGCGAAGCCCGGATCGTGATCGGCACGCGCTCCGCGGTGTTCGCTCCGCTCGCGGACCTCGGGCTCATCGTCGTCGACGAGGAACACGATGCCTCCTTCAAGCAGCACGAGGGCGGTTTCCGCTACCACGCGCGCGACCTCGCCATCGTCCGCGCGCAGCGCGCCCGGGTGCCGGTGCTGCTGGGTTCCGCGACGCCGTCCTTCGAATCCCTGCACAACGTGAAGCTCGGCAAGACCACGCCGCTTGCCCTGCCCCAGCGTGCAGGCGGCGCCGCCGCCCCCGACATGCGCCTCGTCGACCTGCGCGCCCATGCCGTGCACAAGGGCATTTCCGCGCCGCTGGCCGCTGCGATGGACCGGCACCTCGGCGATGGCGGGCAGGTGCTCATCTTCATCAACCGGCGCGGCTATGCCCCGACGCTGCTGTGCCAGGCCTGCGGCTGGTCGGCGGCCTGCGACCACTGCGACGCGCGCATGACGGTGCACCAGCGCGAGGGCCGCCTGTCCTGCCACCACTGCGGCGCGGAGAGTGGGCTGCCGCCGCGCTGTCCGCGCTGCGGCCATGGGGTGAAACCGCTCGGCCATGGCACAGAGCGGGTCGAGGAAACGCTTGCCGAGCGCTTCCCGGACCATCCTGTCGCGCGTTTCGATCGCGACAGCGTGCGGGCAGCGGACGACCTGGAGGCCGCCATCGAGCGCGTCAATTCGGGCGAGGCGCGCATCCTCGTCGGGACGCAGATGCTGACCAAGGGCCATCATTTTCCGGACGTGACACTGGTCGGCGTGCTGAACGCGGACCAGAGCCTCTTCAGCACGGACTTTCGCGCTGCGGAACGGCTGGCGCAGACCATCATCCAGGTCGCCGGCCGCGCGGGCCGGGCATCCCGCCCGGGAGAGGTGCTGATCCAGACCGAGTTCCCGGACCACCCCTTGCTGAGGGCCCTGCTGTCCGAAGGGTACGGGGGCTTCGCGCAACAGGCCCTGGCCGAGCGGGCCGCGGCCCGCTGGCCGCCCTACGGCAGGCTCGCGCTGCTGCGGGCCTCCAGCGTCGCCCCCACGGCGGCTCTCGATTTCCTGACGGCGGCCCGCCGCCTTGGCGGGACCGAACGGGGCGTCGACCTCCGCGGCCCGGTGCCGGCCGCGATGCTGCGCCGGGCCGGGCGACACCATGCCCAGCTGCTGGTAGAGAGTGGCGACCGCCCCCAGCTGCAGCGTTTCCTCGCCGACTGGCTGCCGCGGGTCGAACAGCTCCCTGCCGGCGGCAGCCTGCGCTGGGCGCTGGACGTGGATCCGCTGGATGTCTTCTGACCCGAGGTCTTCCCGCGAAGCCGTGACGTCGAGGAGGTAAACTTGCGGGTCAGCGCCGTCCCGGCGCCGCGAATACGGATGACCGCCTTGAAGCAAGAGCTCGAGCAGCTGCTCCACCAAGCCCTGACCCGCCTCACCGGCACGCTGCTGCCCACCGCCGTCGATCCGAAGTCGATCGTCATCGAGCGCACGCGCGATACCGCCAACGGCGATTTCGCGACGAACGTCGCGATGCGCCTCGCCAAGGCATCGGGCCTCAAGCCCCGGGAACTCGCCCAGGCGATCGTCGATGCCCTGCCCCAGTCGTCGCAGGTCGTGCGCGTGGAAGTCGCGGGCGCCGGCTTCATCAACTTCTTCATCGCCGGCGATGCGCAGGCGCAGGTCGTGCGCCAGATCCACGAGCTGGGCGATGCCTTCGGCCGCAACGCCAGCGGCGCGGACCGGAAGGTCCTCGTCGAATTCGTCTCGTCGAACCCGACCGGCCCGCTGCACGTGGGCCACGGTCGCCATGGCGCCTTCGGCGCGAGCGTCGCGAACCTGCTGGCCGCGAACGGCTGGCAGGTGCACCGCGAGTACTACATCAACGACGCCGGCCGGCAGATGGACATCCTCGCGGCGAGCATCTGGCTGCGTTACCTCGAGGACTGCGGCGAGGCCTTCCGCTTCCCTGCAAACGGCTACAAGGGTGACTACATCCGCGAGATCGCCGCGGAACTCCTGCAGATGGCGGGCGACACGCTGCAGCGGCCGGCGGGCGAAGTCTTCGGCAACCTGCCGCCGGACGAGCCGGAAGGCGGCGACAAGGACGCCTACATCGACGCGGTGATCGCACGCGCGCGGCAGCTGCTTGGCGAACTGGCCTTCCGCAGCGTGCTGGATCTCGGCCTCAAGGCGATCCTCGCCGACATCGAGAACGACCTCGCGGAGTTCGGCGTCACCTTCGACCGCTGGTACTCGGAACGGTCGCTGGCCGACAACGGCGCGATAGACAGGGCGCTGCACCGCCTCGCCCAGCACAACCATGTCTACGAGAAGGATGGCGCGCTGTGGTTCCGCGCGACGGCCTTCGGCGACGACAAGGACCGCGTCGTCGTGCGCGAGAACGGCGTGAAGACCTATTTCGCGTCGGACATCGCCTACCACCTCGAGAAACGCGAGCGCGGATTCGACCTGCTGCTCGACATCCTCGGCTCGGACCACCACGGCTACGTGGCACGCGTGCGCGCGGGACTCACCGCGATGGGCGAGCCGGGCGATTCCCTCGAGGCGCTGCTGGTGCAGTTCGTCACGCTGTTCCGCGACGGCGAGAAGGCGCAGATGTCGACGCGCTCGGGCGAGTTCATCACGCTGCGCGAGCTGCGCAACGAAGTAGGCAACGACGCCTGCCGTTTCTTCTACGTCATGCGCGGCAACGACCAGCACCTCGACTTCGACATGACGCTGGCCAAGTCGCGCACCAACGACAACCCGGTTTATTACATCCAGTACGCGCACGCGCGCGTGGCCTCGGTACTGCGCCAGCTGGCCTCGAAGGGCCACGCCTATGACGCCGCGCTCGGCATGCTGAACCTCGGCATGCTGGCGACGCCGCATGAAACGGCGCTCCTGACGCAGCTGGCGCGTTACCCGGAGATCATCCAGGTCGCCGGCCAGCATCGCGCGCCGCACACCCTGGTGCACTACCTGCGCGAACTGGCGAACGCCTTCCACACCTACTACAACGCCGAACAGTTCATCGTCGAGGACGAGGCCCTGCGCAACGCGCGCCTGGCGCTCGTGCTCGCCACGCAGCAGGTCGTGCGCAACGGCCTGCATCTGCTGGGGGTTTCGGCGCCGGAGACGATGTAGCGATGCCCGCACAGCGCCTGACCTCGCGTGATTTCAAGTCACCGCTCGCGCGACGCTCCGCGGCGGCCGGTCGCTGGCGCGACATGGGACTGGGACTTGGTGCCGGTCTTCTCGTGGCCGGACTGGTATACGTGAAGGAACACCGGCAACCGTCCGAGGCACCCTCGCCCAAGGCCGCTGCACGTGAAGCGGTGGCCGCGACCGGCCCGAAGCACAAACAGGATGTGGCTGGCGATGAGTTACCGGCGACGAACTACGATTTCTACGACCGCCTGCCCAAGTTCGAGGTCGTGCCGCCCGAGAAAGGCCAGGCCGTCCGGCAGGACCAGCCCCTGGCACGCATCGACCAGCCGGGCAGCTACGTGCTGCAGGCCGGCTCCTTCCGCTCGGTCGACGACGCCGAGCGCGCCCGCGCGAAGCTCGCGAAGCTCGGCATCAATGCCGCGGTCCAGCGCGTCTCGGTCGACGAGGACGTCTGGCACCGCATCCGCATCGGCCCGATCGACAATCTCGACCAGCTCAACCGCGTGCGCGACCAGTTGCGTCGCGCCGACGTGGAGCCGCTCGTGACGAGGGTGGGCGATTGAGCGCGCTGGGCCAGGTCGCCGGGCTCGGGGGTGCCGTCGCACTGCTCGTCGTGGTCATCGCCGCGATCAACCGGCGCAGGCAGCGTGCCCAGGAAAACCGCATCGTTCTGTCGTCGAAGTCGCCGGCTCCGGAACCGGCCTTCGTCGTGGATACTTCGAAGACGCTGACTTCGGCCACCGACGGGCCGGCCTCTCCCGGTACGCGGGAGATCCAGCGACGGCTTTACGCACTGGCCTTCGATGGCGCGAACTTCGACGAGCCGGGGCGCGTACCGGCCGGCGGCCATGCACTGCAAGCC
>JBEEKA010000218.1:0-4713 GCA_041168985.1 Pseudomonadota bacterium | reverse complement strand
CCCGAGCCCGCTGCCATGCCCGTGGCCGGTGACGAACCGCCGGGCCCCTTCCGGGCCGGGCGTTCCGCGGCCGGAAACAGCAGCGTGAAGACGGAACCTTCGCCGGGGCGGGTGTCCACGTCGATGGTGCCGCCATGCGTCTGCATGATTCCGTAGGCGACGGACAGGCCCAGGCCCGTACCCTGTCCCACGGGCTTCGTCGTGAAGAACGGTTCGAATATGCGCGGCAGCGCGTCGCTTTCGATGCCCGAGCCGGTGTCGGACACGCGTATCCGCGCCTGCCCCTCATGCTGGTCCAGCTGGACCGCGATCTGGCCGGCCTTGCCTTCGAGGGCCTGTGCCGCGTTGTTGATGAGGTTCATCAGGACCTGCTCGACCTGCACGCTGTCCGCCAGGACCGGCGGCACGTCCGGCGCGAGACGGCAGTCGACGGTCAGCGGTCCGAGCAGCGTACTGCGTAGCAGCCTGATGACCTGCTCCACGCGCGGGCCCAGGTCGAGCAGTTTGCGTTCGGTCGGCTGGCGGCGGATGAAGGTCAGGATCTGTCGCGTCAGGTCCCGCGCCCGCTCGGCAGCCAATTGGATCTGCTCGAGGCTTCGCAGGGCTTCCGGATTGCTCTGGGAGTCCTGGCGTGCCAGTTCGGTGTTGCCGAGGATGGCTGCCGCGATGTTGTTGAAGTCATGGGCGATGCCGCCTGCCAGCGTGCCGACGGCTTCCATCTTCTGTGATTCGCGCAGCTGCTCGGCGAGTTGCCGGTGTTCGATTTCGGCCTGCTTGCGGGCGGAGCAATCCGTGATGAAGCCGTGCCACAGGATCGACCCGTCAGGCTCCCGCTGCGGCATGGCGTCGCCCTGCAGCCAGCGCACGCGCCCGTCCCGGTACCGGACCCGGTACTCCTGGGACCAGGGCTTCAGCGTTCGGGCCGACTCCGCGATCGAGGCGGACACGGCATCGAAGTCATCCGGGTGCAGGATGTCGAACACGGACGACGCATCGGCCACGACGTCCTGCGGATCAACTTCGTAGATGTCCCGGATCGCGCTGCTCGCATACGGGAAACAGGAACTGCCATCCGGGCGCAGGCGGAACTGGTACATGACGCCCGGCACCCGCGCACTGACCTCGCGCAGCAGTTCCAGTGCCTGGCTGCGATCCTGCTCCATCTGCTTGCGGGCGGTCAGGTCGCTGTTGATGCCGCTGATGCGCAGCACCCTGCCTTTCTCGTCGCGCTGGATGTAGGCGCGAGATTCCACCGGCACGTAATGACCCTGCTTGTGCTTCAGTCGCATCTCGAAGCGACTCGTCAGGTAGGGCGATGCCATCACCATGTCGTTCAGCTGCTTGATGCGTTGCCGGTCGTCCGGGTGCGCGAGTTTCAGCCACAGGTCCGTGGTCAAAGGCAGTTCATCGGGTTCGTAGCCGATCATCTGCCACCACTCGGGGGAGTAGTAGACCGTGTCGCGGGCGACATCCCAGTCCCAGGGGGCATCGTCCGTCGCGGCGATGATGAGACGCTGGCGTTCCTCGGCGGCCTCGAGTTCGGCCCGGGCCACTGTTTCATCGTGGATGTCGAGCGTGATGCCTATCCGGCCGATGATGGTGGTGCCGTCAAGGCCGTGTCGGGGCAGGGACTCGATTCGGACCCAGCGGTATTCGCCAGCTGCCGTGCGCATGCGGCAGACGGTCGTCAGGTTCGCCGCAGTCAGCCCTCCGTTTTCTATATCGCGCAGGAGCGCGGGGAGATCGTCAGGATGCACGAGCGGCGACAAGGAGAGAGGCCGGACTGGGTCGAGACCCGTGAATTCCCGCCACTTGCGGTTGAAGAATTCGGACTCGTCCGGCTTGGTGGAGGACATCCAGATCATGACGGGCGCGTCATCGGCCAGTTCGCGGAAGCGACGCTCGCTTTCCTCGATCCGCTGGCCGGCAAGGCGCAGTTCGACGAGGTGCATGGCGAGACTGGCCAGCCGGTCCAGGCCGCGGCGCTGCTCCCCGGTCAGTTGCCGTGGCGAGCCGTCGGCCACGCACAGCGCGCCGATGACCAGGCCGTCGCGCGTGAGCAAGGGAACGCCCGCCGAGAATCCGATGTACGGCGGGCCCAGCACGAAATGGTGGTCGCTGAACCGCGGATCCTTCCGCATGTCCTCGATCTCGACGACCCGGCCCTCCATGACCACCAGTCCGGAGAACCCCTGGTCGCGGGGCACGGTCCGCGGACCGTCCCAGCCGCGGGCAGCCTTGAGCAGCAGGTGATTGTCATCCACCAGCGTCAGGAGGGCCGTCCGGGTGCCGCAAAGGCTCGCGGCCAGTTCGACGATCGCATCGAAATCCGGCTCGTCCTGCGGCCTGTCCAGCACGCCGAGATCCCTGAGGCGGCTCAGGCGATCTTGTTCGTCGGCGGGTCGAAAAGGCGATTCCATGCGATCCCTCGAACCGGGTTGGGTTCACTCCATCGTGACGTCGCGCGCGACGTCGGACATTCCCTGTGGCCAGGTGCTCCAGCCGGAGCTCATCCCATAGGGTGACCTTTGCAGGAACGCGTCGATCTTCCTGATCTTGCCACGCTCGATCTTGAATAGTTCGGCGATCTGCCAGGTCCAGGGCTGCACGGGACCCGACGTGACGGTGCGGCCGTCGGGCGCCTTGAAGGTGCGGGTCGCACCGCCGGAATGGTCGAAGAAGCCAAAGGCGAAGACGATGCCGCGTTCCGGATCCACCGCCACGAATCGCCGGTCGCGGATGCGGTTCACGAAGTGCAGGAGTCCCGACTGGAACTGTTCCAGACAGCTCCATTGGGCGGAGTAGGTGAGGGAAGTCTTCGGGTCCGGGCGTGTCTCGCCGGCCGGCGTCGGCACATTGGTGGACTGCATGCCGTTTTCGAGTCGGTTGCAGTCCTCGGCGAAGGGGTAGTCCCCCTTGCCGTCATTCTGCTGCATGCCGCTGAAATACCGGTTGCCCGTTGCGATGAGGTCCGCGCGCGACATGCGCTCGGCCACGGGCACGTCCTGCAGGTACAGCGGGTGCGGCGACAGCGCGCTCACGCGCGCCGCGGCCTTCTCGTCGCGGACGACGATCTGCTCGATCTCCGTGATCTGCAGTTGCTTCACCTTGAGGCGCAGGGCGAGCAGGGCGCCCGTGCCCTTCGCCGGATCGCGATGGTCTTCCTCGATCGTGGCGAGCACGGCGACCTGGCCTGCCGCGACATCGGTGACGAACAGGCGGTAACTTCCCTTGGCGCGCAGGGTGTTCCAGAGGCCGTCGCCGATCACGAGCGGCTGGCCGTCTTCCGTGAAGCGCACGCCGGTGGCCAACGGGACCTTGTCCGGACGGTTGGCGGCCACGGCGTCGAGGTAACGTTCGACGAAGGTCTCGAGGCACTCGCGGTTGCATCCGGTGCCAGTCGTCGCGGCGACCGCGTCGGGCAGCGTCGCCAGCATCAGCGCGGTTGCAACCAGTGGGGCAAGACCAAAGCGGGCGTGATGGCGCATGCGTTCCCCGTCAGTCGAAGCGATAGCCCGAGATCGCCACCTGCAGGACGATCTCCCGGTAGATGCGTTGTCCCGCGCCATCCGCAGCACCTGCGGCCACCATCAGGGGCAGGAGATGTTCTTCGCGCGGATGGCAGATGCGCGCCGCCGGCGCGCTGTCCCAGGCTTGCAGGGCCGCGGCGCGTGCCGGCCCCGGCAAGGTCAGGGACTGTTCCAGCCAGCCGTCGAAGGCCAAGGAGGGGTCCCGCGCACGGGGATCGCCCAGCGCCCGCAGGTTGTGGAAGCTCATGCCGGCGCCGATGATCAGCACGCCTTCATCCCGGAGCGGGGCGAGCGCACGACCTGCCTCGAGATGCAGTGCCGGATCGAGTCCCCGTTCGAGGGACAGTTCGAGGACCGGAATGTCGGCCTCGGGGTAGACGACCTTGAGCGGCACGAACACGCCGTGGTCATAGCCCCGTTCGGGATCGAGTCCGGCCTTGAACCCCGCGCCTTCCAGAAGATCCCGCGCCCGTGCCGCGAGTTCCGGCGCACCGGGTGCGTCGTAGCGCAGCTGGTAAGTGTGTGGCGGGAATCCGTAATAGTCATAGACGAGGGGTGGATTCGGGTGGGCCGTCAGCGCGAAGCCGCCCCGTGTTTCCCAATGTCCCGAAACCACGAGGATGGCGCTGGGTCGTTCCGGCAGTCGTGCCGGCAGTTCGCGCAGGAAGCGCTCCATGCCGGTCCAGTTTCCCTGTGGATCCTCCATGAAGAAGCAGGGGCCGCCGCCGTGCGGGACATAGAACGTGGGTTGGCGCGATGACATGAACGGCATCATAAGGCCGAGCCCCGCCATCCACTCATGCCTGCAGTGTTTCCCGGTACGCGTGCCAGGTCATATGCCCGATGAGGGGCATCGTGAGCACGAGACCGATACCCTGCGTCGCGAAGCCGAAGACGGTAAGCACCACGATGAGCACGCCGAAGCCCAGCATCGGCTTCAGGTTGTGGCGCAGCGCATTGAAGCTGGTGATTGCGGCGCTGATCGCGTCCATGTCGCGCCGGTCCAGCAGCAGGGGCAGCGACAGCGAGGTGGTGGCGAAGACGAAGAGGGCGAGACCCGCGCCCACGAGCGTGTAGATCCCCGCGAAGGTCCACACGGTCGGGGCCTGCCAGTCGATCTCGCCCTCCGGGAAGCAGACGGCTACGACGACCACCGAAACGCGGATCCAGGCCGCGAGCAGCA
>JBEEKA010000217.1:0-6819 GCA_041168985.1 Pseudomonadota bacterium | reverse complement strand
CGGTGTGGGGCTGGGATGCCAGCCACCATGCCAGCCGACCGGCAATTCGATGAATGCAAGCGCCTTGGGCTCCGGGGCGCGCGAGACCAGCATCGGCGTGGCAGGTGGCGCGAAGTCCTGAGAAGTCAGGTCAATGGCGTGGTCAGTGACCAGTCTGGACAGGCCATCGTCACCGGCAAACAGGTGTATGCACTCCCATGTGCTCATACGCGCATCTAGCAGGGGCGCCCGCCCGGATTGCCTACTTGGCGGAACCGGGGGCTGCAGGGAGATGTCTGGACAAAAGGAAAAGGGCGACTGACGCGACCAGCGTCGGGACGACGGCGGCCTGTACCAGCGAAAGACCCTGCCAGCCGCGGGACATCAGCGCGCTACCAACCAGAGGGCCAACGATCGATCCGAGTCGCCCCATGCCGAGCGCCCAGCCGATGCCGGTCGCCCGGACGTGCGCAGGGTAGAAGGATGCCGTCAGGGCGTTGAGGGCGATCTGTCCGCCAACGCAGATGGCACCGGCAAAGGCTGCGGCCGTCAACAGCATCGGGAGGTTGCCGTTCGCGCGGGATATCAGCGCCAAGGCGACCGCGCAAGCCAGGAACGAAGCGCCCAGCGCGCGCGCGGCGTTCCCGCGCATCAGCAGCCAGGTCAGCAGCATCGCCCCGAGGATGCCGCCGAGGTTCAGGATCGCCGTCGATAGGGTCGCGATGGACAACGACGTCCCGGACAGGCTCAGGATCGACGGCAGCCAGTTCACGAGGAAATACATGACCAGGAGGTTCGCGAAGAAAGTCGTCCAGAGCAACAGCGTTGCCGGCCCGCGTCGTTCGGCAAAGAGTTGGCGGAAGCGGCCGCCCGTTGCGCATTCCGTGTCGGGCTGAATCGCGCCTGGGGCATCCAGTCGCGAGCCGGCCACCTTGCCTGGAAGAAAGGCCAACAGGAAAGGGATGAGTGCCAGCGGAGCGAGTCCGCCGACGAAGAAAATCGTCTGCCACCCCGCATGTTCGATGATCGGCGCGGCAATCAGCCCGCCGATGGTTGCGCCAAGCGGGAATCCGCAGAACATGACCATGACCAGCGTGTTCTTATGCCGGGCCGACGAGTGCTCGTTGGTCACGGCCACGAGGTTGGGGAGCGCGCCTCCGAGGCCCAGTCCGGTGAGGGCGCGCCATGCGATGAGTTCCGACGTGCTCGTCGACATCGTGGTCAGTAGCGAGGCTGCGGCGAACAACCCGACGCTGATGAGGATGGCGACCTTGCGACCAAACCGGTCTGACGCCGTGCCAATCAGGAAGGAGCCCGCTGCCAAGCCCAGCAGGCCCGCGGAGAATACGGCCCCGAACGAGGTGATCGGGGCTGACCACAGCTTCGCGAGCACTGGTGCGACGAATGCGATGGATTGGGTATCGAATCCATCGCAAACGGCGACCAGGAAGCAGAGGGCGACGACCCGGGCCTGCTTCGTTGTGGAATCCATCCTGGGATTAGACCGGATAGCTCTGGACGCTGGGTTCCAGCGTGATCCACTTCAACTCCGTGAACTCGTCGATCACCGCGCGTCCGTCGAAGCGACCATATCCGCTGTTCTTCATTCCGCCGTACGGAGCCTGTGCTTCGTTCTGCACCGTCGCACCGTTAACGTGCACGGAGCCCGAATCCATCCGCATTGCCGCGGCCAGGGCGCGAGTGACATCCCGTCCGAAAATTCCGGCCGAGAGTCCGTAGTCCGTGTCATTGGCCGTGGCCACGGCTTCATCGACGCCCTTGACCCGCACGATCGTCGTGATCGGTCCGAAGGTCTCTTCATCATAGATCTTCATGTCAGGCGTGACGTGGTCGAGGATCGTCGCCGGCATGACGGCGCCGTCAGCGTGTCCACCGCAGGCCAGCTTCGCGCCCTTGGCGAGGGCGTCATCGATCAGCGCATTGAGACGAGGACCGGAATCCCGGGACACCATCGGCCCCACGACGCAACTCGGATCCTTCGTCGGATCTCCCGCAGGCAGCTCCTTCGCTCGCGCCGCGAAACGGCTGACGAATTCGTCGGCAATTGCGGAATCGACCACGATGCGCTCGGTCGACATGCAGATCTGCCCCTGGTACAGGAAGGAGCCGAAGACCGCGGCTTTCACGGCTTCGTCGATGTTTGCATCGTCCAGCACGACGAGCGGGCCTTTGCCGCCCAGTTCAAGCAGGCAACGCTTCAGGTGCGTTGCGGCTTTCTGCGCGATGATCCTGCCCACGCGCGTGGACCCGGTGAAGTTGATTCGCCGAACGGCCTTGTGCGCGATCAGCGCGTCGATGATCTCCGGCGCATCCTGGGGCGAGTTGGTCAGGAAGTTGACAGTTCCGGGCGGGAAACCCGCATCGACCAGGGCCTCCGCGACCAGCATGTGGGTTCGAGGGCTCGCTTCCGAAGCGCGGAAGATGACCGTGTTGCCGCAGACGAGGGGATAGGCGATGGCGCGGGCGGCAAGGACGACCGGTCCGTTCCACGGCACGATGCTGAGGACGACGCCCACCGGCTGGCGGACGGTCATAGAAAGGCAGCCCGGCTTGTCCGTCGGGATGGTCTCCCCCTGGATCTGCGTCGCCAGCGAGGCGGCTTCCCGGAAAAGGTTTGCGGCGAGGTAGACATTGAATCCGGCCCAGAGCGCAGAGGCGCCGACTTCCGCGGCCATCGCCGCGATGAAGTCGCCCGTCCGGGCTTCAAGGGCGTCGGCGGCCTTCAGCAACAGGGCGCGCTTCTGCGTCGGAGGCGTGTCGCGCCAGGTGGTGAATGCGGTGGAAGCCGAATCGACGGCGGCCAGTGCATCCGCAACGCTTGCGGCCGCCGCCTTGGTGACGACGGCGTCGGTGGTCGGATGGCGGCGCTCGAAAGTCCGCGATCCCTGCGCGTCGCGCGCCGTGTTGTCGATGAGCAGTTGAGTCTGCATTCTGGCCCCCTCCGGTTATCGTGTATTGGCTGGTGTTCCCGAGCAAGTCCACATCTTCGAGTGGCGGGCAATATCACGCCACGGGCGGGTCGGAATGTTGCATATCACATGGCGTGATGGCTACTTTCGGGACCGGTCGCGTGGGGGAGTATCGGACGAGCCGTCCTCGGTGAACAGGTCGAACAGGATGCCGCGAAGCCATTGGTTCGGAGGCGAACGATGCATCTTCGCGTGCCAGAACACGTTGATGGCGATTTCCGGCAAACGAACCGGGTGGGGGCGGTGGACCAGTCCGAAGGGCCGCGCCAGTTGTTCCGCCAGTTTTTCAGGCACCGTCGCGACAAAGTCGGTGTTCGAAAGGATATGGCCGACGCTGACATAGTGAGGGACGGTCAGACGGATGTTGCGCCTGATGCCCGCGCGATTGATCAGCTCGTCGACCTTGGCGTGCCCGGTTCCGGCCGAAACGATCATGAGGTGTTCGGCGTCCTTGAATTCAGCGATACCGAATGGCTTGTCCTCTGGCAGCGCCTTGCGACGGCAAAGGCAGACATAGCGCTGGTTGAACAATCGTCGCTGGAAAAAGCCGGATTTGAGTTGCGGCAGGAAGCCGATGGCCAGGTCGACGTTGCCGGACTCCATTTCGTCCCGCAGGTTCACTGCCGTATTTCGCAGCGTGCTCAGGCGGATGCCGGGCGCCTCGCGTGACACACGATCGACAAGCTTCGGGAGGAGGTTGATCTCCCCGATGTCCGACATGCCGATGGTCATCTCGCGCTTTTCGGTTCGCGGATCGAAACTGCTTTGCTGGTTCAGTCCGCTCTGGATCATTCCCAGCGCGTAGGCGACGGACTCCGAAAGCTGCTCGGCATAGGGGGTGGGCACCATGCCGGCGGGTGTGCGAAGGAAGAGATCGTCCCCCAGCAGCTTGCGCAGCTTGGCGAGCGCATTGCTGACGCCCGGCTGCGTCATGCCGATCTCTTCCGCGACCTTCGAGACGCGTCGGTCGATCATGAGCTGGTTGAAGATAACAAGCAGGTTCAGGTCGATCGCATGGAGGCTCTTCATGACGACATCACCATCCGCAATGTTCTTTATAAGATCTATTGTATTGGCTGATGAGGGGGGAGTCGACAGACTCCGTTCCATGGGGGAGCAAGATTCCAAGGTGCTGCGTGTCATCGTGCAGCCACTCAACCGGACGATAAAAGTCGAGCCGGGGGCCAATTTGTTGCAGGCGTTGCTCGACGCCAAGGTCCCGGTGTCGCATTCGTGCCGATCCGGCCGCTGCGGGACCTGTCGTTGCCGAGTTTCCGGAGGGGAAGTCCTCGAGCACGGCGGGGAATCCGCCAGTCCGGCGCTTGGGGAAGGTGATTTCGTGCTGGCCTGCCAGACCTACCTCACGGAGCCGTGCACGATCGAGATCCCGGAGGCGGACGAGGTGGTCATCCACCCGGCGCGGGTCGCGAAGGCCACGGTCATCAGTGTCACGCGACTCGTGCATGACGTTTGTCGACTCGTCCTGAAGCCGAACCGCCCCATCCAGTATTCCCCCGGTCAATACCTGTCTCTGGAGTTCGGGCCCGGCATGACGCGGCCGTACTCGATGGCCTCGTTGTGCTCCGATGGAGACCTTGAGTTCCATGTCCGGATCGTGCCCGACGGTCGCGTCAGCCATCACATCGCTTCGGCGCTCCATCCCGGTGACTCGGTCAAGGTAACTGGCCCCTTGGGTACGTCCTACCTGCGCCTGAAGCATGGTGGTCCGATCCTCTGCGTGGCCGGCGGCACGGGGCTTGCGCCGATACTTGCGATCATCCGCGGGGCGATCGCCAGCGGCCTGAAGAACCCAATTCGACTGTATTTCGGAGTCAGGTCGCCGGCCGATGTATACGGCCTGGAGTGGATCGACGCGCTCCGGCAAGCCTACCCGGCACTCTCCGTCCAGGTCGTGTATGCGTCCGGCGGGGACCCGCAACGGCAGCGCACCGGGCTCGTTACCACGGCGATAGAGGCGGACATCGCCCGGCTCGACGCCTGGTGCGCCTACGTCTGCGGCTCGCCGCCCATGGTGGAGGCTGTGACCATGCTCATCAAGCAGCGGGGCATCGACCCAGCACGCATCTACGCGGACGCCTACTATCCGCAGGCCCATTGACTCGCACGAAGGATCGCCAGGCATGTCCAGACAGGTGCCGGAAGTCGACAAGGTTTCTCAGCGAAAGGAATTCTACGCGCGCATCGATGCGCAGGACATGACGCCACTGTGGGAGGTCCTCTCTTCCCTCGTGCCTCCGCAGCCGCAGTCTCCCGTGCAGGCGGCCTGCTGGAAGTACGGCGCGGTAAGGGACCATGTGATGGAGGCGGGTCGCCTGATCACCGCGGAGGAGGCCGAACGGCGAGTCCTTATCCTGGAAAATCCCGGGCTGCGCGGGCAGTCCTGCATCACGCAGTCCTTGTATGCCGGCCTCCAGTTGATCCTTCCCGGCGAGGTCGCTCCCGCGCATCGGCATACCCAGTCCGCGCTGCGTCTGGTTCTGGAGGGCGAAGGCGCCTACACGGCCGTGGATGGCGAGCGAACCACGATGCGTCGTGGGGACTTCATCATCACGCCCGCATGGACCTTTCACGATCATGGAAACCTCGGCGACGAACCGGTTGTCTGGTTCGACGGTCTCGACATACCGATCGTCAGGTTTCTGGATGCTGGATTCGCCGAGCGCGCGGGCGAAGCCGTGCAGGCTTTGTCGCGTCCCGAGGGGGACTCGGTTGCGAGATACGGCACGAACATGGTGCCTTTCGATTACGCGCCGGCCCCTGCGGAGCCGACCCGGACGTTCGTCTACCCCTACCTGAAGACCCGCGCCGCCCTGGAGGAGATCTCCCGGGGCACGCCGGATCCCCACTTCGGCTTCAAGCAGCGATTCATCAATCCCGCGACGGGGCAGGCCCCGATGCCGACCATCGGCGCCTTCATACAGTGGCTGCCGGCCGGCATTGAAACGCGCGCCTACCGATGCACGGACAGCACGGTATTCATCTGCCTCGAAGGGAGCTGCGACGTCCGAGCTGGTGATTTTGAATGCCGGTTGGAGCCGAATGACGTGGTCGTCGTTCCGTCCTGGTCCCCCCTGCAGCTGTGCGCAAAGAAAGACAGCGTCCTCTTCAGTCTCTCCGACAGGCCCGTGCAGCAGGCCCTTGGCCTCTGGCGGGAATTGCGGCACTAACCCAACCCAGTCAATGAGCTCCATTCCATGACATACGTGATTCCGTCGCCGCCGATGCATTCCCTGGCCTTGGCCCAGGGCGCCGATCGCTTCCCCGTCTACCGTGTTTTCTGCGTCGGGCGGAACTATGAAGCGCACGCCCGTGAAATGGGTAAGGATCCGACCCGAGATCCGCCGTTCTTCTTCATGAAGCCGGCGGCGGCGGTTGTGGATGCCTCGACGCCCGTGACGATTCCCTATCCGCCGATGACGAAGAACTTCCATCATGAAGTCGAACTTGTCGTCGCCATCGGCAAGCGCTGCGCGAATGCGACCGTGGCGTCCGCGCTCGAATGCGTATATGGCTATGCCGTGGGCCTGGACATGACGCGGCGCGACCTCCAGCTGGATGCCCGGGACAAGGGCAGGCCCTGGGAGTTCGGCAAATCCTTCGCCGATTCGGCGCCCATCGGGGCACTCCATCCGGTGTCTGCCGTGGGTCATCCCGGCGCCGCCGCCATTACGCTGGACGTCAACGGCACGCGACGGCAGTCGTCGGACATTTCCCTGCTTATCTGGTCCGTGGCCGAGTGCATCGCGCACCTCTCGGCTTACGAAGTACTGCAGCCTGGCGACCTGATCATGACCGGGACGCCGGAAGGCGTGGGTGCCGTAGTGGGTGG
>JBEEKA010000216.1:0-3593 GCA_041168985.1 Pseudomonadota bacterium | reverse complement strand
TCAAGACGACGATTGCCGGGCTCCTGCTGCTGGCCCTCGCGCCGCCAGCCCTGGCGCACCACTCCGCCGTGCAGTTCGATTTCACGAAACAGGTGTCGTACACGGGCACGGTGAAGGAGTTCAAGGCCATCAACCCGCACATGGCGCTCACCATCGAGGTGAAGGACGCCAAGGGCACGCATGACGTGCTGTTCGAGGGCCACAGCACGAACAACATGTACCGCACCGGTTATCGCAAGGGGATGGTGAACGTCGGGGACACCGTCACGGTGAACTGCGCACCCCAGAAAGACGGCCGCGAAGGCGGTTATGTGGTGTCCGTGTCGACCGCGAATGGCGGCTTCTTCGGTATGAAATCCTCCCGCCTCGCCCAGGACGCCACCACCACGCGGTCGCTGGCCGAAGGCAAGTAAGCCCGGGGCAGACGGGCCGGCGACGCTTTCGCGATTCCGCCCGTCGGGTTACCTTCCGGTACCGAATACAGACCGGAGATGACCATGGCCCTGTGGAAGGATTCGACCCCGATGCCCCCCGCCCCGGCTGCGCCGGAGACCGTCACGCCGCGGATTCCCGCCTCCGCGCCGCGCGCGGAAGGCCAGCGCGACCGCGCCGAATCGGTGATCGCCGCCGGACTGACCGTCGAGGGGAAGATCAGCGGCCAGGAGCACGTCCGGATTGCCGGTCGCTTCAAGGGCGACGTCCAGGTGGAAGGCAACATCCACATCGATACCGGCGCACACGTCGAGGGACAGGTCCGGGCCACCGAGATCATCGTCAGCGGCGAACTCATCGGCAACATCGACGGCGCCAAGCGCGTCGAGCTGCGCCAGGGCGGCATGATTTCCGGTGACGTGAAGGCCGGTTCGCTGACCGTCGCCGCCGGCTCGCGGATGCGCGGCGAAGTCGACTTCGGCTGGGAAGACAGCGCCCGCAGCGTCGAGCCCAAAGGCCGCAGCAACGCGGCCTGACGATGGCCACCCGGCCCGTCCAGCTCGGCAATACGCGCACCTGCCCGCACTGCAAGGCAACGATCCTCGACAGCGCGATCGTCTGCCCGGGTTGCCGCCATCACCTGCGCTTCGGCAGCGAGGCGGCCGAACAGGCTGCCTCGCAGGAGCGGCGCACCGCCTGGCAGGTCGAAGGCACGCTCCAACCCCTGCCGGCGGAACCGGAAATCGAATACTGCATCGTCGTCGCCGTGCAGGACGAACAGGGCAACGAGGTCGCCAGGCAGGTAGTGGACGTCGGAGGCCTGCGCGCGAGGGAACGCCGCCGGTTCACGGTGTCCATCGAGGCGGCGCCGCCGCGCACGCTCACGCCGACGCGCAGGCCGTGACCCAGAACACCGCGCTGCCCTGCGCCGCCGCCTCGGAGCGCAACAAGGACCCCATCCTCGAGCAGTTGCAGAGCCACCTGCCGGCGGACGCTGACGTGCTGGAGATCGCCTCCGGGACCGGCCAGCACGTGGCGCATTTCGCAGCCGCCCTGCCCCGCACCACCTGGCAGCCCACCGATTACCAGATCGAGAACCTGGTTCCGATCGCCGCACGCTGCGACCAGGCCGGCCTGCGCAACGTCCAAGACCCGCTGCGCCTCGACGTGCATGAAGTGGCCTGGCCGGTGCCGGACCATTTCGACGCCCTGGTCTGCATCAACATGATCCACATCGCCCCGTGGTCCGCGACCGCCGCGCTGTTCGCCGGAGCGCGCCAGGTCCTGCGCGAAGACGGTCCCCGACTGGTCGTGCTCTACGGCCCGTTCAAGGAACACGGCGAGCACACGGCGCCCTCGAACGAAGCCTTCGACGCCTCCCTGAAATCCCGAGATCCGGGCTGGGGCGTCAGGGACCTCGGTGATGTCACGCGGACTGCCGAGTCCTGTGGGTTCCAACGGACGGCGGTAGAACGCATGCCCGCCAACAACCTCCTGGTGGTTTTCGCAGGTTGAACCTGCTGCCGGTGGCCGCCACAGGCCATGCCCCCCTGCTACGCTTGCGCTCATGGAAAACATCCTCTCGATCCGGGCGCTGGGGAAGACCTACGCCAGCGGACACCAGGCGCTGAAGTCCGTCGACCTCGACATCCGCCGCGGCGAAATCTTCGCGCTGCTGGGTCCCAACGGCGCCGGCAAGACGACGCTGATCGGCATCATCTGCGGCCTCGTGAATCCCACGTCGGGACAGGTGCTGGCCGATGGCCACGATGTCGTCCGCGACTACCGCAGGGCGCGGAAGACCATCGGCCTGGTCCCGCAGGAACTGACCACGGACGCCTTCGAAACGGTCTGGGCCACGGTCAACCTGAGCCGGGGCCTTTTCGGCCATGGCCGCGACGATGCGCACCTCGAGCGCGTCCTGAAAAGCCTGTCGCTCTGGGACAAGCGGGACGCGAAGATCATGACCCTGTCTGGCGGCATGAAACGCCGGGTGCTGATCGCCAAGGCACTGGCGCACAATCCGCGCATCCTCTTCCTCGATGAACCCTCCGCCGGTGTCGACGTCGAACTGCGGCGCGACATGTGGGAGGTCGTGCGTCGGCTGAGGGACGACGGCGTCACCATCATCCTGACGACCCACTATATCGAGGAAGCGGAAGAGATGGCCGACCGCATCGGCATCATCAACCGCGGGGAACTCATCCTCGTCGAGGACAAGGCCTCCCTCATCCACAAGCTGGGCAAGCGGCAGCTGACGCTCCACCTCGGCGCGCCACTCGACGCGGTACCGCCCGCCCTCGAGGGACAGGGACTCGTGCTCGGCGCCGACGGTCTGTCGCTGGTCTATGCCTACGACAATGCCGGAGGACGCGAACGGATCGCAGCCCTGCTGCGGACCGTCAATGAGTCGGGCCTTGATTTCCGCGACCTCGAGACGAGCCAGAGCTCCCTCGAGGAAATCTTCGTTTCCCTCGTGAGGACGCCGCGATGAACTGGCACGCCGTCAGGGCCATCTACCGTTTCGAGATGGCGCGCACGTTCCGCACGCTGGGACAGAGCATCGGCGCGCCGGTCATCACGACGTCGCTGTATTTCGTCGTGTTCGGTTCGGCCATCGGGTCGCGGATCGAATCGGTGGGCGGGGTGCCCTACGGCGCCTTCATCGTGCCGGGACTGATCATGCTGTCCGTGCTGACCGAGAGCATCAGCAACGGTTCGTTCGGCATCTACATGCCGAAGTGGGCCGGCACCATCTATGAACTGCTGTCCGCGCCCGTTTCCACGCCCGAGATCCTGCTCGGTTACGTCGGCGCGGCCGCCACGAAGTCGGTGATGATCGGACTGATCATCCTGGCGACGTCCGCCTTCTTCGTTCCCCTGCAGGTGCTGCATCCGGTCTGGATGCTGTTCTTCCTGCTGCTGACGTCGTTCACGTTCAGCCTGTTCGGTTTCATGCTCGGGATCTGGGCGGACAGCTGGGAAAAACTCAACATCGTGCCGATGCTGGTGGTCACGCCGCTCACCTTCCTCGGTGGCAGCTTCTATTCGATCGACATGCTGCCGCCGGTCTGGCGGACGGTGACGCTATTCAATCCCGTGGTGTATCTGGTCAGCGGCTTCCGCTGGAGTTTCCACGGCGTCGGTGACGTCAGCATCGT
>JBEEKA010000215.1:0-16451 GCA_041168985.1 Pseudomonadota bacterium | reverse complement strand
GATTCGCCGATTCCCAGCAGCAGCTTGATGGCTTCCGTGGCCTGCAGGCTCCCCATGACCCCCGGCAGTACGCCCAGCACGCCGGCTTCCGCGCAGCTCGGCACCAGGGCCTGTTCGGCGTCGGGAAACAGGCAGCGATAACACGGTCCCTTGCCGGGCACGTAGGCCATCGCCTGTCCTTCGAAACGATGTATCGCCGCGGACACGAGCGGCCTGCGCCCCAGTACGCAGGCATCGTTCACGAGGTAGCGGGTCGCGAGGCGATCGCTGCCGTCGAGCACCACGTCATAGCGGGCGAACAGGTCGGCCGCATTCGAGGCATCGACCTTCACGGCATGGGCTTCGACCTCGAGGCCCGGATTCAGGGCGAGTAGACGCTCGCGGGCGGCTTCGACCTTCGGGCGCCCGATGTCCCCGGTTCCGAACAGGACCTGTCGCTGCAGGTTCGAGAGGTCCACCGTATCGAAGTCGGCGAGGCCCAGCGTCCCGACCCCTGCGGCTGCGAGATAGAGGGCTGCCGGGGATCCCAGGCCCCCGGTGCCGATGATGAGGACCTGGGCCGCGGCCAGCCTCGACTGTCCGGCGGCGCCGACTTCCGACAGCGCGAGATGGCGCGCATAGCGGCGGGCATCGGCGTCTGAAAGCGGGGGAAGGTTGGTCATGACGGCCCGAATAACACCTTGCAGGCCGGCAGGTGTCAATCCGGGCTGTTAGGCTTGCGCACTGCCATGCACGTACGAATGCCTGAAACCGAAGCCCCGGTGGAGCCCAGCGTCTGGCGGAGGCCGGATCGTCGCGTTGCGATCATCACCGGCGCCGGTTCGGGCGCGGGGGCGGCGATCGCCATGGCGTTCGCCTCGCGCGGCGTGCGGGTGCTCGTGTCCGATGTCGACTACGTTCTGGCGGGCGACGTGGCATCGCTCATCCGTGCCCAGGGCGGGATGGCCGTTGCCCACCGCTGCGACGTCTCGAGTGACGAGCAGGTGGCTTCGCTGTTCGACAGGGCGGAGCACGAATTCGGCGCGCTGGATTTCGTGGTGAACAACGCGGGTCCCCGGCTGGTCGACGAAAGTCCGGTCCACTGGCCGCGGATCCTGGACGTCAACCTGCAGGGCACGCTCCGTGTCACGGCCCGTGCCGTGGACCGCATGCAGGAACGCGGCGGTTCGATCGTCAACGTCGCATCCGCGCAGGGGCTGGGATTCCGCGCCGATGACCAGCCCGTTTATGCGGCGGCCAAGGCGGGTGTCCTGCGTTTCACCTCCGGGCTCGGTGGACTGCGGCAGTCATCCGGCATCCGCGTGAACGCCATTGCACCCGACCGCATCGACAGCCCGGAAAGTTTCGCCGAGGTCGTCTTCGCCCTTGCGGTGCGTGAATCGCTGGGCGGACGGGTCGTCCTGTATACGGCGGGCAGCGAACCGGCGCTCGTGCCGGACGACGAACCCGGCATAGGCCCCTGCGAAGCCTTCTGAGGAGACCCGAGCGTGCGCGAGATCGGACATTTCATCGGCGGACAGGTCGTGCCCGGCGCGGGCGATGCCACAGCGGACGTCTTCGATCCTGCGACCGGCGACGTCACGGCACGGGTTCGCCTCGGCGGGAAGGCCGAGGTCGATTCGGCAGTCGCTGCCGCGGCGGCCGCCTTCCCGGCATGGGCCGAGACGCCGGCCCTCAGGCGGGCGCGCGTGATGTTCCGCTTTCGCGAACTGCTGGAGGCGAATCGCGAAAAGCTGGCGGCATGCATCACCGCCGAACATGGCAAGGTGCTCGAGGATGCCCGCGGTGAAGTCACGCGGGGCCTCGAAGTGGTCGAGTACGCCTGCGGTGTTCCGTCGCTGCTGATGGGCCGCCATGCCGACAACGTCGGCGGTGGCATCGACAACTGGCACCTGCGGCAGGCCCTCGGCGTGATGGCGGGTGTCACGCCTTTCAATTTCCCGGTCATGGTGCCGCTGTGGATGGCGCCGATCGCGATCGCCTGCGGCAACAGCTTCGTGCTGAAGCCCTCGGAACGCGATCCTTCGGCATCGCTCGAACTCGCGGCACTGTTCCGCGACGCCGGACTGCCCGATGGCGTGTTCAACGTCGTCCAGGGCGAGCGTGCCGCGGTCGAGGCACTGCTCGACCATCCGGATATCGCCGGCCTGTCCTTCGTCGGGTCCACCCCCGTCGCGGAACTGGTACATGCCGGCGGTACCCGCCGGGGCAAGCGCGTGCAGGCGCTGGGTGGCGCGAAGAACCACCTTGTCGTGATGCCGGATGCCGACCTGGCGCAGGTCGTCGATGCGCTCGTGGGCGCGGCCTTCGGATCCGCGGGCGAGCGCTGCATGGCCATCTCGGTGGCCGTCGCCGTCGGGGACGTCGGGGATCGCCTCGTCGAAGCCCTCGCCGTGCGCACGCGTGCATTGAAGATCGGCGACGGACGCAGTGCCGGAATCGAAATGGGACCCCTCGTCACGGCGGCGCACCGGGACAAGGTCGCGGGCTACATCTCGCGCGGCATGGCGGAGGGCGCCCGCCTCGTCGTCGATGGCCGTGGCCTCGCGCTGCCGGGACGGGAAAAGGGTTTCTTCCTCGGCGGCACGCTGTTCGACCACGTCGATCCCTCGCATGCGATCTACCGCGAGGAAATATTCGGTCCCGTGCTGTGCGTGGTCCGCGTGGCGGATCTCGCTGCGGCGGTCCGGCTCATCAACGCACATCCTTTCGGCAACGGGGCCGCCTGTTACACGCGCGACGGTGGCACGGCGCGCCAGTTCTCGCGCACCGTCCAGGCCGGAATGGTGGGTATCAACGTGCCAATTCCCGTGCCCATGGCCTGGCAGTCCTTCGGGGGCTGGAAGCGCTCGCTGTTCGGCGACCACCATGTCTACGGCGAGGAAGGGATCCGTTTCTGCACGCGTTACAAAAGCATCATGCAGCGATGGCCGGAAGGCGGGACCGCGGGCCCTCAGTTCACCATGCCCACCTCGGGCTGATTTCCTGGACGGACAAGTACGATGACAGTGATCAACAGCATTGCCGACCTGCGCGCGATTGCGAAGCGCCGCGTACCCAAGGCCATCTTCGAGTATGTCGACCACGGTTCATACGACGAATTGACCTTTGGCCGCAACCGCAGCGACTTCGATGCGCTCCGTTTCCGGCAGAAGGTCCTGGTGGACGTCCGTGCGCAGTCCATGCAGCGCGAGATACTCGGCGTCACGGCCAGCATGCCCGCGGTCATCGCGCCGACGGGGCTCACGGGACTCGTGCATCGTGATGGCGAGATCCTTGCCGCGCAGGCGGCGGAACAGTTCGGCATCCCGTTCTGCCTGAGTACGGTGTCGGTCTGTTCGATCGAGGACGTGAAGGAATCCACGACCCGGCCCTTCTGGTTCCAGCTCTATGTGATGAAGGACCGCGGGTATACCGCGGCCCTGATGGACAGGGCGGAGGCGGCGGGTTGCCCGGTGCTGGTTCTTACGGTGGACATCCCGGTGTCGGGTCTGCGTCGTCGTGACGCGAAAAACGGCCTCGCCGTGCCGCCGCGCCTCACGGTGCGCAACGTTCTCGATGTCATGACGAAACCCGCCTGGGCGGCGGGCGTCATGATGGGCAAGCGCAAGACCTTCGGTAACCTCGCTGCCGCCGTGCCGCACACGGGCGGCATGGCCACGCTGTCGCAATGGATCGCCAGCCAGTTCGACGCCTCCGTCACGTGGAAGGACCTCGAGCAGATCCGGGCCCGCTGGAAGGGCAAACTCGTGGTGAAGGGCATTCTCGATGGCGACGATGCCCGGCAGGCCTTTGAGCTGGGCGCCGATGCCGTGGTCGTGAGCAACCATGGTGGCCGGCAGCTCGATGGCGCGCCGTCCACCATCGCCGCGTTGCCCCGCATCGTCGAGGCCGTGGACGGGCGCGGCGAGATCCTCCTCGATGGCGGCATCCGCTGCGGTCAGGACATCCTGAAATCCGTCGCCCTCGGCGCCAATGCCGTGATGACGGGGCGCGCCTTCCTGTACGGGCTTGGTGCGAAGGGACGCGAAGGCGTGAGGTTGGCGCTGGACATCCTGAGCGGCGAGTTGAAGGTCAGTCTCGCCCTGACCGGATGCAACGACGTGCGCGACGCATCGCCGGCAATCCTTTATCGCGACTGAGGCATGTCCCTGACCGCGCTGCCGTCGCGCAGGCTGTCGCCCGGATAGAGCACCACGCGCTGTCCGGGCTGCAGGCCGGCAAGGACTTCGGCCGTGTCTGCATTGCGCAGTCCGATCTCGACGTCCTTCAGCACGACCCTGCCGTTCTCGACGACAGGGACGGACCAGCGTCCTTCGCGTCTGACGAGCGCCGCCACGGGAACCTGGACGATGGCATCGCGCCGCGTGATTTCGATGCGGGCCTCGACCCGGTAGCCATCACCCACCGGAATCGTGGCGGGATCGAGGCCGGCAATGCCGACGATCACGTTCACCCGCTGTTCCTCGATGCCAAGCGCCGAGACCTTGGTGCGTGCGGCGGGCTCGATGCGATCGACCTGGCCGGTCAGCGTCGTGGTGTCGCCGGCGACCAGGCTGACGCGCGACCCCACGGCGATCCGCGTGGCGTCCTCGGAGAGTACGTCGATGACGGCCTCCAGATGTGCGACATCGCCGAGTTCGAGGATCGCATTTCCGAGTCCCACCGGACCGCCGCTTTCGCTGGCCAGCGAGAGCACCTGGCCGGCCACCGGCGCGCGCAGGGTCCACAGGCCCTGGTTGCCCGCCTCGCCGTCATTCCGGTCGCGACCGGCGGCGGCGCGCGCCTGTTGCAGGTCATGCAGGGCAGCGTCCGTCTCGAAGCGCGCGGCTTCAAGCTCCCGGTGGCGCGCAGCGAGAGCGAGCGCGGCCTTTTCGCGGTCGCTTGCCGGTATGAAGCCGCGCGTCGCCAGGTCTTCGACGCGCCTGGCATCGCGCTCGGCCTGTCGGCTCGATTCCTCGGCCTGTCGCTGCAGGATCACGGCACGGTCATGCCTGGCCGCGGCGGCCTCGCGGCGGGCCACCAGTTCGGTTCGCGTACGGGCATCCAGCAGCTGGGCATTGCCGGGCTCGATGACCGCAAGCGTCTGCCCGCGTTTCACGGCGTCGCCGACCTTGAGCGTCGGTCGCTGCAATAGTCCGGCAACGGGTGCCGTCAGGCGGTAGCGGTCGCGAACGCGGAGCACGCCGTCCTCGTCGACGGTTTGCAGGAACGGACCGGTGGTTACGAGGCCTGTCTCGACCTCCAGTCGCACCGGCTTGAGCACCCAGACCGTCACGGCCGCAAGTGCGGCCGCGGAAAGAGCCAGGGTGAGGAGGGTGCGCGCCTTCATGTCGGCAGTCAGTCCCGGGTCTTCAGCACGGCGATGAGGTCCAGCGTGTCGATGCGGCGACGAACGACCAGTGCGGAACCGAGGGCTGCGGCGATCGTCATGGCCGCAGCATACGCGTAGGTGGAGGGCAGGATCACGAGGGGAATCCGCAGTTCGTCGGCGGCGATCAGCCAGGCCGTGAGCGCGGCGAGTCCGCGTCCCAGCAGGCAGCCCAGAGGCAGTGCCAGCAGGACCTGCAGCCCGACCTGCCACAGCAGCAGCGCGGACACCTCGAGCCGCGTAAGGCCCAGTACGCGCAGCGTCGCGAATTCCCAGGTCCGCTCCGCGAGGGCTACGCGCGCGCTGTTGAACACGATGCCGATCGAGATGGCCGCGGCGAAGGCACTGAGGATGCCGGTGAACACGAGCAGGTTCCTGGCGGTCGTGCCGCGGAAATCCGCCAGCAGGCGCGCCTTGTCGCTGTTCGCCGCGATGCCCGGCAGCCCCGGCAGGGCCTGCAACAGCGCCTTCCGCTGATCCGCGGCGACCGTGAGGCGCAGGGTGCTGTAGGCACGCGTCTCGCCCGCCAGGGCATTGGCCAGCCTGCGCGGCGCGTACACCGCTCGTCCGATGAAGTTTCCCGCGATGGCGCCGACGCGGATTGCACGCGTCGGCTGGCTGCCCTCCAGCGCCTGAACCCAGACGAGGTCGCCGGGCGCGAGGTCCAGTCGACGTGCGGCGATCGCGGTGATTGCAAGGCTGTCCGGCGGAAGGATGAGAGGCTGCTGCCTGGCGTCGAGTGCTCGATGCAGTCGCGCATCGTCGTCGACGCCCACGAGCGCCGTACGCAGGTGCCGGCTGCCGTTCCGCAGTTCCACGCCGAGGTCGCGACTGCCCTCCACCTGCAGGACGCCGGGCAGTCTCGCCGCGTCGTGCAGCACGCCCGGTCCCCGCGGTTCAGTGAGGTTCAGGATCACGTCGGCGCGTTCGCGCAGTCCGAACTCCACGTGCATCAGCGCATCGAATGCATCGCCCCACCAGCTGCCGCCGACGAGGATGGCGACCGCGCTGGCCATGCCCAGGACGGTCAGTGCCGCGCGCAGGGGCCAGCGGGTGAAATCCCGCAGCCCCATGGCGACGCGTGGCGAGGGACCGCGCCGGCCGGACAGTCGCTCCAGCAGCGACCGGGTCCGCAGCGTGGGCACGGGCGGCCGCAGTGCTTCGGCGGCCGGCAGCCGGACGATCACGCGGATCGCCGCCGCCGTGGCGAGCAGGGCCGACAACAGGGTGGCCAGCAGGGCCATGGCGGGCAAGGTCCATCGGAGCAGGTACCCGGCTTCGGCGAAATGGAAGTAGCGCGTGTAGAGCGCGGTCAGCAGTCGACCGAGGTAGATTCCGCCGCCGGTTCCCGCCAGCGTCCCGATCACGACGATGACCAGGACCAGTCCGAAATAATGCGCGCCGATGCGCGCCGTGCCATAGCCCAGTGACTTCAGCGTGGCCACCTGCAGGCGTTCCGTCGCCACATGGCGGCTCACCATCACGTTCAGCAGGAACAGCGCGACACCCAGCAGGATGGCCGGGAACAGGGCCCCGTAGATCCGCTGTTCGTCAATCTCCTGCTGCAGGACGCGGTGCGAGGCCTGGTCCTCGCGACCATAGGCACCGAGCCCGCCGAATCGCGCGAGCAGCCGGTCGGTGGCCGCGATGACGGCGGGAATGTCGTTTTCCAGGGGTACGCGAAGGGTCGCGTAGTTGAAGGCCCCTCCCATGTCATAGACGCCGTCCAGCAGTTCGCGGCTGGCCCAGAAGATGCCGTAGCGGCTTTCGTCGGCCATGGCGCTGCCGGCAGCCGCGAAGATGAACTCCGGCGATACCGCGACGCCCCGGACCGTGAAGTCGCTGCGCCGGCCGTTCATCAGCAGCTGCAGGGACGAACCGGGGACGAGACGGTGGCGTGACGCAAAGGCTTCGCTGACCAGCAGGCCGTACGCATCCTCCCGCGACGGAAACGCGCCGGCGCGAAGGGTCAGTCGGTTCATGCGGGGCGGCCCGTGACGCGGCAGTGCGATCACGCGGCCCGACAGGGCCTCGGTCTCGCCCGGAATCGAGACAACCACCCGGCCGGCGACGGTGGTTTCCACGTCGGCCACGCCGTCGATGGCGTGGAGTGCGTCGGCAAGGCGCTGCGGCGCGCGTCGCACCGGAGCGAAGACCTGCGCGAACCGTCCCGATTCATAGTGCCGTTCACGCAGCGTCAGCAGCGAATCATGCGCGGACAGCGCGCCGGTGAACGCGGCCACGCCGCAGGTGATGACCGCGGCGATGGTCAGGACCTGGCCGCGCAGTCGCCACGCGTCGCGCAGCAGCTTGCGGCGCAGCGCCTTCACCAGTCGAGCTCCAGGGCCGATACCTTCCGCTCATTCGCCACGATGCCGTCGATGTGCCCGTCGCGCAGCCTGATCACCCTGTCGGCCATGCCGGCAATGCTGGCGTTGTGCGTGATAACGATCGTCGTGGTGCCGAGGTCCTGGTTGACGCGGGCCAATGCCTCGAGCACCTGCCGCCCGGTCTGCACATCCAGTGCGCCGGTGGGCTCGTCGCACAGCAGGCAATCGGGTTTCTTGGCGATGGCCCTCGCGATGGCGACGCGCTGCTGTTCGCCGCCGGACAGCTGCGCCGGAAAATGATCGCGACGATCGGACAGGCCGACGAGTCCCAGCGCGGCCGCGGCATCGAGCGGTGCGGCGACAAGGTCCGTCGCAAGTTGCACGTTCTCGAGGGCCGTCAGGCTGCTGATGAGGTTGTAGAACTGGAAGACGAATCCCACATGGTGGCGCCGATACAGCGTCAGTGCCGCCTCATCCGCCTGCGTCAGGTCCGTGCGCCGGTAGCGCAGCATGCCCGCACTGGGACGGTCGAGCCCGCCGAGGAGATTCAGCAGCGTCGACTTGCCGCTGCCGGAAGGGCCAAGCATCACGATGAACTCCCCGCCACCGACAGACAGATCCACGTTGCGCAGGGCATCCACGCGTGCCGCGGCATCGCCATAGGACTTGCACAGTCCCCGCGCTTCGAACACGAGGTCATCGGAGATCGGCGCGTTCATGTGGCACTATCTTCGCATGTCGATGGAGCAGCACGGGAACCCCGGACTTTCCGCAGCCGAGGCTGCGGAGCGCCTGCAGAGGGACGGCCATAACGACCTGCCGCAGGACGCGCCCCGTTCGCTGCTGCAGCTGTTGCGCGAAGTCCTGTCGGAACCGATGTTCGCGCTGCTTCTCGCCGCGTCGCTGGTCTATCTGGTCATCGGCGATCCCGTCGACGCGGCGGTGCTGGGTGCGTTCGCCACGGTGTCCGTGTCGATCACGGTGATCCAGCAGGGGCGCAGCCAGCGCGTCCTCGATGCGTTGCGCGACCTTTCCAGCCCGCGCGCCCTCGTGATCCGGGATGGGATCGCACGGCGCATTCCGGGACGGGAGGTCGTCATCGGGGACCTGCTCGTGCTGGCCGAAGGGGACCGGATCGCCGCCGACGGCGTGCTGCTCGAATCGAGTGGCATGGAATGCGACGAGTCGCTGCTCACCGGTGAGTCGCTGCCGGTCGCCAAGTGCCGGGATCCGGACGCGGGTCCGGGAGCCCGAATCTATTCCGGCAGCCTGGTGGTTCGCGGGCACGGCAACGCCATCGTGACCGCGACGGGCGCGCGCAGCGAGATCGGGCGCATCGGCGTCGCATTGCGTGCCACGCCGCTGGGCGTGCCGCGCCTGCAGGTCCAGGTGGGCAGCCTCGTGCGGCGACTGGGCATCGCCGGCGCGGTCGTCAGTCTCGGTGTGTTGCTGTTGTCCGGCCTGCTGCATGGTGAGTGGCTCGAGGGCGTTCTGGGTGGCATCGCGGTCGGCATGTCGATGCTGCCCGAAGAGTTTCCGCTCGTCCTGACCGTGTTCATGGTGATGGGGGCCTGGCGGTTGTCCAGGTCGCGCGTCCTGGCGCGACGCGCCTCGACGATCGAGGCGCTGGGCGCCGCCACCGTGCTGTGCACCGACAAGACGGGCACGCTGACCGTGAACCGCATCCGGGTCCAGGCGCTGGAGCAGGGCGCGGCACGGTGGCTGCCTGCCGAAGGCCATGAAGTCCTGCTTGCGCAGCCTGGCCTGCTGGGCCTGCTGCAGACCGCGCAGGCGGCGAGCGACAGGGCGGCCTATGACCCGATCGACGCGGCGCTGCTGTCGGAAAACCTGCCGCACAGGGGCGAGGGACTGCAGTCACTGCAGGACTATCCGATGCAGCCCGGCCGTCCCTTTCTCGGCCGTGCGTGGCGGAGACCGGACGGCGTCATCCTCGTGGCCGTAAAGGGCGCGCCGGAGGCGGTGCTGTCGCTCTGCGGCCTGCCGGACGGCGAGCGCGACGACGTGCTGGGGCGCGTGGCGGCGCTGGCATCGGGCGGTGCCCGCGTCCTGGCGGTCGCGTCGGGCCAGGTGATCGGCGCCGGGGCGCCATCCCGGCTGGAGGATGCCACCCTGGAGTTCGGGGGCCTGGTCGCCTTCGCGGATCCCTTGCGGGACACCGTGCCCGCCGCCGTGCGTGTCTGCAGGGAAGCCGGCATCCGCATCGTGATGATCACCGGCGATCATCCTGAAACCGCGCGATCCATCGCGCGCGAGGCAGGCATTCCCGGGGACATCGTGGTGACCGGCGACAGGCTCGAGTCGCTGGACGACGCCGGATTCGCGGTGCTGGCACGCAGCGCCACGCTCTATGCGCGGATCACGCCGCGCCAGAAGCTTCGCATCGTCGAGACCCTGAAGGCTTCCGGCGAAGTCGTCGCCATGACCGGGGACGGCGTGAACGATGCGCCCGCGCTGAAGGCCGCCAATATCGGGATCGCAATGGGTTCGCGCGGCAGCGACGTGGCAAGGGAGGCCTCGGGACTGGTGCTGCTCGACGACGACTTCGGCGTCATCGTCGGGGCGGTCCGGCTCGGTCGCCGGATCTACGAAAACCTGCGCAAGGCGATGAGCTACATCCTGGCCATCCACGTTCCGATCGCCGGCATCGCGCTCCTGCCCCTCGCCGTCGGCGCACCGATGCTGCTGACCCCGATGACGGTCGCACTCCTGGAACTCGTCATCGATCCGGCCTGTTCGGTGGTGCTCGAAGCGGAGCCGGAAGACGCGTCTGTCATGCAGCGTCCGCCGCGTGACCCGCAGGCCCCCCTGTTCAGCAGCGGCATGCTGTGGTGGAGCCTGCTGCAGGGCGTGCTTGTCCTCTGCGGCGTGGGTGCCTGCCTGTTGTGGAGCTGGGCCCAGGGGGCCGACGTCGAACGGCTGCGCGCCGTGGCGCTGCTCGCGCTCGTCGGCGCGAACTTCCTGCTTATCGATTCAAGCCGCCGTACCGGGACCCGCGGCGTCGCCGTCAACGGAAGCTACCGGGTCGCCGTCGTGCTCGTGGTCCTGCTCCTGGGCCTGCTGTTCGGCTGGGCACCGTTGCGCGGCCTGCTGCACCTGCCCCTGCCCGCGGGCCGCGACTTGCTGGCGGTCGCGGTGGTCGCGGCGGTGCTGTGGCTGACTCTGGCGGGCCTGCGGCGCCTCAGGTGGACATCGGCGTTGCGATGAACTGCACGCCGCGGCGGGCCTTCGGGACGCGAGCGCGGAAATGTGCCGGTTTCATCACCAGGACATCGCAGGGCAGGGCATCGAGGATGCGCTCGGCCGTGTCCCCGATCAGCAGGCGCTTGATTCCGGTGCGCGAGATCGCGCCCATCACCACGACCTGCGCCTTCAGTTCCTTCGCGAGCCCCGGGATCGCATCGACCGCATGCCGGCCGACGAGGTGGCGCTGCGAAGCGGGGATGTCGCTGCGGGCCAGTTCCTTGTCGAAAGCCGCCTTCGCATGTTTCGCGGCTTCGGCCTCGATCCACGCCGACAGGTTCGGCAGGTTCAGGTCCAGCTTGTCGACGTCGATGGTCGCAGGGACGAAGGCATGCGCGGCATGCGCCGTGCCCTGCAGCGACCCCGCGACCTGCGTCGCCATGCCGACGATGCCGGCATCCAGCTTCGCGGGCTTGGCGAAGCTGTGGGCGGGATCCACAGCAGCCAGCACCACCGGCTTGTCGTAGGGCTGCGCGGACTTCACGAGCAGCACGGGCACCGGGCAACGGCGCAGCAGTTCCCAGTCGTTGAACCGCAGTACCCAGGGGGCGATGTGCTTCTTCGCATGGCGTTCCGCGACGATGAGGTCGGCCTTGCGTCGGACCGCATGGCGGATTACGGCCTCGAAAGCCGGGAAATCCCACTCGACCTCCGCATTGACCTTCGTGCCTTCGGCGCGCAGCTTCTCCGCGATGCGGTCGAGTTTCGCCAGATGGGCCTCGCGCCACTTGCGGCGCAGTTGCGTCACCGTCTGTCCCGCGATGGCCAGTGCATCGACGTAGATGGGTTCGGAAATCGCGTGGTACAGCTCGAGCTGCGCGTTGTTAGCGCGGGCCAGCTGCGCGGCCTTCTGCACGGCGGGCAGGGAGCGTGCGCTGGTGTCCTTGATCGCGACGAGGATGTGGCGGATGGCGGGCATGGCGGGTTCTCCGTGTGACCCGCTGATCGTATGCCCCGGCAGCTTGCTTGCCTACCGGGGCGAGTACGGATCCCTTACTTCGCGCGTGACACGCGCATGGACGTCTTCCAGCCCTCTTCGACCCGCGTGAGGCGATACGAACCGAGGGCGCCCGACTCGATGCGGATGGTGTCGCCGACGGCCAGCGGGAAATAGGCCATGGTCTCCTGCTGTCGCCAGACCTGGCCGTTGTCGAGGGTGAGGATCGCCATGCCGGCACCTGTGGTCTGCAGTCCGGCGATGCGCGCCGTCTGGCTGTTCTCGGATACGGCAGCCTGCGCAGGGGACACCGTGGCGACAGCGGCTGTCGCGGTAGCCGGTGCGGCCGTTGGCGCAGGCGTCGTTGCGGGCGCCGGCGTGCCGTTACCCATGGAAACCAGCGCGACACGCATGAATCGCTTCCAGCCTTCTTCCACGCGCGTCAGCCGGAAGGATCCCAGCGCGCCTGTCTCGATGCGGATCGTGTCGCCGGCATCGAGCGGAAAGTAGGCTTCCGGTTCGGACTGTCGCCAGACCTGGCCATTGTCGAGCGTGATCACGGCCAGGCCACTGGCCGCCGTGCGGACCGCGGAGATGCGGGCCACCTGACTGCGGTCGGTATCCACTGCCGCCGGATTCTTGCCTTTGGAAGGTACCAGCCTGCGCAGGAAGCCCGTCGCGCCGCCGTGCGCCTCCGTGGCAGGGGCGGCTGCCGCTGCAGGGGCGGCTGCCGCTGCAGGTGCGGCTGCCGCGACCGGAGCCGCGGCCTCCGCTGGCTCGGCAGGCTGCGAGGTCGCGCGATTCATCTGCGTGTCGTAGCAGCTGAGGCGACGCAGGACGTCGGTTTCCTTCGCGCAGGCGCGCAGCGCCTCGGGGACGGCGGGGGCGGCCGCCTGGGAGGCGCCCGCCAGCACGAGGCCGAGCAGGGCGAGCAGGCGTGGGGCAGTTCGGTTGGTCATCGTCGTGCCTCCTTGGGGCGCGGCTGTTGTCCTGCCCCAGCAGGTGACACAGCTGGCTTGCAGTCGCCGGATCTTACCTTTCGGTTAGGCTTGCGCGCGACCGGCACGCTTTCACGGCCCCCAGGAGATCCCATGCAGAAGAAAGTCGCCCTTGTAACCGGAGCCAGTTCAGGGATTGGCAAGGCCGTTTCCATCGCGCTGGCCCATGCGGGTTATGCCGTCGTACTGGCGGGGCGTCGTCGCGACGCGTTGCATGTCGCGGCTCACGAGGCCGGACCCTCGGCACTCGCCATTGAGGCGGACGTGACGCAGCCGGACTCCGTTGCCGCCCTGTTCCGCCGGACGGTGGAGGTATTCGGCCGGCTGGACCTGCTGTTCAACAACGCAGGCGCCGCTGCCCCCTCCACGCCGATCGAGGACCTGCCGCTCGAAACCTGGCAGCGACTCGTCGACACGAATCTCACCGGTCCCTTCCTGTGCACGCAGGAGGCGATCCGCATCATGAAGGCGCAGTCGCCCCAGGGTGGTCGCATCATCAACAACGGCTCGATCGCCGCGGAAACGCCGCGCCCGAACATGGTCGCCTACACGGCGACGAAGCACGGCATCCTGGGCCTCACCAAGACCACGGCGCTGGAAGGCCGGCGGCACAACATCGCCTGCGGCCAGGTCGACATCGGCAACGTGAAGACCGATATCGCGATCCCGATGGCCCAGGGCACGCTGCAGGCCGATTATTCGCTGAAGCCCGAGCCGACCTTCGACGTGAAACACGTGGCCGACGCCGTGCTGTACATGGCCAACCTGCCGCTCGACGTCAACGTGTTGCGCATGACGGTCATGGCCACGACGATGCCCTTCGTCGGTCGCGGTTGAGGAGCAAACCATGAAATCCCTCGTAGGTCTCTACCACGCGCCGCCGGGCCACTGGGTCGGCGACGGTTTCCCGGTTCGCACGCTGTTTTCCTATGGCCGGCTTGGCCACTTGCTGAGTCCGTACCTGCTGTTCGATTACGCGGGCCCCATGGACTTTGAACCCGCGGACCGGCCGCGCGGCGTGGGCGAACATCCGCATCGTGGTTTCGAAACCGTCACGCTCGTCTACAGCGGAGAAGTCTCGCATCGGGATTCGGCGGGTGGTGGGGGCACCATCGGTCCGGGCGACGTACAGTGGATGACGGCCTCGGCCGGCATGATGCACGAGGAGTTCCATTCGGAGTCCTTCACACGCAGCGGCGGTCGATTCGAATGCGTGCAGCTCTGGGTGAACCTGCCGGCGAAGGACAAGGCAGTGCCGCCGCATTACCAGACGATCCTTGCGCGCGACATTCCGGAGATGGAGCTTCCGGCAGGCGCGGGAACGATCCGGCTCATCGCGGGCGAGTTCGCGGGGGTGCGGGGGCCGGGGCGCAGCTACACGCCCTTGTACCTCTGGGATTTGCGTCTCAAGGCCGATGCCGAAGTCGAACTGCCCGTCCGCGAAGGCTGGACCGCCGTCGTCGCGCTGTTGCGCGGCGGGGTCACGCTGGAGGGAGGCGAAGTGATGACCGATGCAGACCTCGCCCTCTTCGCCATCGAGGGCAGCAACCTCCGCATCAAGGCGAGGGCCGACAGCCTGCTGGTCGTCCTGGGCGGCGAGCCGATCGGGGAGACCATCGCCGGCTATGGTCCCTTCGTGATGAACACGCGCCGCGAGATCGAGGAAGCGTTCGCGGATCTCGAGGCGGGCCGCTTCGGACGGCTGGCGCCGACTGCGGGGTGAGGCCATGTCCGCCGCGGGTCACAGCGCCTACCGTCGGGAAGGGGCCTCGACGCTGATCGAGGTCGAGCTGCGCGATCCGCGGCAGCTGTTCCACACCCTGGACCCTTCGCCGTTCCGTGAACGGGACCTCGATGCGCAGGCCGAGGCCTATCTGCTGGAAGCCGCGCGCGAACTGCACCTTGCATCCGATGCGCGGCTCGTCATCCACCTGCCCGCCGAGGTGATGGCACGGGACGAGACACGGAGCATTCCGGAGGCCGTGCGGCACTATTTCGACTACCGGGCCGAAGAGTGCGACCGGCAGCTGCGGAAACTGCTGCGCGCCGGCGCGGTGAGCCTGGGGATCGGTCTCCTGTTCCTGCTGGGCTGTCTGTCGGCGCGGCGGCTCCTGATGCCGCTCCCGGATGGAGACCTGGAGCAGATCCTGGGCGAGGGGCTGCTCATCATCGGTTGGGTCGCCCTCTGGCGGCCGCTGGAAATCTTCCTGTACGACTGGTGGCCGGTGTGGCGTCACGGCCGCGAACTTCGCTGGCTCGCATCACGCCCTGTCGAACTGCGGCCCGGCATACGCGTCAGCGGATCGCAGGCATAAAAAAAGGCCCGGAAAGTTCCGGGCCTTTTTCGTGTCGCGGGACCCGCTTCAGGGCCCGCGGCGCTGGCTTACCAGCGGCCGCCGCCGCCGCCGCCGTAGCCGCCACCGCCGCCACCGCCGCCGTAGCCACCGCCATTGCCGCCACGGAAGCCGCCGCCGCCACCGCCGCTGCGGGGCTTGTCCTGGGCTTCGTTGACGCGCAGGGCGCGACCGCCCAGCGACTGGCCGTTCACCGCCTGGATGGCGCGGTCGGCATCGGCGCGGTTCATCTCGACGAAGCCGAAGCCGCGCGGACGACCGGTTTCACGGTCGTTCGGGAGGGCAACGGACTCGACGGTGCCGTGCTGCGAAAAGAGGGCGCGAATATCGTCTTCCGTCGCCGAAAAGGGCAGGTTGCCCACGTAGATCTTGGCCATGTTGGTTCTCTCGAAATTGACTCTAATTGCCTGTTAACTGGGCAGGAACAGCAGGCGAAGTCTTCGGAGAACACATCTCAGGAGGCAACGAACGCGTAAACCTGTCACCGGATCGATGGGACGGACGCGCTGAAAAAAGACACGCTGACTCAAGGATCGCTGTCAATAGTAACTCATCCGGGGCCCCGCTGCGCGGCTTTGGGCTACATTCTGGAAAATCGACCGGAACCGGGGGTTGGACCATGGTGGAACACTGGCAGCAGGCTGTCGGACGCGGCTTCAGCGCGCCCCTGCGATTCGAAGGCAGCGTCACGGACTGCGAAGTCCTGGGCAAGGTCCCGGCAGGGTTGAACGGCGCTTTCTATCGCACCGGCGCCGAGTGGTATTACCCGCCCGCCTTCAAGGACGATGCGATCCTGAACGCGGATGGCTACATCAGCAGCTTCCGAATCCGGAATGGCCGGGTGGATTATCGGGGGCAGTTCGTTCGCACGGAGCGTTTCTTGGCCGAGCAGGCGGCGGGTCGCCAGCTCTACGGCTACTACCGCAACCCCTATACCGACGATCCGTCCATCCGGGACCGCACGATCCGGCAGCCCAATCGCCGCACCGTGTCCAACACGGCACCGCTGGCACATGGCGGCAGGCTCTTCTCCCTGAAGGAGGATGGGCTGCCCTATCTCGCGGATCCGGACACGCTCGCCACGCAGGGCACCTGGGACTTCCATGGCAAGTACCGGAGCGAAACCTTCTCGGCCCATCCGAAGATCGATCCCCTGACGGGAGAGATGATCGCCTACGGCTACGAGGCGACGGGCCTGGG
>JBEEKA010000214.1:0-2554 GCA_041168985.1 Pseudomonadota bacterium | reverse complement strand
TGGACGACAGCCAAACCCCCATGCTCCTCAAGGCTGACATCGCAGAACTGCAGCGGAACCTCGCCATCGACGCGGGAGAGTTCCAGGTGCTCATCCCGGCAGAGGCGATCCGCGGTCTATTGAGCCCGTTCAACAGTCGCGCGCGTCACGTCCTGGTCTCGCTCCTTCGTGGCTATTCGGTCGGCATGGCTGCCGCTTCTGCCGGCATCTCGAACGATTCGGTGCTCCGATGGGGCAGGAGTGAACCCAGCTTCGGCCAGGCGGTCCAGCAGGCGCGAGACTGGGGCTTCCGCCGCACGGCAGAACGCGAGCTCCAGCGGCGGGCGATGGCCGGCAGCGACGACAAAGCGAGCGGGCGCCTGCTCGAACTGTGGGTCAAGCGCGAAGACGCGGCCTACCGCGAGAAGAGCCAGATCGCCATGGAAGTGACGCACAAGGCGGGCGAATCGCTCACCCGGCTGGTCGGCGGATACGTCGAGCCCGAGACCCCGTAGACTCGCAACGAGACATACGACCTATAGTGCGAACATGCATGTGTCGGCGCCCGTTCACACATAGGCGCGCATTCGCGGGCGCCAGGGGCGCGCTCGCCGGGCAGGGGGCGAACGGGGGGCGGGGGGCACGACCGGTGCCATCGCGCGCGCTCACGCCTACAGGGGTCCCATATGGCACTTGAATCCCGCCCACGGATTTCGGGCAGAATTGCACGCGCGCGGGGGTTTCGCACTTGGTTGAGCGTGATACCCTGAGGGCGACATCGACCCGAGGGTAAAGCCATCCCGTGGCACGTTGACAAGCGAGGGGAGCGGTGGGCCATCGTCCGGAGTGACACGGGCAAGGTGGTGGGGTGGAGTGAGAGCGCGGCGGCGGCGCGGGCGAGCGTGAGGGCGCGGTATGCGGCGGTAGAGCAGCAAGACGCGACGTTGAGCGAGTGGAAAAAGGCTCACGGGGGTGGCTGAGCGGCTCGCGGACTGGGCGACGGCGGCGTTTATCAAGCATGTGCTCGACCAGCACCCGGCGCCGAAGGGGCCCGACCGGGTGAACATGCTCACGGGTGAGGTATTCGTCGGCGAGAAGTTGTGGGAGCACGGGATACGGCTCCAGGGGCACCAGAAAGAGGTCGTGGAGGCGCGGGAGCGGTTCATCCAGTGTGCGGGCGGGTGGCGGAGCGGGAAGTCGTTTGTGGGCGGGCTGCGGATTTACATCGACTGGGCCTGGCGGTTGCGACGGGGGGTGACAGACGACCTCTGGGGGGTGTTGGCGGACACGTATTCCATGGCGCAAGAGGAGATGCGGCACCTTGACCGGCTGTTGAACGAGGCGGACATCCCGCACGACTTCAAGACGCCGGAAAACGCGAGTTGGAAGATCAGTTTTCCGCCCCCGTGGACCGCCGAAGTGGTGACGTTGACGGCTTCGGACGTGACGAAAATCGCTTCGCGGCCGTACCGGGGCATCGTTTTCGCGGAAGCGGCCCAGTCGGTGGCGGCGGCGTTCGAGAATGCCGTCGGGCGCGTGTCGGAGACCCGTGGTTGGGTGATGCTGGAGGGCACGTTCGAGAACACGAAGGGGCCGTGGTACGTCCAGATGGCCGAATCGTGGTCGCGGCCGGGTGCGATGGGGGTTTTCTACTCGCTGCCGAGCTGGGAAAACCTCGTTGTCTACCCCGGCGGGCGTGAGGACCCGGAGATCCTGGCGCGGGAGCGGTCAATGGCGCCGGCGCGGTTCCTCGAGAAGTACGCCGGGGAGCCAACGAAGCGGAGCGACCTCGTGATGCCGCAGGCGGACGAGCGGTTCCACGTCCGGCACCGCTATCCGCAACTCGGGACGAGCTACGACCCCGAGCGGCCCGTGATTTTGTTCTCTGACCCCGGCACGACGCACGCCTACGCGACCCTGGCGGCGCAGATGTGGGAGAACGTGATCTGGTTCATCGACATCGTGTACCGCTGGGGCCGGACGGCGGACGCGATCATCGCCGAGTGTGCGGCGAAGCCGTGGGCGGGCCGCGTCGAGACGGTGGTGATGGACTTCGCGGCGCGGCAGCACCGGGCGGAAGGGCCGCCCATCGTCGAGCAGTGGGCAACCGGCTGGCGAAAGCACGTCGGGCAGAACATCGAGATTTACACCCAGCCCGTGCCGCTGCACGCCGGCTACGACATCCACCGGCGCTGCCTGTTGAACTCGTGGCCCGAGGATGAGGCGCAGCGCATGTTCAACCACGACGGGAAGTTGCGGCAGGTGACCGACCCGAAGGGGCCGCGGATCATGTTTTCGCCGGACGCCCGGGCGCCGCTCTTCGGCGGGCACGTCGACGGCCAGGACTACGCCGGGGAGTACAACCTCCACCGGAACAAGCAGAACCGGGAAGGCACGATCACCGCGGAAGACCCGATCCCGCAGGACGACGACGCGATCAAGGCGATTTCCTACGGCCTCGTCTGGTGGTTCCAGCACAGCGGTTTGGGGCACACCCGCCCGGCCGGCGGGAGCATTCCGTGGGAGATGGTGACCGCCTAGATGACAATCTTGGTTGATGCAACGTAGACTCTTG
>JBEEKA010000213.1:0-13274 GCA_041168985.1 Pseudomonadota bacterium | reverse complement strand
GATATCTGGCTGGCCGTCGATGTCTGCCTGTGTTCGTCCACGCCGCACGGACACTGCGGCGTGCTGAACCCCGAGGGCGACCACCTCGACAACCGCGCCAGCGTCCGGGAACTGGCGGCTGCCGCCGCCGCCTATGCCCAGGCCGGCGCGGACTGCGTCGCGCCCTCGGACATGATGGACGGCCGCATCGGCGCGATCCGCCAGGCGCTGGAAGACGCCGACCGCGACCGCACGCTGCTCATGAGCTACGCGGCGAAGTTCCACTCGAATTTCTACGGCCCCTTCCGCGTCGCCGCGGACTCGGCGCCGAAGCAGGCCAGCAAGCTCGCCGACCGTTCGACCTACCAGATCGATCCGGCGCGCCCGGGCGACGCGCTGCTCTCCGTCGAGCGCGACGTGGCCGAGGGCGCGGACATCCTGATGGTGAAGCCCGGCATGCCCTACCTGGACATCCTCGCGGACCTGTCGAGGCAGTTCCCGCAGCCCTGGGCCGTGTACGAGGTCAGCGGCGAATTCGCCGCGATCGAACTGCTCGCGCAGCAGGGCCTGACGAACCGCATCGGCGCGCACAAGGAAGCCTGGACGGCCCTCGTCCGCGCCGGTGCCTCGATGATCATCAGCTACGGTGCGCGGCACGCCCGCGAATGGTTGTCCGCATGAGCACGTCCGCAGACCTTTTCGAGCGCGCCAAGCGGGTCTCCCCCGGTGGCGTGCACTCGCCCGTCCGCGCCTTCAAGGGCGTGGGCGGCCCGCCGCGTTTCATGACCGGCGGCCACGGCGCCTTCATCACCGACATCGACGGCCGCGACATCGTCGACTACTGCATGGCCTTCGGCCCGCTGATCCTCGGCCACGGCAACCCACTGGTGCGCGACGCGGCGGTCGGGGCGATAGGCCGTGGCTGGAGCCTCGGCACCTGCGAACCCTACTCGCTCGAACTCGCCGAATTCATCACGACGCGCATTCCCTGGGTACAGAGCGTGCGCTTCGTGAACTCCGGCACCGAAGCCGTGATGTCGGCGCTGCGCGTGGCGCGTGGCGCCACGGGCCGCGACAAGATCCTGAAGTTCGACGGCTGCTACCACGGCCACACGGACGCGATGCTGATCAAGTCGGGTTCCGGCCTCGCCGAAGCCACGGCTCCGGACAGCGCGGGCCTCGACCACGCGACGCTGTCGGGCACGGTCGTCGCGCCGCTGGACGACGACGACGCGCTGGAAGCCGTGTTCGAGCGCCATGGCAAGGACATCGCCGCGGCGATCATCGAACCGGTGCCGGCCAACTACGGCCTGCTGCCGCAGCGCCGTGAATACCTGCAGCGCCTCGCGGACCTGTGCCGCAAGCACGGCTCACTGCTGATTTTCGACGAGGTCATCAGCGGCTTCCGCGTCGGCTTCCAGGGCGCAGCGGGCCTGTACGGCTTCGAACCGGACCTCGTGACCTACGGCAAGGTAATCGGCGGCGGCTTTCCCGTTGGCGCCTACGGCGGCAAACGCGAGTACATGGAGCTGGTCGCGCCGGTGGGCCCGGTCTACCAGGCCGGCACGCTGTCGGCGAACCCCGTGGCGATGTGCGCCGGCCTTGCAACGCTGCGCCAGCTCGCGGACGGCAGCCTCTACACGAAACTCGAGACGCTCGGTGCGCAGCTCGACGCGGCCGTGGCGGGCACCGACAAGTTCCAGCTGCAGCGCATCGGCTCGCTGTTCTGGTTCTTCCTCGACAAGCCTGCTGCGCCGATCCGCAGCCTCAAGGACATGCAGGCGCGGAACGCGCGGCCCTTCGGCCCCGTGTTCCATACGCTGCTGGACGGCGGGATATACCTCGCTCCCAGTGCCTTCGAAGTGGGATTCCTGTCGGCGGCGCATGGGCCGGCGCAGGTGGACGCGCTCGCACGCGCGATGCTCGCCGCGACCTGAGGATCGCGGCGACGGCCGGGGCACGCGCCCCGGCCCTTCGGACATCAGCCGCCGTAGCGGCGACGTGGGGCGGTGCTGCCGTCCGCGCAGGGCTGGTAGGCGACGCTGAAGCGCTTCAGCTCGGCGATAGCCACCGCCACCTTCTCGCCTTCCGCGAGTTCGAAGGCGTCGAAACCGCAGCGGGCCAGGTGATAGACGAGGTCCGCGCGGATCTGGCCACGGGCGCGCAACTCGCCCTTGAAACCGAAACGGTCGCGCAACAGGCGGGCCTGGGTGTAGCCACGCCCTTCCTTGAACTCGGGGAAGTGCACCACCACGAGCGGGACGGTCGCGGCGAAAGGCGCAAGCTGCTGCACGTCATCCGCCGGCTCGAGCTGTACCGCCGCATGCGCGAGGATGTCCGACGCAGGGCTGCCCGCGCGGAACGCCAGGTATTCGGCCAGATGGAGCACGACCGGCGCACCCGCGCCCAGTTCAGCCGCCGTGCCGTTCGTCCATGCGCTGTCCGCCAGCGCGCCGTTCTTGATGATCTCAGCCATACACCCGCTCACGGAAAGGCTGCACGCCCACACGGCGCACGGTATCGAGGAAGGTTTCTTCCTCCTGCCGCTGTGCGACGTAGACATCAAGCAGCTTGGCGATCGTTTCTGCCACGGCTTCCTTGCCGACCGACGGACCGATGACGGTGCCCAGCGAACTGATGCCGCTGGCCGAACCACCGATCGTGATCTGGTACCACTCCTCCCCGTGCTTATCCACGCCGAGGATGCCGATGTGCCCCACGTGGTGGTGTCCACAGGCATTCATGCAGCCGGACATCTTGATCTCGATGTGGCCGAGGTCGTACAGGTAGTCGAGGTCGCTGAACCGCTCGTGGATCTGCTTGGCGATGCCGATCGAACCGGCGTTCGCGAGGCTGCAGAAGTCGAGCCCCGGGCAGCAGATCATGTCGGTCAGCGTACCGATGTTCGGCGTCGCGAGGTCCAGCGCCTGCAGGGCCTGCCAGCACTCGTACAGGTCCTGCTGGCGCACTTCGCCGAGCACCAGGTTCTGGTCGTGCGTCGAACGGACCTGGCCGGAACTCAGCCTGTCGGCGAGGTCGGACAGCCGGAACATCTGCTCCGCGGTGATGTCGCCGGGCGCCTCGCCATGCTTCTTCAGCGACACGGTCACGATCCGGTAACCCGGCACCTTGTGCTGCCGAGTGTTGTGCCGGTACCAGGCCACGAAGGCCGGTTCGCGTCCCTCGGTCACATCGATGTCCGGCAGCGACTCATACGGCAGCGGCGCGAAAAACGCACGCACGCGTTCGATCTCCGCGTCGTCCAGCTTAAGCGCGCCGTCGCGGATCCGTTCCCACTCGGCCTCGACGGCGGCGCGGAAATCGTCCTCGCCCTTCGCCTTCACCAGGATCTTGATGCGCGCCTTGTACAGGTTGTCGCGCCGGCCCTCCTGGTTGTAGATGCGCAGGATCGCTTCGAGATAGGACAGCAGGTGTTCGCGCGGCAGGTACTCGCGGATCACCTTGCCGATGATCGGCGTGCGGCCCAGACCGCCGCCAACGAGCACTTCGAAGCCGATCTGCCCGTCCGGGCCCCGCTTCAGGTGCAGGCCGATGTCGTGCACTTCGGACGCCGCGCGGTCCGCCGGCGATCCGGTGACGGCGATCTTGAACTTGCGCGGCAGGTAGTTGAACTCCGGATGCAGCGTCGACCACTGGCGGATGATCTCGCAGTACGGCCGCGGATCGTCGACCTCGTCCGGCGAGATGCCGGCGAAGTGGTCGGCCGTCGTGTTGCGGATGCAGTTGCCGCTGGTCTGGATGGCGTGCATCTCGACCGAGGCGAGGTCCGCCAGCATGTCCGGCACGTCCTCGAGCTTCGGCCAGTTGTACTGGATGTTCTGGCGCGTCGTGAAATGCCCGTAGTCCTTGTCGTACTTGCGGGCGAGATGCCCCAGCATGCGCAGCTGCCGCGTGGACAGCAGGCCGTAGGGGATGGCGACGCGCAGCATCGGCGCATGGCGCTGGATGTACAGGCCATTGCGCAGGCGCAGCTGCTTGAACTCTTCCTCGCCGAGCTCCCCGGACAGGAAGCGGCGGGTCTGGTCGCGGAACTGCGCGACGCGTTCGGCGACCAGCGTCTGGTCGAGGGTGTCGTAGCGATACACGGTAAGCGGACTCCGGATAGACCCGGCATTGTGCCGCCGGGAAGGCGCCGAGGCCAGCCGCAGCCTCGGCAAGAGCTCATGCTCAACCCGTCGTCTGCAGCCCCTGAGAGATGCCGGAAACGCTCGAGAGCAGGGCCTGGAAGAGGTCCTCGTCCACCCTGGCGCTGGCACGCCAGCGCCGCAGCAGGTCCACCTGCATGAGGTTCATGGGGTCCACGTAGGGATTGCGGAGCTGGATGGCCCGCTGCAGCGTACGGTCCGAGTCGAGAAGTTCCGTGGCCCCCTTGACCGCGAGGACGAGCTCCACGCAACGCGCATGGTCCGCGCGCAGCAGGGCCGGGAAACGCTGCAAGGCAGGATTCGCCAGGCCGTCGTAGTGGCGGGCGATCTCCAGGTCCGCGCGCGCCAGCATGGTTTCCAGGTCATCGATGACCTGGCCGAAGAACCGCCAGCCGCGATAGGTGTCCTGCAGCGCGCCCAGGCCATGCGCATCCAGGGCCGCCACCAGGCCGCTGGACGCACCGAACCAGCCCGGGATCATGTGCCGCGACTGCGACCAGGCGAAGACCCAGGGCGTCGAGCGGATCGACTGGACGGCGCTGCGCCCGGCCCGTCCGCCCTCGAACACGGTGCGCGAGCCGATCTGCATGCGTTCGATCACGTCGATGGGCGTGGCGGCACGGAAGTAGTCGTAGAACTCCCGGTCATCAATCACGAGCGCCCGCCAGGCCGCGAGGCTCTTCGCGGCGATGAGCGCCGCGATCTCGTGTTGCTGCGCGCTCTCGCGCTTCACGGCGCCACGGGCGACTGCTGCCGTGGCCCGCGACAGCGCACTGAATGCGCGCTCGAGCGTGCGCATCGCGTTGGGCTTCAGGCCATAGCTCTGGCTGATCGTCTCGCCCTGCTCCGTCAGGCGCAGCGTGCCATTGACGCTTTCGGGCGGCGCCGCGGTGATCAGGTTGTCGATGCGCGTGCCGCCACGGGCCACGCTCCCGCCACGGCCATGGAATATCACGTGTTTCGCGCCGGCAGCGGACAGCTCCGCCGTCAGCGCGCGCTGGGCGTCGTGGGCCGCCAGGCGGGCCGAAATCAGGCCGCTTTCGCGACTGCCATGGGTGTACCCGATCACCACGCACTGGCGCTGGCCGCGGGCCTCAAGATGCCTGCGGTATACCGGCGAGGCGAGCACTTCGCGCATCACGCCACCGCTGGCGGCCAAGGCCTCGACCGATTCGAACATCGGCGCGACATCCAGCGCGACCTGGCCGGTGCCCCGGTCGTAGGCACCGGTCCAGCGCGCCAGCACAAGCGGCGCGAGCACGTCGTCGGGTCCCGTGGCACCGCTGACGACGTAATACCCGACGGCCTCCTCGCCATAGCGGTTGCGGCCCTGCAGGGCGGCATCGAACACGGCAAGCGTACGCTTGCCCAGCGCGTCAAAGACGCCCCGCGGCCCGGCATCGCGTTCCAGCACCTGTTCGAGCAGCCGGTAGCGCTCATCGGCGGAACGGGACATCCACTGCGGATCGTCGAGCCCCTGCGCAAGCGCCTGGTGGTGGACATCCGCCTGCTGGCGCAGGTCGAGCGTCGCCAGGTGGAATCCGAAGGAACGGACCCGCATCGCAAGCCGGCGGACCAGCTGGTACCCGGCATGCACGCCGCGGTTCGCGAGCAGGCTGTTCGACGCCAGGTCGAGGTCTGCCAGGAACTGGGCCGGATCCTCGTAACGGCTGGGCCGGCCTTCATAGGTGTGGCGCAGCCGCTCGGACACCTGCCCGAAGAAAACCCGGTAGGGCATGCGGTCATGCCGTGCCGGCGCGATGGACTGCGCACCGGGCAGCATCACGTTGTATTCGTCGATGCGCCGCGCGAGCGCGGGCGTGATGTCCACGCGGCTCGCGCTCTGCGACAGCAGCTGTGCCAGTTCCTGGCATTCGTCGTAGTACGCGTTGACGATCACCTGCTGCTGGCGCTGCAGGGTCTCGCGGATCGTCTTGGCATGGACGTCCTGCGTGCCTTCCATGTCGCCGCCCACCCAGGTGCCGAAGCGCAGGATCGTCGGCGGCACGAGGTTCGCTATGCAGGCGCCATAGAGCTTCTCGAGCGCCGTCGCCACTTCCTCGTAGAACGCCGGGACGATGCGATAGAGCACCTCGGCGAAGTGGTAGATCGCGTGCTCCCTTTCGTCGGCAACCGTCAGACGCTGCCGCGGATGTTCTTCCGTCTGCCAGCCCGCGGTGAGTTCCATGCGCATGCGCGACCAGAGATGGCGTTGCTCATGCGGGTCGAGGTTCGGATTGAGACGGTCCAGCAGGACGCCGGCCATGCGCTGGTAGCGGCGCAGCTGGGTGCGGCGGGCGGATTCCGTCGGATGGGCGACCAGCACGGGCTCGATGCGCAGCGTGGCCAGCAGGTCCAGCACGTCATCGAGCGTCAGTCCCATCTGCTTCAGCGCGGACAGCGCGTCCTCGACACCGCCGGGCTGCGGGCGACCGCTGTCGGTCAGGAAGTATTCCCGCCGCCGCCGGATGCGATGGACCCGTTCGGCGAGGTTGACGGCCTGGAACCAGCTGGAAAACGCCCGCACCAGGTCCCGGGCGACATCGGGAGGACGCCCCGCCACCCGCTGGAGCAGTTCATCGTCGCCGGCCTGCTCGCCGCGTCGTCGGATGGCGGCAACGCGGTCGCCCTCCACCAGGTCGAAGAGCGTATCGCCGCCCTGCTCGCGCAGGATGTCTCCGACCAGGCCACCCAACTGGTGCACGTCCTCGCGCAGGGCAAGGTGCTTTTCGGGAAACTTTATCTGGTCGCGATGCACGGTAACCGGATTCTACCTGTGCCGGATGCGTCGGTGGCATCCTTGCCTCATGTCGACTCCGAATCCGGCCCGCCGGGCTACCGTCGGGCTGCTGCTTGCAGCCGGTGGCGCCATCCTGTTCGCTTCCAAGGGGCTATTCGCCAAGGCGCTGTATGCCGAGGGCGTGGACTTCCGCTCGCTGACGCTGCTGCGTTCCCTGATCGCCCTGCCGATGTTCCTGGTACTGGCCCTCCACCACGGCATCCGCCTCGGCAACCTGCCGAAGCGCGCGGCGTGGGGAGCTGCCTTCGCCGGCGTGTGGTGTTATGCGATCGGGGCACTGATCGACTTTCACGCACTGGAACTGATTGATGTCAGCATCGAGCGATCCCTGCTGTTCAGTTACCCCGCACTGGTCGTCCTCTACACGACGATCACCACGAAACGGCTGCCGTCACGGTCGGTCGTCGCCGCCGTCATCGCCACCTACGCGGGCATCCTGCTGGTCGTGGGCGGATTCGATGCCATTGCCTGGAAGCGGAACCTTGGCGGATCGGCCATGGTGCTTTTCTGCGCGACCACGACGGCGACGTACTTCCTGATCGGCGAACGCACCATGGCGCAGCTGGGCAGCATGGGATTCACCATCATCGCCATGACCGCCGCCACCGTCGCAACGCTGCTGCTGTGCCTTCCCTACCACCCGCTGGACGCAGCCCTGCGCGTGTCACCGCACGGCTGGCTGTTGCTCCTCGCACTGGCCGTCCTGTGCATGCTGCTGCCCACCCTCATGCAGGCGGCCGGCATCCAGCGCATCGGCGCCGTACGCGGCGCACTTGTCAGCACGGTGGGACCTCCGGCCGCGCTCCTGCTCGGCGCCGCCCTGCTTGGCGAGAGGCCGGGCCCCGCCCAGCTCGCCGGCACCGTCCTGATCGTGATCGGCGTCGTCGTGATCGGCCGGGCTGGCAAGCAGGCCCCCTCGGCCGACTGATCGATGCCGGGCTAACGGCGTGCGACGAGCACGCCTGTTTCCAGGTATTTCGCGAATTCCGGCTTGGTGGCGCGCAGGATGTCGAAGGCGGCCCTGCGGTCCTCGAGCGGAATGGCCGCGTAGACCGGCGTACTGTCCTGTCCCTGCAGGATCTCCTTGAACCGGCGATAGACGTATTCCTTCACGTAGGTCGGCAGCGCGTCGAAACCGGGTGCGTGCACCATGAAGCTCAGGGGATAGCGGAAGACGCGTGACCGGAGGTCGAGGTCGCGCAGCGACCGGCCCTGCGCATCGCGCGGACCCTGCGCCTGGAACCACTGCTCGTACCCCGCCGTACCCTGCATCGGGCTGGACAGCGGAACGGCGTCCACCATCAGCATCGCGCGCACCAGCGGCTCGATCATCGCCTTCATCATCACCTGGCCCCGATCCGTCATCTCCTCCCAGGTCCTCGGCGCGGCGCCGCTCGGAGAGGTCGTCGCGCCGTTGCGCGACATCACGGTGCGGACCTTGAAGCTCGCACGGGTGAAGAGGTTCTGGATGTTCGACTGGTGCTCGAGGACCATCAGCGAGACGACATCGCTCTTGTTGGTGATATAGGGCTTCGCGTTGATCAGCCCGTCGACATCCCGGATGTTGAAACGCTGCCCGTCCGATTTGCCCACCAGATGGGGATCGTTGTCGGTGGGCAGGCTGCCCAGGTGGCGCTGCGAGCCGGTGGAACCGGTGACATACCAGCCACCCCAGCGCTTCTCGATCGGGAACTGGTCGTTCACGTCATCGGATGTATCCCGGCCCGGCGGATTGGCCGGGCCGTCGATCAGCGCGGACAGGACGACGACGCGCGGGACGCCGCCGCCCATCATCGAATACGTGTCGTGGCAGGTGAGGCAACGGCCGCCTTCGCGCTCGAACTGCTTCTTCGGCGCCGGGCGGTTGTCGATCGTGTAGTACACCAGGCCCAGTTCGTCGTCGGCCGCGGCCAGCTCGAGCAAGGGCATGTTCTGTACGAAACCGACATAGGCTTCGTCGTTGAAATACACGGCCCGTGGCGTCGCCGCGGTGATGCCGTCGATCTGCAGGCTGGTCTTCGAATAGACCATGACCTGGGAAGAGGGATCGATCTTCAGCGCCTTCAAGAGGGAATCGAGGTAGCCGCGGTCCGGCCTGTACTCCAGCTTCACCTCGCCCCGATCCATCCGCTCCTGCAGCCGGGCAAAGGCGTTATGGCGCGCGATGCTGGAATAAGGAACGGACGGATAGTCCGTGTCATAGCGGGAAGCCGCCAGGACCGGGGAGATATCCGGCCCCGCCGCACCGACCGCACCGGACAGCAGGGCGAGGATCGCGGGAACCAAACGGCGGACGGGACTCGGGACCATGTCGGGCTTCCGGGGAATATGGCTGCTCTGACGGCAATTGTGTCCCGAATGTTCCAGCTGGCTGCACCGGAAAAGTGCGCACCGTCCGCGGCAAATACGGATTGTCGCCCCCCCTGCAGCCCGCTCATCCCGTCAGGAGCACGGCCTCCGCATGTTCCAGTGCATCGGGCAGCCCATAGATGACGAGCATGTCCCCTTCGCGCAGGCAGGTCGTCCCGGCCGGCTCGCGACCGGTGATGCCCTGGCGGCGCAGCGCCGTGAACGCCACCTCGGCGCCACGGGAGCGGACCTCGTCGATCAGCCTACCCACTGCCCAGGCCGTCGGGGGCAACACGACGGTCGCCAGCGTCTCCGCAGCCTCGTCGATCGCACCCGTCTCGCCGTCCCGCGCCACGACATTGCGCAGCGTCGCATACCGACGGTTGCGGATATCGCCAACGGTCCGCACCACGCGCGACACGGGCACATGCAGCAACATCAGCACCTGCGACACCAGCATCAGGCTCGCCTCGAAAGTCTCCGGCACGACCTCCGTGGCACCGGCTCGCGTCAGTTCCGGCAGACCCTTGTCGTCCTGGGTCCGTACGAGCACCGGCACGTCGCCGCGCAGGGTGCGGACGGCCCGCACGATGCCGATCGAGACGGCAGGGTCGGAGAACGTCACGATGACCGCGCTGGCCGTATCCAGGCCGCAGCCCCGCAGCACGTCGTCATCTGAGGCGTCGCCATAGACCACGGGATCGCCCGCCAGTCGCGCAGGCCGGACGCGCGCCATGTCGAGATCGAGTGCGATGTACTCGAAACCCTGTGATTCCAGCACGCGCGCGATCTGCTGGCCGACACGGCCGAATCCGCAGAGCAGGACATGCTCGCGGCGCGCCACGCCATGGGTCGCGACGTCGTCGGTACTGATGACCGGCTGCGGAGGTCCCTTCTCGCGCAACAGGAATCGCGCGATGGGACGGTTGTAGCGGATGCCGAACGGCGCCACGAGCATGCTGAGTACCAGCGCGACGAGCAGCGGCTGCCCGATCGAGGGCGCGAGCACGCCGGCCGGCAGCAGCACCGTCAGCAGCGCAACGCCGAATTCGCCGCCCCCGCCCAGCACCATGCCCGAGCGCAGCGCCTTGAAATGGGTGGAAACGAACCCTCGCATGATCAGTGCGGCGATGCCGACCTTGCTCATCGTCATGGCAACGAGGAGGCCGGATACCAGCAGGAAATGATCGACCAGCAGGTGCAGGTCGAGCAGCATGCCGACCGACACGAAGAACAGGCCCAGCAGCAGCTCGCGGAACGGCCGGATCACGGCCTCGACCTGGTGGCGGTACTCGGTTTCGGCCAGCATCATGCCCGCGAGGAACCCGCCCAGCGCCATCGACAGACCCGCGACCTCGGTGATCCATCCCGAAGCGATCACCACGAGCAGCACGGTCAGCGTGAAGAGCTCCCTCAGGCGGCTGCGGGCGATCTCCATCAGCAGCGGCCGCAGGACGAGGCGACCGATGGCGAACACGGCGAGCAGCGACAGCGCCGCCATGCCTACCGCGCGCATGACCCCGGCGAAACTGATGCCCCCCTGGAGGCTGCCCGACGCCAGCGCCGTCGCCAGCGCCAGCAACGGCACGAAGGCGATGTCCTGGAACAGCAGCACGGCCAGCGCCAGCCGGCCGTGCGTGCGATTGACCTCCGACTGTTCGGTGAGCTGGCGGATGACGATCGCGGTCGAAGACATCGCCACCGCGCCCCCGACGACGATGGACGTGAGCCAGTCCACGCCCGCGACACGCGCGACGCCCGCGCAGAACAGCCCCGTCAGCGCGACCTGCAGCAGCCCGAGCCCGAAGACCTCGTTTCGCATGGCGACCATGCGCGGCCAGGAGAACTCGAGTCCAAGCGTGAACAGCAGGAACACGACGCCGATATCCGCCAGCTGGTGCGTGGTCTCGCCGGCGGTGAACAGGCCCAGTGCATACGGACCGACGGCCATGCCCACGAAGAGATAGCCGAGGATCGCGGGCATGCCGAGCCGGCGCGCCAGCGCGACCACGGCTACGGATGCGATGAGGAGAATGAGGACCTGCGTCACGCGCAGCCTCCACGAAAAAGAAGTGGATCGAGCATAGCGTCAAACGTCGCCATGCGCAGACAGGCAGCGCGCCGTTCTTCCTGCGTTCAGGATCGACAGTTACCATGGTCCCCCATGACACCCCCGAGGTTTGCCCGATGAACGGAATCACCCGACTCCTGGCGCTGCCGCTGCTTGCCCTGATGGCCCTCGCGCCCCACGCCGCACAGGCCCAGGCCAAGGAGGAGTACCGCGTGCTTGCGGCAGCCGACGTGCTGGATGAGCTTCGCAGCCAGCGCGACGACGTCATCCCCGAGCGGCTGATGCAGCGGGCTTATGCCGTCGCCGTCATTCCAGAAGTGCTCAAGGGCGCCTTCATCGTCGGCGGCCGTTTCGGCCGTGGCGTGATGTCCGTCCGGGACGCGAATGGGCATTTCTCGAGCCCGGTCTTCATGTCGCTGACCGGCGGCAGCGTGGGTTGGCAGATCGGCGGGCAGTCGACGGACGTCGTGCTGGTCTTCACGTCCCGCAAGGGCGTCGAGGGGCTTGCAGGCGGCAAGCTGACGCTGGGCGCCGGTGCTTCGGTGGCGGCAGGCCCTGTCGGCCGCCAGGGCGAGGCGGCGGCCAGCCTCGACGCGGAAGTCTTTTCCTATTCGCGCAACCGCGGGCTGTTCGCGGGGGTCTCGCTCGAAGGCACGGCGCTGACGATCGATGACACGGCGAACGGCCGTTTCTATGGCCGCAAGGGCGTACTCGCCTCGGAAATCATGAACGGCTCGGTGAAGAAGGATTCCGAGAACATCCGCCGCCTGCTGTCGGCAATTGCAGCCAGCACCGGCGAGACGACGGCGGCGACCCAGGCGCCCACGCCGGTCCTCGCACCGGCGGCGCCTGTCGCGCCTGCGGAACCGGCGGCGGCGGGCGCGAAGACCTTCCCGATGGAAGATCCGAAGCCCGGCACGGATCCGCGCTGAGGTCCCGACCGGACTTCAGGGCCCCGGGTTCAGCAGCCAGAGCCCCAGCGGCACGTAAGCGAGGGCAAAGAGCGCCGACAGCGACGCGGCGCTCGCCGCGAGCTCCCGATCCAGGGACTCGCGATTGGCGATCACCATCACGCTGAAGCCGATCGGCGCAGCGCCCGATAGCAGGATGACCGCACGGGTCATCCCGGTGATGTCGAACACCGTCACGAACAGCAGCGCCAGCGCGAATCCGAGCAGCACGCGCATCGCAGCGGCCAGGAACACCGTCGCGGAACGGACGAGCCTCGCGTCGAAAAGGATGCCCACCGAAAGGATCGACAGCAGCAGGATGCTGCGCCCCGCGAAGCCGACGACGTCGGTGACTACGGTCGGCAGGCGATGGCCGGAGACGTTGATGGCGAGCGCGACGACGAGACCCCACAGCGGCGGGAAGCCCAGCACACGCTTCAGGATCGCCTTCCCGCCGACCGCATGTCCGCCGTAGATCGCGCCGGCCGCGTAGAGCACGGTCGACTGGATCAGCGCATTGCCGAGATCGAACAGCGCCAGCTGCGCGAAAGCCTCCCGTCCCCAGCCCGCGAGCAGGAACGGGAACATGAAGCTCGCGTTGATGGACATGCCGCAGATGATGAAAGCACCCATCGAGACGCGCTGCAGTCCCAGCCGGCGCCCGGCCAGGAACGCCGCGCCCAGCGTGGTCATCATGATGAAGATGGCCGAGAGCGGCAGCGCCACGAGCTCCGCCCGCAGCGGGATGCGGCTGACATTGGCGATGAACAGGGCCGGCAGACCGACCGTCATGACGAGCTGCAGCATCCGGCCGGCGTGGGGCGGACCGAGCCAGCCGCGGCGCCGCGACAACACCCCGAATGCGAACAGGCCGATGAGGAATCCGATCTGGAGCTGGACGGACATGGGGCGTCGAATCCCGGGGGCTGGAAGTCCTTGGTATCATAGCAGGCTGCCCC
>JBEEKA010000212.1:0-30910 GCA_041168985.1 Pseudomonadota bacterium | reverse complement strand
AGCCGTGTAGTTCGCGTCGCGTTCCATTCTATTCAGGCTCCCGCCGGCGGGACGAAGCGTCGTCCGCGCTCGCCGTGGAAATAGGACCGGATCCAAGGATGGGGATGCTCGACGATCCGCGCCAGATCGTCCACGACCATGCGGCGGTCGACCAGGACGCCGACCCGGTTGCAGGTCCGGAAGATGCTGTCGAGGTCGTGCGTGATCATGACGACCGTCAGCGAGAGCTCCCTCTGGAGATAGGCCACCAGTTCATCGAAGGCCGCGGCACTGATCGGGTCGAGGCCTGAGGTGGGTTCATCGAGGAACAGCAGCGTCGGGTCCAGTGCCAGCGCGCGGGCCAGGGCCGCGCGCTTCACCATGCCGCCGGACAGTTCCGCGGGATACTTGTGCGCGGCTTCGGGGGGCAGTCCCACGAGCCGCAGCTTGAGCATCGCCAGGCCTTCCAGGGCGTCGCGGGGCAGCTTCAGGTGCTCCAGCATGGGCAGCTGGATGTTCTCCCGCACCGTCAGCGACGAGAACAGCGCGCCGTGCTGGAAGGTCACGCCATAGCCGGCCTTCGCGCGACGCAGGGCGTCGCCATGCAGCCGGGTGATGTCGATGCCGCCGATGGACACGCTGCCTGCCTCGGGCCGGCGCAGGCCGAGGATCGTCCGCAGCAGCACCGACTTGCCGGTACCGGAGCCGCCGACGATGCCGAAGACTTCGCCTTTCCGGACCTGCATGTCGAGCCGGTCATGGACCAGCTGCGCGCCGAACCGGTTCACGATGCCGGAGGCTTCGACGGCGATGTCCATCAGATGTCGAGCTCCATGAACAGCACGGCGAACAGGGCGTCGGCCAGCAGCACGAAGAAGATGGACTGCACCACGGCCGTGGTCGTAAGCCGGCCGAGCTCGCGCGAAGAGCCCCGCACCTGGAGTCCGCGGTAGGCGCCCACCAGTGCGATCAGCATGCCGAACACCGGCGCCTTCCAGACACCGACCCAGAAAGTCGTCGGCGCGATGGCTTCATTCGCGCGATGGATGAACTGCTGCAGCGGCATGTCGAGCAGGGCGCGACACAGCAGTGCGCCGCCTGCCATGCCGATCAGGTCCGCGAGGATGGTGAGGAGCGGCATCGCGAGCGTGAGCGCGATGATCCGCGGCAGCACGAGCGTCTCGTAGGCATCCACGCCGGCGGCATCGAGCGCATCCACTTCGTCGTTGAGCTTCATCACGCCGATTTCGGCCGCGAAGGCACTGCCCGACCGGCCCGCGATGAGGATGGCGGTCAACAGCACGCCGAGTTCACGCAGGACGCCCACGGTGACGAGGTCGACGACGAAGATGTCAGCGCCGAAGGCCCGCAACTGGGTGGCCGAGAGATAGGCAAGGATCACGCTGATCAGGAAGGCGATCAGCGACACGATCGGAATGGCGGTGAGGCCCGTGTCCCAGAGGTGGCGGACGATCGAGATGGGCCGCATGCGCCGCCAGTGGGTGGCGGCCGACACCAGCGACAACGACGTCCGGCCGATGAACGCGAGTCCCGCCACCACGTCGTGGATGCGATCGACGGCCGTCTGGCCGATCAGGTGCACGGGATTCGCCCAGCGCTCCTCGACGCTGTCACCCGGGTGGGCGCCCTCATCGTGCTCCATCGCCTCGCGCACCACGCCGAGGATGGGCGGTAGCGCACCGCGGAAGCTCGCCGGGATGCCCCGTTCAGCGAGCGTCCGGAGCCAGTCATCGAGCACCCAGGCCCCGGCCAGGTCGGCGTGAACGGCCGTGGCGTCGATCAGCACCGGGCCGGTACCCGGCGGCTCCGCACGCGCGAGCGCGTCGCGGACCGCGGCGACATCCGCAGCGGTCCAGTGCCCCTGGAGGACGAGCAGGACCTGCCCGTCCACCAGCTGCCTCTCGACGAATGCCATCAGCTGTCGGCTTGCAGGTGGGCTTCGACCAGCCAGAGCTGCTTGTCGATGTCGCCCGTCATGCCGGTGAACAGGTCCGCGGTCACCTCGTCGCCGGCCTTGGCGGGGAGATCGTTCAGGGTGGGATGCAGTGCCATGAGCCAGTCCTCCGTGCGATGTGGGCCATTGTGCAGGGGGGCGCCGGACAGGCCAATGGCTGGATTCCATCAGACCGATATACGGCGGTGATCGAGTAGAATCCCGGACCTCATTCCTGTGGAGCTGCCATGAAGAAGCCCCTGACCGTCACGATCACCGGCGCTGCCGGCCAGATCGGTTATGCCCTCGCCTTCCGCGTCGCCTCCGGCCAGCTGCTGGGCCCTGACCAGCCGGTCAACCTGAACCTGCTGGAGATCACGCCGACGCTGCCGGCCCTGCAGGGCGTGGTCATGGAACTCGACGACTGCGCCTTCCCGCTGGTGAACAAGATCACCGCGACGGACGACGCCAAGGTCGCTTTCCGCGATGCGAACGTCGCGCTGCTCGTCGGCGCCCGTCCGCGCGGCCCCGGCATGGAGCGCAAGGACCTGCTGCTGGCCAATGCCCAGATCTTCAGCGCGCAGGGCAAGGCGATGAACGAAGTCGCCGACCGCAACATCAAGGTGCTGGTCGTCGGCAACCCGGCCAACACCAACTCGCTGATCGCCCGTGCGAATGCGCCGGACCTCAACCCGCGCAATTTCACCGCGATGATGCGCCTGGACCACAACCGCGCGCTGGCGCAGCTCGCCATGAAGACGGGCAAGCACACCACCGACATCCGCCGGATGACGGTCTGGGGCAACCACTCGGCCACGCAGTACCCGGACCTCTCGCACACCACCGTCGGTGGCGTGGCGGCGAAGTCGCTGGTCGACCAGGCCTGGATCGAAAAGGACTTCATCCCGGTCGTGCAGCAGCGCGGCGCGGCGATCATCAAGGCACGCGGCGCCTCGTCGGCGGCATCGGCCGCAGCGGCCGCAATCGACCACGTGCACACCTGGGTCACCGGCACCGCCGAGGGCGACTGGGTTTCCATGGCCGTGCCGTCGGACGGCAGCTATGGCATCCCGGAAGGCGTGATCTACTCCTACCCCGTCACGACGAAGGGTGGCGAGTACCAGATCGTGCAGGGCCTGTCGGTCGACGCCTTCAGCCGCGCCCGCATGGACGCGACGCACAAGGAGCTCCTGGAGGAGCGCGACGGCGTCAAGGACCTGCTGTAAGGCAGCCGGAAGCCACCTGCGGTCCGCCTCCGGGCGGGCCAAGGTGGCTTTTTTGCAGCCCATCACTTAACCTGTTAATCATTTCGACGGATACCCTGAGGAACACTGCATGCGCCGCGTCCTGCACCCCACCGGACAGTTCGACAATTCGGCCAAGTCGTACAAGCACATCGAAGCCTTGCCGCTCGCGGCGGCCATGGGCGCCGAAGTCCGCGGCGTGAGCCTCGCCAAGGTCTCCGAGGAACAGTTCGTCGAGATCCGCGACGCACTCTACCGCCACAAGATGATCTTCTTCCGCGGCCAGAAGATCACGCACGCCCAGCACGAGGCCTTCAGCCTGGGCTTCGGCCCCTTTGCCGAGGATGCCTACACGAAAGGCGTGCCCGGCCATGCCAACGTGCACCCCCTCATCAAGGAAGCCGATGACCGCTCGAAGATGGTCTTCGGCGAAGGCTGGCATACGGACTCGCCGTTCCTGCCGAAGCCGCCGTCGATCACCGCGCTGCGCTCCATCGAAGTGCCGCCGCTCGGTGGCGACACGCAGTGGGCGAACTCGGCCCTCGCACTCGCCTCGCTGAGCCCGGCCTACCAGAAAATGATTGCCGGCCTGCGCACGCATTTTTCGATGCGCGACGTGCTGGCTTCAGCGCAGGCGGCGGCGGAAGAGCGCGACAACCCGCTCGGAAAGCTCGCCTCGACCAAGCGCACCGGCGACCTGTCGGAAGACCTGCAGCGCAAGGTCCGCGGCAACTTCCACCCGATGGTGCGCACCCACCCGGTGACGGGCGAAAAGGCGCTATACGTCGACGGCGCTTACGCCATCGGCATCGAAGGCTTCGACGAGTTCGAGTCCGCCCCGATCATCGAATACCTCGCGAACCACCTCGTGCAGGCGGCCTTCACCTGCCGGCTGCGCTGGGAGCCGGACATGCTCGCGATCTGGGACAACCGGCTCTGCGTGCACCAGGCCTTCAACGACTACCACGGCTACCGCCGCGAGCTGTACCGCACCACGGTCGTAGGTGAAGTGCCGACCTAAACCCGCACCCGCCGGGCGAGGTGCTTCTCGTTGAGGATGCGACTCGCGATTTCCTCGACGCTGCATTCGGTCACGTCGATGTACGGGATCGCCTGCCGTTCGAAGAGCGAGATCGCCGTGCGCACTTCGTACTGCACCTGCTGGGGCGAGGCATAGCGGCTGCCGGGCCGCCGCTCCTGCCGGATCTGCTGCAGGCGTTCGGGCCGGATCGTGAGCCCGTGCAGCTTGTGCCGCCAGGGCTGCAGGATCTTCGGCAGGCGCGCCGTTTCCAGGTCCTCGTCCGTCAGCGGATAGTTCGCGGCCGAGATGCCGTACTGGAGCGCGAGGAACAGCGAGGTCGGCGTCTTGCTCGTGCGCGACACGCCGACGAGGATCACGTCGGCCGCGGCGTAATCGCGCGTGCCCGCGCCATCGTCATTCGCCAGCGCGAAATTCGTCGCGTCGATGCGCGCGGAATGCGCCGGGTCGCTCGCGGCGCCATGTGCAGCGCGACCCGTGACATGCGCCGAGCGGATCTGCAGTTCATCCTCGAGCGGCGCGAGGAAGGCATCGAAGAAATCCAGGAAGAAGCCGTCGGCCTTCTTCACCACTTCGCGCACTTCATCATCGACCAGCGTCGAAAAGATGATCGGGCGTAAGCCTTCCTGCCGCGCGATCTCGTTGATGCGCTCGACGGCCGCTTCGGCGTCCTGCACGGTAGCAACGAAGGGCATCGTGACCGAATGCGGCTCGATGCCCTCGAACTGCGCCAGCAGCGCCTGCCCCAGCGTCTCGGACGTGACGCCCGTGCGGTCCGACACGAAGCAGACGGTGCGTCGGGTCATTTGGGTTTGCGCGTTGCGAGCCGCATCCAGGTTTCAAGCACCGTGTCCGGATTCAGCGAAATGCTCTCGATGCCCTCGTCGACGAGCCAGTCTGCGAAGTCCGGGTGGTCCGAAGGTCCCTGGCCGCAGATGCCGACGTAGGCACCCTTCTCGCGGCAGGCGCGGATCGCCATGGACAAGAGCTTCTTCACCGCCGGATCGCGCTCGTCGAAGGCACCGGCGACGAGTGCCGAGTCGCGGTCCACGCCCAGCGTCAGCTGCGTCATGTCGTTGGAACCGATCGACATGCCGTCGAAGTGCTCGAGGAAAGCCTCGGCCTGCAGCGCGTTCGTCGGGATCTCGCACATCATGATCAGCTTCAGCCCGTTCTCGCCGCGCCTGAGCCCGTTTTCCTCGAGCAGTTCCTTCACGCGGCGGCCCTCTTCGACGCTGCGCACGAAAGGGATCATGATCCAGACGTTCGTCAGGCCCATCGTGTCGCGCACGTACTTCAGCGCGCGGCACTCCAGCTCGAAGCAGGGCCGGAACGACGGGTCGACGTAGCGCGCGGCGCCACGGAAGCCGAGCATCGGATTCTCTTCATGCGGCTCGTACTGCTGGCCGCCGATGAGGTTCGCGTACTCGTTGGACTTGAAATCCGACAGCCGCACGATGACCGGCTCCGGCGCGAAGGCCGCCGCGATCTGCGCGACGCCCTCGGCCAGCTTGTCCACGAAGAACTGCACCGGGTCGGTATTACCGGCCATCTGGGTGTCGACGCTGGCCTTCACATCCTTCGGCAGGCGCGCATAGTCCAGCAGCGCCTTCGGGTGCACGCCGATCATGCGGTTGATGATGAACTCCAGCCGCGCGAGACCCACGCCCTTGTTCGGCAGCTGCGCGAAGGTGAAGGCACGGTCGGGGTTGCCGACGTTCATCATGATCTTCACGGGCGATGGCGGCAGCGCATCCAGTTCGACCTGCTGCTGCTCGTAATCGAGCTGGCCTTCGAACACGTATCCCGTGTCGCCCTCGGCGCAGGACACTGTCACCGGCAGGCCCTCGCGCAGTGCCGTGGTCGCATTGCCGCAGCCCACGACTGCCGGCACGCCCAGTTCACGCGCGATGATCGCGGCATGGCAGGTGCGCCCGCCGCGGTTCGTGATGATCGCGGCGGCGCGCTTCATCACCGGCTCCCAGTCCGGGTCCGTCATGTCGGCGACCAATACGTCGCCGGCCTGCACGCGCTCGATGTCCTTCACGTCGCGGATGATGCGCGTCACGCCCGCACCGATGCGCTGGCCGATGCTGCGGCCGGTCACGAGCACGCGGCCGCGCTTCTTCAACGTGAAGCGCTGGATGCTGCGGCCCGCACGGCTCTGCACCGTCTCCGGGCGAGCCTGCAGGATGTAGAGCTTGCCCGTCGCGCCGTCCTTGCCCCATTCGATGTCCATCGGGCAGCCGTAATGCGCTTCAATGGCCAATGCCTGGCGCGCGAGATCCGTCGCGTCGGCATCGGTGACCGAGAAGCGGTGACGCTCGGCCTCCGGCACATCGACCGTCTGCACGCGGTCGGCCGAGCCGGCTGGCGCATAGACCATCTTGATGGCCTTGGCACCGAGGTTCCGGCGCAGTACCGCGGGACGACCCGCGCGCACGCCGGGCTTGTGCAGGTAGAACTCGTCCGGGTTCACCGCGCCCTGCACCACCGTTTCGCCCAGGCCGTACGAGGCCGTCACGAAGACGACGTCGCGGAAGCCCGAGTCGGTATCCAGCGTGAACATGACGCCGCTCGCGCCGAGGTCGCTGCGGACCATGTGCTGCACGCCGGCGGACAGCGCGACCTGCGAATGGTCGAAGCCCTGGTGCACGCGATAGGAAATCGCGCGATCGTTGAACAGCGAAGCAAACACGTCGTGCAGGGCTTCGAGCAAGGCCGTCTCGCCCTGCACGTTCAGGAAGGTTTCCTGCTGGCCCGCGAAGGAGGCTTCCGGCAGGTCCTCGGCCGTGGCCGAGGACCGCACGGCCACCGAGATGCCCTGCCCCGCATCCATTGCCCGGAAGGACGCGAGCACTTCGTCCTGCAGGCGCTGCGGCAGCGGCGTCGCGCGGATTTCGGCGCGGATCGCCGCGCCGACGCGGGCCAGCTCCACCACGTCGTCGACGTCGAGGTTGGCGAGCTGCGCGTTGATGCGCGAACCCAGCCCCCCCTGCGCAAGGAAGTCCCGATAGGCATCAGCCGTCGTCGCGAATCCACCCGGCACCTGGATGTGCAGGCCATGCAGCTCGCGCAGCATTTCGCCGAGCGACGCATTCTTGCCGCCGACGATGTGCACGTCGTGTCGGCCGAGCTGTTCGAGTGGAATCACATATCGGCTGTCGGTCATCGGTTCACCCAGGGGGACGGCATGTTGTAGGGCACGGTATGGAAGACGGCCTCGACGGCCTCGATCTTCCCTTGCTTCACCTTGAAGGCCTCGAGCAGGACGAAACTGTGCGGACGGTGGAAATGGGACTCGCGCAGCGTGCCATCCGGCTGGCGGAACTCCTTGAGCCTGCCTTCATGGTCGATGAACCCGCCGGCCAGGACGATTCCACGCTCCTCGTCGGCAAGGATGTACCGGCGGTCGCGCAGGCGGTCGTCGTACTTGTACGCACCCTGCCGGAACTGGTCCGCGCAGCCCATGCGCCAGATCGCGTCGAGTCCCGGATCCTTGCGGTTCGTGGAGATCATGCCGTTCTCGCGACGATTGCAGTCGTCGGTGAACTGCACGTAGAGGTTTCCGCTGTTGAGCTGCAGGGTATCGAAGTAGCCATTCGCCGCCGCGACCATGCCTTCCCGCGACGTGCGCTGGGCAGGCGCCAGCAGTTCCTCGAACACGGGTCGGCGCTGCAGGTCGGCCGTCACGAAGGGAATACCCGCGTCCTCCGGGCGCACCACCAGCAGCTCGGCCTCCTTCACGGCGCCATGCTCGATCTCCAGGCGCAGGGCATACGGCGACTTCGTCTTCGTCTCCTCGACGACGCCGAAGATCGCCACCTGCCCCGTCTTCGGATCGGCAAAGCGCATTTCGTAGTCACCGAACGCGGTAAGCGTGCCCCAGGCGCCGTCGCCCACGCGCAGCGCGACGTTGTTTTCCGTCGTCCGCGCCCGGGCGCTCCAGCGGATCCGCGAGGGGTCGTGCGCCTTCCAGGCGGCGAGGTAGTCGTCCAGCACGCGGTACAGGCAGGCCCGGTCACAGGTCTGCGGTGTGGCCAGCGGCTCGGCCGCCGTCGCGGGCTGCGACAGCGGCGCAGCCCCGAGCAGCACGCCTGCGATCACGGTCATGCGGCGCACGGCGTCAGCCCGCCGGCTTCGCGACGGCGGCAACGGCCGGCGCGATCACCGATTCCAGCGACTCCGTCGGACGACCGAGCAGCTGCTCGAGCGTGCGGCTGTCGTCGAACAGCCAGCCCTGTGACGCCGACGTGTCGGAGTTCGTCAGGATCTTCGCGACGAAGTCGGGCAGCCCGTTCTTCACCAGGGCGGCTTCGAACTCGGCCGGGCTGACGTTCTGGCAGGCGATGTCGCGACCGGCGAGGCGCGTGGTCAGCGCAGCCAGATCCGCGATCGTGAAGGCCGTGCTGCCGGCGAGCTCCAGCTTGCGACCGGCGTAGCCATCGGCCGAGGTCAGCACGATGGCCGTCGCCGCGGCGAAATCCGCACGCGTCGCCGCCGCGTATTTTCCGTCACCGGCGCAGGTCAGGATGGCGCCCGTCGCCAGGCCGCCGAGCGCGCGGCCGGCGAAGTTCTCCAGGTACCAGCCGTTGCGCAGCAGGACGTGCCTCACGCCACTCGCGGCCAGCGCGTTCTCCGTGGCCTTGTGCTCGACCGCCAGGCCCAGCTGCGAGATGTCCGCGCGCAGCACGCTCGTATAGGCAATCAGCTTCACGCCCGCGGCCTTGGCCGCGTCGATGACAGCCTGGTGCTGCCGCGCCCGCTGCCCGACGGCATTGCCCGAGATGAGCAGCAGACGATCGATTCCCGCGAAGGCGGCCGCCAGCGTCGCCGGCTGATCGTAATCCGCCACGCGCAGTTCGACGCCCCTCGCGGCGAGATCCGCGCCCTTTGCCACGTCGCGCACGCCAGCGACGACCTGCGCGGCGGGCACGCGGTCCAGCAGCGCATCGATGACCTTGCGGCCCAGCTGGCCCGTGGCGCCCGTCACGAAAATGCGGGGAGTAGAGATTGCGGGCATGTCGGAGGCTCCTTGCACGAATTAGTTTGTAGTGCGACCAGTTGAGCCGCTGGCGGGTTCCGCCGTCAAGCGACTATCCCGCATTGGTCTTGCGCTTTCTGGCAGGCTTCATGCAGCGTATGCTGGAACAGCATCCTGCAAACGATTGCATAACGGAGAAGCCCGTGTCCCGCGCACCGAGAACGATCACTCAGAACGCAGATATCCGCTATTTGGGGCGACTTCTGGGCGATGTCATCCGGGCATACGGCGGCCAGGCCCTCTTCGAACGCATCGAGTCCATCCGGGCCAGCTCGGTCGACCGGCACCGGGGTCTGGGTGACGCCGCAGCGCTGGGACGCGGCCTCGACGCGCTGTCCCTCGACGACACCCTCTCGTTCGTTCGCGGTTTCATGCTGTTTTCGATGCTGGCGAACCTGGCCGAAGACCGCCAGGGCGGCCTCAATGAAGCCGGACAGGATCTGGGCACGGCGCTGGAGCGGCTCGCGAAGGAAGGCATCACCCGCGAGGCAGCCGCCCAGCTGCTCGACGCCGCGCGCATCGTCCCGGTGCTGACGGCCCACCCGACCGAGGTCGCGCGCAAGAGCATGCTCGACCACCGCAACCGGATCGCTTCGCTGATGCGACTGCGCGACGCCGGCCAGGTCGAAACACCGAACGGCGACCTCGTTGAACAGGCGATCCTGCGGCAGATCGCCCTCCTCTGGCAGACCCGCCCGCTCCGCCGCGAGCGCATCACCGTCGCGGACGAAGTCGACATCGCGCTGTCCTACCTGCGCGAGGTCTTCCTCCCCGTCCTGCCGCGACTTTACGCACACTGGGAACGCCTGCTGCCGCAGCGGCCGGGCTGTTTCCTGCGCCTCGGCAGCTGGATCGGCGGCGACCGCGACGGCAACCCGAATGTCACCGCATCGTCCCTGGCCGGCGCCCTGCGCAGTTCGGCGCAGGCGGCGCTGGGCTCCTATCTGGAGCAGCTGCACGCGCTGGGCGCCGAACTGTCCCTGTCGAGCGAGCTGGCGTCACCCACGCCCGAAGTGCTCGCGCTCGCCGAGGCCAGCGGCGACACGCATCCGGCGCGATCGGATGAACCGTATCGGCGCGCCATCAGCGGCATCTATGCGCGTACGGCAGCGACCTATGAGCAGATCGTGGGCGACGCCCCGGCCCGCAGGCCGTCGGTCGCCGGCGCGGCCTACGCGTCCCCGCGCGAGCTGCGCCACGACCTCGCCGCCATCGCGCGCTCGCTCGGCAGCAGCGGGGATGGCCTGCTCGCCAGCGGTGGCGCGCTGGGTCGGCTCATCCGTACCATCGAGGCCTGCGGCTTCCATCTGGCGACGCTGGACCTGCGCCAGAACTCGGACGTGCATGCCCGGGTCGTTGGCGAATTGCTGCAGGTGGCTGGAGTCGAACCTGACTACGGCGCACTCGACGAATCGGCGCGCGTCGCGTTGCTGCAGCAAGAACTGCGCAGCAACCGCCTGTTGGGCAGTCCCTTTGCGGACTACAGCGACGAAACCCGCTCCGAGCTCGACATCGTCCGCGCGGCCGCGACGGCGCACGGACGCTTCGGCCCCGAGTGCATCACGACTTACATCATTTCCAAGTGCGAGAGCCTCTCCGACCTGCTCGAAGTACTGGTGATGCTGAAAGAGGCCGGCTTGTATCGCGCTTCCGATCCGGCTGCCGCCGCGATCAGCGTGGTGCCGCTGTTCGAGACGATCGGGGATCTGGAGCGGGCGCCTGACATCCTCAGGGCCTGGCTCGAGCTTCCGGAGTCCGGCGCAGCCGCGCATCGCCGCGGCCACCAGGAAGTGATGGTCGGTTACTCGGATTCGAACAAGGACGGCGGCTACCTGACGTCCGTCTGGAGCCTGCATCAGGCCACGCGTGCGCTGTCCGCCGTCACCGATGAAGCGGGCCTGCGGCTGCAGGTCTTCCATGGTCGTGGCGGTTCCGTGGGCCGTGGCGGCGGACCGGCCTTTGCCGCGATCCGCGCGCAGCCTTCCCACACAGTCCAGGGACGCATCCGCATCACCGAACAGGGCGAAGTCATCGCCGCGAAATACGGCACGCCGGAGAGCGCCGCAGCCAATCTCGAAGCGATGACCGCGGCCACCCTGCTGGCCTCGCTGGAGCCGCCGGCAATGCCGGCGGCAGATCTGGAACGCTTCGCGGGCGCCGTCTCCGGCATCTCGCGCGATGCCTTCACGGCGTATCGCGCGCTTGTCTACGGCACGGAGGGCTTCAAGACCTTCTTCCGGCAGATGACGCCGCTGCTCGAAATCGCAACGCTCAAGATCGGCTCGAGGCCGGCGTCGCGCACGAAGTCCGACCGCATCGAGGACCTGCGCGCGATCCCCTGGGTCTTCAGCTGGGCCCAGGCCCGCGTGATGCTCCCCGGCTGGTATGGCGCGGGCAATGCGCTGGCGGCCTTCAAGGATCGGGGACTGCTGCGCGAAATGGCCGCGAGCTGGCCCTTCTTCCGCGCCACCCTCGACAACATGGAAATGGTGCTCGCGAAGAGTGACCTCGCCATCGCCCGCCGATACCTCACGCTGGTCAAGGATCCGGCGATGGCGACGACCTATTTCGGCCAGATCGAATCGGCCTGGCAGTCCACGCACGACACGCTGCTCGACATCACGGGCCAATCGCGACTGCTCGAGAAGCAGCCCGCGCTGGATGCCTCGATCCGCCTGCGCCTGCCGTACATCGAACCCCTGAACCTGCTGCAGGTGGAACTGCTGAAGCGACACCGGGCCGGAGAGGACGACGCGCGCATCGTCGAAGGCATCCAGCTGTCCATCAACGCCGTCGCGACCGCGCTGCGGAACAGCGGCTGAGGCTCTCCATGAACGACAACCTCGAACAGAAGGTCCAATGGCTCGTCGACCGGGCGCAAATCAGCGAACTCCTGCACAGCTTCGCCCGTGCGCTCGACACGAAGGACTTCGCCCGCTACATCGAAAATTACGCAGAGGACGGCAGCATCGAGCTACCCCAGCCCGCCGGCAAGCCGGGCGAGACCTGGACCATGCAGCGCGCCGAGATGGCCGAGCGCGTTCCGCGCAGCCTTGCGAGATACACGGCCACGCACCATATCAGCAGCAATCACCAGATCACGATCGAGGGTGACAGCGCCACGTCTCGCTCTTACCTGCAGGCCGTGCATGTCAGCGGCGGCCCGCAGGATCACTGGGACGCGGGAGGCTGGTACGACTGCAGCTACCGCCGCACGCCAGACGGTTGGCGCTTCGTTCGCGTGAAGCTCACGCCCGTCTGGCTGCGCGGCGAACCCGAACGCTTCAAGTAGCGGCGCAGGGTTCTCTCAGGCCTTGCGCGGCCGCTTCGGCACGAAGGCGAGGAAGCGACGCGGGTTGTCGACCATGATCCGGTGCAGGACCTCGTCCGTCGCGCCCGCGGCCTTCAGCATCGGCAGGAACTTCGTGATCGGTCGCTCGTAGTCGCGATTGGCGTCGCCCGAAATCAGGATGTTGTCGATGTAGCCCGCGTCGATCAGCCCCATCACCAGCGGCACGACGGGCGCATCACCGCCGCCGCCCTGGCGGTCGAAACCGACATAGGCGCCGCGGCGGCAGAGCTGCTTGTGCACGTAGAGCTTCGCATCCGTCAGGTTCCCGAGATGCCCGATGGCCACGTGACGCGGATCGACACCCGAATCCTCGAGCATGTTCAGCTGCTCGATGGCGGCCTTGCCCGGGATGCCCGTGTGCGTGAACACCGGCAGGTTTGTCGCCTGGTGCGCCTTGCCCACCGCGCGGAACACCTTGCGCTCCGTGGGCGTCATCTCGTCCCAGGAACCGATCTCGCCGAAAGCGCCGGCCGGATATTCATCCGCCTGCTTGATGAGTTGCGCGACGAGGTCGGCCTCGCTCGCCTTGGCGACATGGGCCGGGTAATAAGGCTCGGTGTAGAAGCCCGCGCCTTTCACGACCGGCACGCCGGATCGACGCGCCGCTTCGCGGATGAAGGGCAGTTCCATGCCTGCGCCCTCAAGGCCCGCATCGACGAGGCAGGCCACGCCTTCCCGCTGCGCATTGCGAAGTTGCTCGGCCATCAGCGCAACATCGCGCATCGGATCCGGACCGGGTGGTGGTGGTGGCGGTGCGACGGGCTTTTCGGAGGCGGGCGCGCCATTGGCCCGCAGCACCGCTGCACTGGCCTCGCGGAAACGGTCGCTGAAATCCGTGCCCAGCGACAGGTGTTCATGAAAGAGCGCCGCACCGCCCGCCAGTTCCGATGGCGCGTAGTCCTTGAAAAGCGTGCGGATCACCGCGCCCTTCGGGAAGGACGGCGACTGCGCGAAAGCGCTGGAAGGCCGCAGGCTCGTGGCGACGGCAACGGACACGAACAGGCTGAGCGCTTCGCGACGCGAATGGATCGTCATGTGTTCATCCCCCGACGCGCTTCAATGGCGCGTTTGCATCCGATTCTCTGCAAATCGCATCGATCGCGCCAGCTTAAAGGACGGCAACCGCCACCGCATCGACGTGCACGAATACCACCGCATGGCGGAGGTGGGGCTGCTGGCGCCGGATGCGCGGGTCGAACTGATCGAGGGAGAGATCATCGACATGGCGCCCATCGGTGGATCCCACCAGAGCGTGGTGGATTACCTGACGGAACGATTCATCCTGACGCTGGCCGGCAAGGCCATCGTGCGCACGCAGGGCTCGGTACGGCTCGGCCTCTGGTCGGAACCGCAGCCGGACCTGCTGCTGCTCAAGCCGCGGGATGACCATTACCGCAGCGAGTTCGCCCAGGGAGAGGACACGCTGCTCGCCATCGAGGTCAGCGACGGCACGCTGCGCTACGACCGCAAGGTGAAGATGCCGCTATTCGCGCGGCATGGCATCCCGGAGGCCTGGATCATCGATCTGCAGAACGGCGCCTTGCAGATGCCCCGTTCACCGGCGGATGGGCCGTATCGGGATGTCACCACGTTGGAACACCCCGGCGTTCCGACTCTAGTCGCCCTGCCCGACTTCAGCATCGACCTTTCGGCCCTGCACCTCGACTGATGCAGGGCCGATGGCGGGCACCGCGCGTCAGCGCAGCGTCTTGCCGTCCACGTCGAGCACGGTCACCTCACCGAGGTTCAGTGCCCGCACCTTCGCTTCGACTTTGGCCAGGTCGCCCACGACGATCCACTGAACTGCCCCGGGATTGACGAGCTGCTTCGCAGCCTGCGCGAAACGTTCCTGCGTAAGCGCCTGCACGGCACCGACGTAATCGTTGTAGTAGCTCTCGGGCAGGCCGAAGATCAGGATATCCGCGTAAGAGCCGGCCACTTCGGACACCGTCTCGTTGCTGCCGGGCAGCGTGAGCGTCATCGAATTCCGCGCATCCGCCACTTCCTTGCCGGTCGGCGGCCGCGTCGTGACGAACTCATCGAGTTCGCGGCGGACTTCAGCCAGCGACTCCGCCGTCTTGTCCGACTGCACCTGGGACACCACGCGGAACAGGCCAGGGCCCTTGGATTCGCGCAGCTGCGTCTGCGCGCCGTAGGCCCAGTGCTTGTCCTCGCGCAGGTTCATGTTGATGCGGGCCAGGAAGGTACCGCCCAGCACCGTCTCGGCAGCGGACAGCGCGATGAAGTCCGGATCCGAGCGCTTCACGCTCGGGTGCGCGGCAACGATCATCGACTGTTCCGCACCCGTGCGATTCACGAGGTAGACATGGGGCTTCGCGGCCGGCGCGACATCCGGCAGCGCGACCCGGGGCGCTGCATCGGCCGGCGCCTTCCAGCCCGCAAGACGCTGCTCCAGCATCGGGACGATCCGGTCCAGCGTGGTGTCGCCGACGATGAGCAGAGTGCCGAGGTCCGGACGCAGCCAGCGGCCGTAGTGTTCGCGCAGGGACTCGGGCGTCAGCGCATCGATGTCCGCCTCGTCGGCACGACTGGCCAGGGCATAGGGGTGCGCGGCCCCGTAGACGATCGAGGGCATGAGTCGCCCCATGATGCCGCTGGGGCTCGCCTTGTTCTGGCGGATCCCCGCGATGGCCCGCTGCTTCAGGCGCGACAGCTCCCCTGACGGAAAGGTCGGGTTCACGAGCACGTCGGTGAACAGATCAAGCGATGCCGCCAGTCGGCCCGACAGCGCACTCAGCCCCACCGTGGCGGTATCACCCACGGCGGACAGCGCGAGGTTCGCACCCAGCAGTTCCAGCTGCTCGGCGATCTCGGGCGAACTGCGCGTCTTCGTGCCCTCCTGCAGCATGCTCATCATGAGTCCCGTCGTGCCCGGCTTCGCGGAGGCATCCGTTGCGGTGCCGCCGGAGAACATCAGGCGCAGCTGCACTATCGGCGTCTCGTGCCGCTCGACGAGCGCGAGTCTGAGGCCGTTCGACAGCGTCGCGCGCTGCATGGGCGGCAACTTCAGCGAGGGCGGCGTGCCGGTGTCGGGCAGTTTCGAGCGATCTACCTCTGTCTCCGCGACCTTGTACTCCGGCACCGGGTTCACGGTAAGCACGTAGACGCCGTCCGACAGCCAGTCCCTGGCGGCGGACTGCACCTCGGCAGCCGTCGCGTCGCGCAGCCAGGCCAGCTCCTGCCGGTAATGGTCCGCGGACCCCGCGTAGACCGCGCCCTCCGCGAGGATCTTCGACTTGCCGGCGAAGCCATCGATGCGTTCTGCGGCGCGGACAAAGCCCGCGTAGCCACTCACTTTCTGCATCTCCAGTTCCTTCGCACCCGGCCCTTCGCGCAACAGGCGGGCCAGTTCCTCGTCCATCGCCTTTTCGACGACGGCCGGCTCGATGCCCGACTTCACGTCCGCACTGATCGTGAACTGGCCACCGAGCTCGAAGCCTTCCACGGACGCGGAAACCGCTGTCGCAGTCTGGTCCCTGTAGACGAGGCGCTTGTACAGGCGGCTGTTCTTGCCGCCGCCCAGCACGTCGGCGGCGATGTCGAGCATCGCTTCCTCGCGCGTACCAAAGCCCGGCACGTTCCAGGTCTTGATGATCCGGGTCTGCGGTACCCGGTCCTGCAGCGTGCCGCGCCGCTCTCCGCTCATCTTCGCGATCCAGCGCTGTTCGTGCTGCAGCACCGGGCCGCCCGGGATGTTGCCGTAGTACTTCTCGACCAGCGCCTTCGCATCGGCCGTCTTCACGTCGCCCGCGATGACGAGCGTCACGTTGGCGGCGCCGTACCAGGTCCGGAACCAGGTCTTCACGTCTTCCAGGGAGGCCGCATTGAGGTCTTCCATCGACCCGATCGTCGTCCAGGAGTACGGATGACCCGCGGGGTACGTCATCGCGGCGATGTGATCGTCGACCTTGCCGTAAGGCTGGTTCTCGCCCTGCCGCTTTTCGTTCTGCACGACGCCGCGCTGTTCGTCGAGCTTGCCCTGGTCGATGGCGCCGAGCAGGTGGCCCATGCGGTCCGATTCCAGCCACAGCGTGCGCTCCAGCAGCGGCACGGGCACGTTCTGGAAGTAATTCGTGCGGTCGAACCAGGTCGTGCCGTTGAGCTTCGTGGCGCCATACGGCTCCAGCGCGCGGAAATAGTCCTCGTTGAAGTGTTCGGAGCCATTGAACATCAGGTGCTCGAACAGGTGCGCGAAGCCGGTGCGGCCCGGGCGTTCGTTCTTGCTTCCCACGTGGTAGTACGTGTTCACGGCGACGACGGGGGCCTTGTGGTCCTCGTGCACGATGAGCGTCAGGCCGTTGGGCAGCACGAACTTCTTGAAGGGGATGTCGACGTCCGGGAAAGCCGGCGTGGCCTTCTTCGCGGTCACCGACTTCGGGGCCGCGACGGGAGCCGCGGTGTCCGCGGCGAAGAGGGGGGTTGCCGCGGCGATGGCGCAGCCAGCGGCGAAGAGAGGCAAAAGACGGGTCATGGATCCTCCAGCAATGGCAGCAACGAGGCTACCACCGCACTGTCCCGGGCGCGCGGGGCTGCCGTAGACTCTGGCCCACTACGGCGGGGGAAGTTCCATGGGCAAGACCACGATCCTGGGCTGCGTGATTTCGGCCTTGTGCCTGACCGCGACGGCCGGCGCACAGGGCCTCAGCATCACCAACGCGCGCATCCTCGATGGCACGGGCCGGGTGATCGAGCGGGGCCATGTGACCGTGCAGGACGGACGCATCACGGAAGTCGGGCCTGGAGCTGCGGGCAAGTCGGGCTCGAAGGGCCGCGTCATCGACGCGAAGGGTCGCACCGTGATGCCCGGCTTCATAGACGCCCACCGCCATGTCGTGACGGGCAATCCCGGCGAGTGGCTCGAAAAGCGCGCACCGCGCGAACTCCAGGCCTTCCTCGACGCCGGCTTCACGACCGTGCTGGGCGCGATCGACCCGCTCCAGCTGCTGGAGGCTCGCAGGCGGATCGCGGCCGGCACGCTGCAGGGACCGCGCCTGTTCGTCGGCGCGATGATCCCGCTTGCCGGCATGCTGCCGCCGGCAGCGCCCAAGCCGGGCGCTCCGCAGGGATTCGCGGACCCGGCGCGCACGGACCCGGCCCGGCTGCCATTGGGCGGTCCCGCGGCGCCCGCGATCCCGCGCGACGTCACGCTGAAGCAGATCGACGCCGCGAAGGCCGCGGGCTTCGACTACCTGAAGACCATCATGAACGCGACGCCGGGCGGGCCGGAGATCGAGACGCAGAAGTTCGTGGTCGCCGAGGGACTTCGGCGGGGCCTGCCGACGATCACGCACGCGGTGAGCATCCGCGACACGCTCGCCGCGCTCGAGGGAAAGCCCGCCCTGCTGGTGCACACCCCGCATGTCGGCGACCTCGGCGCGGATCCCGCCGCGTTGAAGAAGATCGTGGATGCCCGCATACCGATGACGTCGACGCTGCAGGTCTTCCTGCCGCACTTCGGCCCCGACGGCAAACCGCTGTTCCGCGATGGCGGCCCATTCCCCTTCGACACGCTGTCCTCCGCGGGACAGGGCCCCGTCAACGCGCGCCATCTCTGGGAGGCGGGACTCCGGAATTACGGGTTCGGCACCGACACGCAGTGGCCGCCGAAGGAAACCCTGTTCGATGAGCTGCGCGCGCTGTCGCTGGTGTTCTCGCCCGCGGAGATCGTCACCATCCTGACGAAGAACGCGGGCGACGCGACGATGCATGGCGACGAAGTCGGGACGCTGGAGGTCGGCAAGTACGGCGACCTGGTGATCGTCGAGGGCGACCCGATGGCACGCACGGCGGACCTGATGAACGTCGTCACCACCATCAAGGGCGGCAGGGTCGTCTACGAGAAGAAGGCCCGCTGAGCGGGCCGTACGCGGGGATCAGCCGCCCCGCGCCCTGCGATACGGCGCCCGCGCCAGCTGCAGGAACAGCACCAGCAGCGGCGCGGCGACGCCGATGACCAGCGCCATCGAATAGCGGATGCCGGTCGGGCCCGTGAACACGCGATCGTTCATGAGGCCGACGACGACCGGGCTGACACCGAGGCCGATCAGCGTCGTCATCGTGATGTACATCGCCGACACCTGCGCCCGCGCGCGGTTCGGCACGATGAGCTGGATGGCCGTGCCTGCACAGGCATAGGGGATATTGCTCAGGAACATCGTTGGCGCGAAGCACAGCAGCGCCAGCCAGGCATTCGGCATCAGCGGTGCCATCGCACCGAACAGGCCGCAGCCCACGAAGCCCAGTGCCGCCACCCTCAGCGGCGCATCGAGCTGCCCCCGCTGCGAGAACCGGTCGTTCAGCCATCCACCGAACCACGCGCCACTCGTACCGAAGAACAGCATCACGAGACCGATGCCAAGCCCGACCTGTGCCGGCGTCCAGCCGTGCACGCGCTGGAACAGCGCGGGCGACCAGATGCCGATGGCATAGGAAACGACGGGCACCATCGCAAAGCCGGAGAACATCAGCGCCAGCGCGGCACCGCGTTCGCGCACGACGGCAATGACCTCACGCAGCGGCAACTGGTCCACGCCGTCCGTGCCGCGACGTTCCGGATCGCGGAACAGCAGGAAGGCCGGCACGAGCAGCAGCCCGGGCAGCCCGACGATGACGAAGGCCGCCTGCCAGGGCTCGAAGCCGGCCAGCGGACCGCTGGAAAGCAGGGCCGATCCACTCAGGGACTGCAGCAACAGACCGCCCCCCATGAAGGCCATCGCCTGGCCCACGGGGGAACTCATGAGGTAGGTGCCTACGGGCTTGCCGAGCCGCTCCGGCGGGAAGAGGTCGCTCAGCATGGAAAAGCCGGCGGGTGTCAGGCTCGCTTCGCCGACGGCGACGCCGATGCGCGTCAGGAATAGCTGCGCGTAGCTGCGTGCAAAGCCCGAAGCCATCGCGAACAGGCTCCAGAAGCCGATGGCGATGCCGATGATGGTACTGCGCGAAAAGCGGTCGGCCAGACGGCCGATCGGCATGCAGGCCAGGACGTAGAAGATGCCGAAGGCGATGCCCTGCAGGGCGCCGAACTTCGTGTCGTCGAGCGAGAAGGCTTCCTTGACCGGCCCGACCATCAGGTTGATCACCGTCCGGTCGAACTGCGACATGATCGAGGCGAGCGCCAGCAGCCACACCGCCAGCCAGCCACGGCGCGCGGCCGGCCAGGGCCGCGTCGGATCCGCCTGCGGCGCTCCCCCGTTCATCGCTGCTTACAGCCGGTCGTCGATCGGCGTGCGGACGAAGCCGTCCGGGAAGTCGTCGACCTTGTGGCCGACGATCGTGTACTCCTTCTGCTTCCCGCCGAAGCGTCCCTGCAGCTCCATGTAGCTCTGCGGGTCGAACAGCGGCGTGGCGCTCATGCCCATGACGCCGGTCGCGTCCTTCTTGCCGCAGGTGTAGCTCACGCCCTGTTCGGCGAAGTTCCGCAGGCCGTGTTCGAGCATGCCATCCATCGCGGCCTTGAGCGTGTAGTGCGTCGTGATCAGGTTGAAGCCCAGCGACCAGGCCTCTTCCGCCGTGATCTCGGGCACGCCGTTCCAGGTGGCCACGTCCGGGTACATCTTCCAGCCCGGCACGCCCTTCGACACGCGGCGCGCATCATCGATGTTCGTCAGCTTCACGACCGTGGTCAGTTCCGCGCCCAGCTCGTGTGCCATGCGCATGCGCTCGATGCCTTCGTCCAGCTGCGTCGCCGGATCGGCGTTCGTGCGCGCGATCAGCATGCAGTCCGTGCCCTTGAGTGCGGCCAGCGCAGCGCGGACCTTCTCGTAGTACTTCTCGCGCGGCAGGAGCTCCGTGCTCTCTTCCATGTCGCCGGCGTCTTCCAGCTGTAGCGCCTTCGCACCCGCGGCCACCATCCGCTTCGCGGAGCGGTACACGGCCAGCGGCCCCCCGAACCCGTCCTCGATGTCAGCCGCCAGCGGGATGCCCGACGTCTGGCTGATGCGGCTGGTGATCCACTCGATGTCCGTGAGGTTCGAGAAGCCGTAGTCGATCACGCCGTTCATCGCGATCGACACTTCGCCACCGCTCAGCATCATCGCCGGGAACCCGACCATCTCCACCGCGCGCGCGGAGGCGCAGTCATAGACGCAGGGCGCCATCACGGCGCGATCGCTTTTCTTCAGCAGCTCGCGCAAGGACTTCTTGGACATCGTCGATTTCCTCATTCGGGTTGCGCGCATGATGAATGGGACCGATACCAAAAGCGAGGGGCTGATACAGTCGACCCGATTCCATCCCGACAAACCGAGCACCGACATGTCCTCAAAGACCCGGCTGGCATCGCTCCTGGGTGCAGTCCTCGTACTGGCCGCGGCCCCGTTGCCCGCTGCCACGGCCTCCCGCGGTGGCTGCCAGCCCCAGGGGGAACTGCAGTTCCTCTGCGGTCCGGCCGGCAGCGAGGATGTCGTCTCGGTGCCCGGCACCTCGCTCCTGATCACCAGCGGACTCGGGCTTGGCAGGCCGGGACACGTCTACCTCGTGGACCGGAAGGACCGCCGCTTCAGCCCGCTGTTCGGGGATGGCGCGGGCGAGACGGCACCCGACGCAGCGGGACAGGACTGTCCGGGCGCGCCGGGCGCGGACACGACTTCCTTCGGGGGACTTGGGCTGCGCCGCGAGCGCGATGGACACTTCACGCTCTACGCGGCCAACGACCTGCGCAACGCCGTCGAGATCTTCCGCTTCGACGCGCGCACGAGGCGCCTCAAATGGACGGGCTGCGTGCTGATGCCTCCGGGCACGACGCCGAACGGTGTCACGGCGCTGCCCGATGGCGGTTTCCTGGCCACCAGCTTCCGCGACCACAGCGACCCCTCGGCCTGGCAGCGGATGGCGCGCGGCGAACCGAGCGGCGGCGTCTATGCCTGGAGGCCCGGCCGTAACCCGGAGCCGGTGCCGGGACTGGAGCGGCTGTCCGGACCGAATGGCGTCGAAGTCTCGCGTGACGGGCAGGAACTCTACGTCAGCGTCTGGGCAACGCGCACGCTGCTCGTGGTGACCCGGAAAACGGGGCACGTGCGTGCGCTCGCCCTCGACTTCATGCCGGACAACATCCATCGCGACACCGACGGGACGCTGCTGGTGGCAGGACAGCGCACGACGGTCGAAGCCATCAGCAGCTGTGGCAGGGACTGTCCGCAACCCTGGGTCATTGCGCGCGTCGATCCGGCGCGCGGCACCTCCCGGTCCGTGGCGGAAGGCCCGGGCAGTGCCGAGGTGAATTACGCCTGCGGTGCCGTGAGCATCGACGGCACGATCTTCGCGACCGTGCGCGGTGACGACCGTCTCGTCATCGCGCGTGAAAAGCCGCGCCGTTCGCGGGAATAGCTCCCCGCCGCATCAGGCGACGGCGGTCGGTGGCGCGGTGCCGGCCATCACCGCATCGAGGTTCGCCAGCACCAGGTCGGCCATGGCCTGGCGCGTCTCGCGCGTCGCGCTCGCCATGTGGGGCGTCAGCACGGTACGCGGATTCGCCTGCAGCGCGGCCGGCACGCGCGGCTCGTCCTCATACACATCCAGCGCGGCACCGGCGATCCGCCCAGCGTCCAGCGCCGCGATCAGCGCCGGCTCATCGACCACCGCGCCGCGCGACACATTGACGAGCCAGCCTTCCGCACCCAGCGCATCGAACACCGCATCACCGACCAGGTGGCGCGTGGACGCGTTCGCCGGACAGGCGATGACGAGCACATCCGAGTCGCGAGCCAGGTCCAGCAGGTCCGACGCATAGTCGTAAGGCACGTCCTTGCGCGAAGGCCCGGTGTACGCAACAGGCCCGAAAGGCGCGAGCCGCGCCGCGATGGCCGCGCCGATCTGTCCGAGCCCAACGACTCCGAAGCGCCGTCCGCTGACCTTGCGCGCGAGTGGCAGGTCGCCCTTTGTCGCCCAGGCGCCCGTGCGCACATAGGCGTCGGCCGCGGGTATGCCCCGCAGCAGTCCGATCACGAGTCCGACAGCGAGGTCCGCCACGTCTTCGGTCAGCGTACCGGGCGTGGTCGACACCCGCACACCGCGCCCGCGCGCCAGCGCAAGGTCGACTTTGTCCACGCCGACACCGTTGATCGCGATGATCGCGAGCCGGGGCAGTGCCTGCATGAGCGCCGGGGGACAGCCGATGTGGCCGCCGGTCGCGATCGCCCGTACCGTCGCCGCCCGGTCACGCAGGAAATCCGCCTGCGCTTCCGCCGACAGTTCGAACCAGCGGACGATGTCGAAACGCGCCGTGAGTCCGGCCTCGAGATAGGAAGAAAAGGGGCACATCTGCAGCGCCGTGGCGCGGGGCGTATTCATCCGGGAGGATCCTTCGCGTATCAGATGACCGAGACAATGCCGCCGTCGACGAACAGCGTCTGGCCGTTCACGAAGTCGGAAGCGGATGAAGCGAGGAACACGGCGGCACCGTGCAGGTCCTCGAGCCGCCCCCAGCGACCGGCGGGCGTTCGCTTGCGCAGCCACTCATCGAAGACCGGATCCTCGACGAGCGCCTTGTTCAGGGGCGTATCGAAATAGCCGGGGCCGATCGCATTGACCTGCAGGCCGTGGCGCGCCCAGTCGGCGCACATGCCCTTGGTGAGGTTCTTCACCGCCCCCTTGGAGGCGGTGTAGGGCGCGATGCCGGGCCGCGCGAGCTCGCACTGCACGCTGCCGATGTTGATGATCTTGCCGCGGCCGCGCGGGATCATGTGCCGCGCGACGGCCTTGCTGACGTAATAGACGCTGTCGAGGTTCGTCGCCATGAGCTCGCGCCAGTCGCTGTCCTTGAACTGGTCGAGCGGCGCGCGCCGCTGGATGCCGGCGTTGTTCACGAGGATGTCGATCGGCGCGAGGTCGCGCTCGATCGCGTCGATGCCATCGGCCACGGCCTCGGGCTGCGTGACGTCGAACACCGCGATATCCGCCTTGCCACCGGCGGCGGCCAGGCGGTCGGCCGATGCCTGCAGGCTCCCGGCAGTGCGCCCGTTCAGGACGACGCGGGCCCCGGCGGCGGCAAGCGCCTCGGCAAGGGCGTAGCCGATGCCGCGTGAGGCACCGGTAAGCAGGGCCGTGCGGCCGGTCAGGTCGAAGAGCTTCATGGGCTGCATTCTGCAGCTTTTGTTGTTACCGTGCACATCACGATCAACCCTCCGGTCAAAGCCCATGCGCGCAGTCGTCTGCCACGGAAAGAAAGACCTCCGCCTCGACTCCCGCGAGGACCGGCCGCTCGCCCCCGACGAAGTCCGGGTCGGCGTCGCCTTCGGCGGCATCTGCGGTTCGGACCTGCACTACTTCCACCGCGGCGCCGTGGGTGATTTCGCGATCCGCGAGCCGATGGCGCTGGGCCACGAGATCTCCGGCATCGTGCTGGAGACGGGCAGCGCGGTGTCCCACCTGCGCATCGGCCAGAAGGCCGCGCTCGATCCCGCCCGCCCCTGCCTGACCTGCAGGCACTGCCGCGACGGCCGCGAAAACCTCTGCGCGAACATGTTCTTCCTGGGCAGTGCCGGCCGCTTCCCGCACGTGCAGGGCGGTTTCGCCGAGCGCCTCGTGCTGCGGCAGGACCAGGTCATACCGGTGCCGGATGACACGGACCTGCTGAAACTTTCGGTCGCCGAACCCCTGTCGGTCGCCCTGCACGCCGTGAACCGCGCGGGACCGCTGCTCGGCAAGCGCGTGATCGTCACCGGCTCCGGCCCGATCGGCCTGCTGACGGTCCGGGCGGCACGATGGGCCGGTGCGGGCGAGGTGGTCTGCACCGACGTCGAGGACGCGCCGCTGGCCGTCGCGCGCGAGCGCATGGGCGCCTCGAGGACCGTCAACGTCCTGACCGAGCCGGAAGGCCTGGCGCCCTTCGAGGCCGACGGCGGCTATTTCGACGTGGCCTTCGAAGTCTCCGGTGCGGCCAGCGCCCTGCAGTCCCTGTTCAAGGTCGTCTGCCGCGGCGCCCGCATCGTGCAGGTGGGCATGCTGCCGCCGGGCACCGCGCCGGTGCCCGTGAACGTCCTCCAGTCGCGCGAATTCGAGTACCTCGGCGCGTTCCGGGCAAACCACGAGTTCCGTCTTGCGGTCGACCTGATCGTGAGGGGCGAGCTCGACGTCACCCCGATCCTGTCCGGCACGGTGCCGCTCGACCGCGCCGTCGAGGCGCTGGAGCGCGCCGGTGATCGCCGGAGCGTCGTGAAACTGCATATCGCCATCGGTGGAGACCGACCATGATCACGCGCACCGCCGTATTCGAAGGCCGGATCAAGCCCGGCTGCGAGGAGCGGTTCCTGAAGGCTTTCCGCGAGGAACTGATGCCGATGTGGCAGGAGTTCCCGCACGCGTCGAACATCCGGCTGCTGCCCGTCGTGGCCGCCGACCCGGGCTCCCCGCCGATCGCGCTGATCCAGCAGATCGATTACCCCTCTGTCGCACATCTCGAGGAAGCACTGGCTTCCCCGGCACGGGCCAGGGCGCGCGCCCTGACCCTCGAACTGATGCAGATGTTCGAGGGCCGGCTCTATCACCTGGTCAGCGACAGACTGGTCGTGGAGTCGTCAGCTACCTGATATCGTCGCGGCACCATGCGTCGACCCCCGGGGAACAAGTCCGCCATCGCGACCGGCACGCGCCGCGCCCGGACGACGGGCCGTCCCACCATCCGCGACGTGTCGCGCCTCGCCGGCGTGTCGCGCATGACCGTATCGCGCGTGATCCGCGGACTCGACCTCGTGCTGCCGGAGACGCGCGATCGCGTGCAGAAGGCCATCGCGGACCTTGGCTACGTGCCGGACCTCGCGGCGGGAAGCCTCGCCAGCCGGCGCACCGGTTTCATCGCGCTGATGCTGCCGACGCTGACCAACGCGAATTTCTCGGCGGCGGCACATGGGCTGACGGAAGTCCTGCGCGCCGCCGACTACCACCTTCTGATCGCCTATACGGACTACTCCGTCGACGAGGAAGAACGACAGCTGCGCAACCTGCTGGCACGACGGCCTGAGGCCATCGTGCTGACGGGCTCGCTGCAGGGCCGGACCGCGTCGCGCTTGCTGCTCGCCGCCGACGTGCCGGTGATCGAGATCGCGGACCTGCCGCGCCAGCCCATCGGACACTCGATCGGTTTCTCGAACTATGAAGTGGGCCGCACGGCCGCGAAGTACCTGCTCGGCCGGGGTTTCCAGCGCGTGGGCGCCATAGCGAGCTCGACGGAAGGCGATGTCCTCGACCACCGCGGCGAGGAGCGCATGCGCGGCTTCGAGGACGAGCTGCAGCAGGCCGGCAGGCCGACCGACCTGGTGATACGCCGGGGCCGCGCGCCCGTGAGCCACGAACATGGCGCGGCGCTGGTGCCCACGCTCCTCGAGCGGAAGGTGGACGCCGTCTTCGCCGTGTCGGACCTGTCGGCCGTCGGCGTCGTGATGGAATGCCAGCGCCGGGGCATACGCGTGCCGGAGGACCTCTCCGTCATGGGCTTCGGCGATTTCGAGATCGGACGCTGCATCAATCCCCCGCTGACGACGATCCACGTCGACTTCAAGGCACTCGGCCAGCGCACCGGACAGCTGATTCTCGAACTCGTGGACGGGGAAAGCGACCGGTCGCCGCAGCGGATCGACGTCGGGCTCCGCGTCATCGAGCGCGCGTCGGTCAGGGCGCCGGGCTGATGCGCGTTGCGGTCATCGGCGTCGGCGTCATGGGCTCGGCCATCGCCGGGCGCCTGCTCGACACGGGCGCCACGGTACACGTCTTCGACCCGGACGCCGCGAAACGCGCCGCCCTTGTCGCGCGCGGCGCCACGGACGCGGCCTCGGCCCGCGACGCCGCCGCGTCCGCGGAGTTCGTCCTCACCAGCCTGAACAGCGCGGACATCATCGAGCGGGCCGTTTTCGGCCCCGGGGGCGTCGCCGAGGCGGCGGATGCCAGCCGACTGCTCGTCGACTTCTCCAGCATCGATGCGGAGCGCACGGCGCAGATGGCCGGCCGGCTCGCGGCCACCGGCATGGGCTGGGTCGACGCCCCACTTTCCGGCGGGGCGCCCGCCGCGGTCCAGGGCACGATGACGCTGATGGTCGGCGGCAGCGACACCGATGTCGCCCGCGCCGCGCCGCTGCTCGGCCGCCTGTCGAACCGCTGGACGCATCTGGGCGCCAGCGGCGCCGGACAGACGGTGAAGGCGATCAACCAGATCCTCTGCGCCAATGCCTTCCTCGCCGTGGCCGAGGCCGTCCGATTCGCGGAGGCCCACGGGGTGGATGCCACGCGCATCCCCGATGCCCTCGCGGGCGGGCGGGCCGATTCACGCATCCTTCAGGAATTCATGGCGAAAATGGCGCGCCGTGACTATTCGCCGACGGGCCGTATCGAAAACATGCTCAAGGATCTCGAGACCGTGCAGTCCGCCGCGTTTGCCAAGCGCCTGCCCCTGCCCGTCACCTCGCTCGTGGCGGAACTGCACCGGCTGCTGGTCGCCGGCGACCTCGGGGCGGCGGACAGCGCCGAATACATGCGGCTTTTCGATCTCGGCGCCGGACGCCGGCCATGATCTCCGCCCCGCTTCCCAGGATCGTCGTGATGGGCGTCAGCGGCTGCGGGAAGACCACGCTGGCCCGGGCCCTGTCGGAACGGCTGGGGACCGCCTTCGTCGAAGGCGACCTGCTGCACCCCCCCGCGAACGTCGCCAAGATGACGGCCGGCATCCCGCTCGACGACGAGGACCGGCAACCGTTCCTCGAGGCGGTCGGGGACGCGCTGCAGGCCGGGGGCCCCGGCTCGGTCGCCGCCTGCTCTGCCCTGAAGCGGCGTTACCGCGATTTGCTGCGCTCGCGGGCCGGCGCGATCCGCTTCGTGCTGCCACTGATGGATCGCGCGGCGCTTGCAGCGCGGATGGCGTCGCGCCAAGATCATTTCATGCCCGCTTCGCTGCTCGACAGCCAGCTGGCCACCTTAGAAATTCCAACGCCTGAGGAACAGGCGATCTGCATCGATGGCAGCCTGCCCCCGACCGACCAGGTCGAGGCGGTACTTGCCGCATTGAAGGACCCGTCCAAATGAGCAACGCACGCTGTGATATCGGCCTCATTGGCCTGGCCGTCATGGGGGAAAACCTCGCCCTCAACATCGAAAGCCGTGGATTCCATGTGGCCGTGTACAACCGCACGGTTTCGCGGGTCCATGACTTCATCGGCGGCCGCGCGAAGGGCAAGCGCTTCAGCGGTGCGGACTCGCTCGAGAGCTTCGTCGCATCGATCCAGAAGCCCCGCCGCATCATCATGCTCGTGCAGGCCGGCAAGGCCGTGGACGAACTGATCCACCAGCTGCTGCCCCTGCTGGACCAGGGCGACATCCTCATCGACGGCGGCAACAGCCTGTACACGGACAGCATCCGCCGCACCCGCGAGGTCGAGTCGCGCGGCATGCTCTACGTGGGCTCCGGCGTGTCGGGCGGCGAGGAAGGCGCCCTGCTGGGTCCCTCCCTGATGCCGGGCGGCAGCGCCGCGGCGTGGCCGCACATCAAGCCCGTGTTCCAGGCCATCTGCGCGCGGACGCCGGCCGGCGAACCCTGCTGCGACTGGATGGGCGAGGACGGCGCCGGCCATTACGTGAAGATGGTCCACAACGGCATCGAATACGGCGACATGCAGATCATCGGCGAGACCTATGACCTGATGAAGCGCGGGCTGGGCCTTTCGAACGACGAGATGGCCACGATTTTCGGCGAATGGAACGCCGGCGAACTCGACAGCTACCTCATCGAGATCACCCGGGACATCCTCGCCTACCGGGACGCCGAGGGCCGTGCGGTCGTTGACCTGATCCTCGACAAGGCGGGCCAGAAGGGCACCGGCAAGTGGACGGCCACGGCGGCGCTGGACGAAGGCACGCCCCTGACGCTGATCGCCGAATCCGTGTTCGCCCGCTGCCTTTCGGCCGCGAAGGATGAGCGGGGCGCCGCGGCGCAGTCGCTCGGCAGCAGCACCCTGCCCATCCCCGGCGACCGGAGTGCGTTCATCGACGACCTGAGGAACGCGCTGTACGCCGCGAAGATCGTGAGTTACGCGCAGGGCTACCAGCTGCTGCGCGCGGCTGCGGGCTCCTATCACTGGAACCTGAATTTCGGCGGCATCGCGCTCACCTGGCGTGGCGGCTGCATCATCCGCTCGGCCTTCCTCGGCGAGATCAAGAAGGCATTCGACCGCGATCCGAGCCTGCAGAACCTGCTGCTGGATCCGTGGTTCCGCGAGGCGATCACGTCGCGGCAGGCGGCGTGGCGCCGCGTCGTCGCGGCGGCCGTGCAGGCCGGCATCCCGGTGCCCTGCCTGTCCGCGGCGCTGGCGTGGTTCGATGGTTACCGCTCGGCGAACCTACCCGCGAACCTGCTGCAGGCCCAGCGGGATTACTTCGGCGCCCACCAGTACGAGCGCGTGGACCGGCCGCGCGGCGAGTTCTTCCACACCAACTGGACGGGTCGAGGCGGGGATACGACGTCGCAGGCCTATACGAAGTAGGCCTCCGGGCGGAACGGGACCGGCTACCTCGCCGGTCCGATTCGCAGCAGCGCGCCCTTCACTTCATCGGTGAGCACGTAGAGCAGGCCATCGGGCCCCTGCTTCACGTCGCGGATGCGCTGGTGGAGGTCCACCAGCAGCGATTCGCGCCGCAGTTCCTCCATCTTCTCGTTCATCAACACGCGGTCGAGCCGACCCGTACCCGGGATCTCTCCCGTGCGCACGCCGGCAACGAAAAGATCGCCCTTCCACTTCGGCAGCCGGTCACCGGTATAGAACGTGAGCCCCGTGACCGAGATTGACGGCGTCCAGAAGATGATCGGCGGCTCGAAGCCCGCATGCGTGGGCTCGTTGGTCACGGCCTGCCAGGGCCCTGGATAGGCCCGGCCGAGGCTGACCTTCGGCCACCCGTAATTGCCGCCCGGCTTCAGCACGTTGATCTCGTCGCCGCCATTGGGACCCATCTCGGTGACCCACATGTCCCGCGTGCCGGGACGTCGCGCGAAACCCAGGATGCTGCGATGGCCGATCGAGTAGATCTCGGGACGCGCACCCGACTTCCCCGCAAACGGGTTGTCCTGCGGAACGCTGCCGTCGTCCCTCAGCCGCAGCACCTTGCCGATGAGGTTCGCGGGATCCTGCGCCTCATCGCCGGTGTAACCCGGCGTCGCGAGCCACAGGTACGCGTCCTCGTCCACATGCATCGCCAGCGCGCCGTGCACATCGGCCGAGAAGAAGACGTCCTTTACGTCTTGCAGCCGGTTGCCTTCGAGCCGGCCCCGTGCGACGGCCACACCCGACTTTCCGTCGCCCAGCGGCTTCGTGTAGCTGATGTACAGCAGGTGGTTGTCGGCAAAGCGGGGATGCACGGCCACGTTCATGTAGCCATGCGTCGCACCCAGCGCACCGGACAGACCGGCGTACACGGAAACCGGCGCGCCTTCGATCGGCTGCGGATCGAGGTGGCCATTGCGGACGATGCGCAGCTGGCCGCGCCGCTGCGTGAACAGCATGTCGCCCGTCGGCAGCCAGGCCAGGGCATAGGGATACTCGATGTCGCGCAGGAGCACGTCGACCCGGACGTCCTGTTGTTCGGCGGTGGGGTAGACGAACGGCCCCTTGCCGAGCGGCCAGTCCTGCAGTCCCTTGGGCGCCACCGGCGCGCCATTGGCGAATTCCACTTTCTGCTGCGCACCGGCGGGGAGCGCGACCAGTGCGGCAACGCAGGCCGCAAGCGAGAGGGACAGCCTTGTCATGCGGACCTCAGAACGTGAATTGGATGTTGGGGTCATCCGGCACGGAAAAATCGTACCCTTTGGTGAAGCCGATCCAGCGGGCGAGGAAGATCACTGTCACCCACAGCAGGATGGACAGCAGTCCCGCGAGCTTCGCCGCGCCAGGGGACTGGACGCCGACATCCCAGCCCGCGACACCGCGCCGCGTGAAGCCCTCGAAGACCAGCATGTTCACGCCGGCGGCGCCGATCGTGAGCAGCTTCAGGCCGAAGGCAAGGTTGATCACGTAGGTGTGCGCATTGGCCGTGAACATCAGCGCACCCGTGATGACCGCCACCACGAAGGCCAACCAGGTGAAGCGCGTCATGTCAGCCGAGACCCGGGTGAAGGCCCGGTTCACGCCCGGGATGCCCAGCAGGCGCAGGTCGACGACGAAGACGGTGCCGAAGACGGTGATCGCGGCGAGGACATGCAGCGCCTCGACGATGGGCATCGCCTTGAGCGACCCGCGCATCCACTCACCGATCGCAGAAGCCTCGAGGGGCTGGAAGAAGGCGACAAGATCCATTCAGTAGGACTCCC
>JBEEKA010000211.1:0-28716 GCA_041168985.1 Pseudomonadota bacterium | reverse complement strand
CTGAAGAAGAGCTGGATGCAGACGCTCAGCAGTCCGGCCAGCCAGATGCCTTCCTCCAGCCCTGAATGGAACAAGCGCCGCCTCACGATGAGCCATTCCGCGACACCGATCGTCAGCAGGCCGACCACGGTCCGAGCCTCCCCCAGACCCAGCAGGGCCATGAGGGTCTGCGACTGAAGGCCCAGGAAGAGTCCCAGCACGAAGAATCCGATCCGGCTCAACGGGCGGGAGGACTTCCAGCCGGGACTGCCCGCCTGACCTTCGGCCGCGTTTCGCAGCGCCGGATACCGCGCGGCGACGGTGATCCAGCGTTCCTCGACCGCTGTCGGGAGGAAACGGTTCATGGGCCTTCCCGCAGCAGCCTGCGAAGTCGCCACAGCAGTGACGTGGCAGCGACAAGCGTCAGCAGGGATGCCCACGTGACGAGCAGTGGATCGTGCAGCAACCGGAATTCGATCCGCCACATGCCGACCACGGCGTAGCCCAGCGCGGCGAGAACCAGATGTTCCTGCCTTCTTCGCCAGCCGATCGATCCGATGAGGGCCGTGACGATCGCCAGCAGCCCCACGTTCGCCCAGAACCCGGCATCGGGAAGCTGCTGGTCGAAATAGCCGGGAAAGAGTCGCAGCAGTGCACCCGTGCCCGCGAGATGTACGGCGAAGCCCTCGAATACGTCGATGAAGTCCTGCCGGTCGCGCAGCCGCCGCGCATGCAGGAATCGGAAGACGAGCAGGGCGGTGGCCGCAACGAGACAGCGCAACCCCGCATCCGCGACGGCGGCACGTGCGAAGGGAAAGAACGGCGAGAACGTCGCCTCCGCGCCCACCCAGGCCGCGAAGGCCGTCAGGGCGACGGACAGCACCAGGCGGGAACGCAGCAGGTAAGCCGTCGCTCCGTGCACGGCCGCGAGCAGCAGGAAATGCTGTGGCCACGCGCTGCCGAACAGCTGGAAGGCGTATTCGGCATAGCCGAGATCCGCACTCGCCAGCAGCGCGCCCAGCAGCAGCAGGTAATCGCCGACGGGCCGACGGTCCCTGCCCTGCCTTGAAGCCTGTATCGCCGGCAGGTAACACGCTGCCGCCAGCACCCCGACGCCGGTGGTGATCGCAACCGGGCCGATCTGGTCGAGATGGTCCTTGACGACCAGTCCGACGCCCGTTGCCACGGCCGCCACGCCCGCGTACAGCACGGACAGGAGTTCGCTGCGCAGGCTGAATATCGCGCGATGTTCGATGGCAAGCGGCTCCCGCGCGGTGTCCGCGCTGATGTGGCCGTCCTTCAGGAGCTGCCCGATCTCGGGTTCAAGGCCATGCATGGTCGACGCTCATCGCGGTGCTCAGGGTCGCAGTGTGATGTCTACCCGGCGCTGCCTGTGGTCGTCGCTGCCATCTGGTGGCGGTGCGGCGTCCCTCCAGCGCACGTCGTACTTCGGCGCCGTGAGGCCGGCGCCACGCAGCAGTTCGGCGACCTGTTCGGCGCGCCGCTTCGCGCGGTCCGCCTGCTCCGGCAGCACCGTGCCGTTCGACAGCAGCGCGCTGCCGCGGTGGCCGGTGATCTCCACGCGCGACACCTGCATGGCATGGGCCATGTCCAGGATCGGCGTCAGCTGGAACGGATGCTTGAAGTTGATGAGCCCGTCGAAGTCGTAGGACAGCGAGTACTGCTTCACCTCACGCTTCACGTCCACCGGCTTCACCGGCATCGGCAGCGTGTTGAAGGCAAGCCGCCCGGCGCTCGGACCCGGTGGCCGCGGCGGCTCGAACGTCAGGTTGTAACGCTCTTCCGCGGGCAACATCATGGTGCAGGTCGCATCCGGCTCCGCGATGATCGACAGGTGCACGGGCTCCAGCACGACACCGCCGCAGATGCGCGCGGCATCCGGCTTGATGCGCCCTTCGACCAGCACCTTGTGGCCCAGCCAGGGTGGATTCACCGGTGCGCTGACGTCCGCCTGCAGGGTGAGGAAATAGAGTTCTCCCTCATGCTCGGACAGCCAGCACGGCACCGTGGTCGTGTCGCGCACGATCGGGCAGGCGACGAAGTTGCGGATCTCGGGATCGGAAGGTGCCGCGGCGATCGCGAGCGGTGCGCCAAGACCCATCATCAGCGGAAGCAGGCGGCGCATCACAGCACTCCCAGGAAGTTCACGAGGTCCTGCTTTTCCTGTTCCGTGTAGCCGATGTTGTAGCGGCGGTCATAGAAGTCCACGACCTCCCGCAGGCTCTGCGCCGATCCATTCGAAAAATATGGCGCGCGGGCGGCAAGTCCGCGCAGCTGCTGCATGACGATGGTGCCCACGTCGTTGCAGCGGCCGGTGATGAGCGCGCGGCCCGGATCCTGCGTATAGATCACCCGGCCCAGGAAGGGATGGGGCGGCACGCGGTCCTTGCAGGTCACCTTGAACAGCGGCATCTCGGGCTTGTTGGGGTTCCAGGGGTTCAGCGGCTCTTCCTTCGCCCAGGGCAGGTTGGTCGTGCCGATGTCCATCCAGCCGTCCGCCGTGTCCATGCCGGTCAGGTGCATGCCGTGGCAGGTCGCGCAGGTGCGCTTGGTCGGATTGCCGAGCCCGACCGAATTCAGGTGCATCGAATCCCGGATCCAGAACGTCCGGAACATGAAGTTGTCGTGGCCGCGCTGGATGGATTCCCGTGCAGCACTGCGCGCGTCCTGCGTGGCGTCGCCCGTGCGCGGCAGGGACTTCCACTTGCCTTCCATCGGGATGACCCAGCGCGTCGTGTTGTTGCCCAGCACGCCGGCCTCGCCCTTCAGCATGGCCTGCGGCCCGAGTCCCGACGGCCCGTCCGCTTCCGTGAGGCTGCCCGCATGGCGGTCCGCGGCCTGCGCGACGTAGACCTGCGATTCGAAGGCGACGATCGCATCCAGCTGCGCCGGTGTCAGCGGCTTCGCCACCTCCAGGTGGCCAGCCGCGGCATCGGCGGCCTGGGCACGCAGGCTCGGTGCCCGCGCATCGGCCATCAGGTTCATCGACGATGCGCGGCCCGTGTCCGGATCGCGCGATGCCGGCAGGCCGTTCTTGCCGATGAAAGGCAGCACGCCGAAGTTCTCGTGCGTCGTGTACTTCGTGTTCGCCGAGGGGCGCGGCCGGCGATAGATGGACACCGTGGGATTGGGGGATTTCAGTCCGTACCGTGGATGCGTGTTGCAGCCGGTCGGGTCGCGGACGACCTCCAGCGTGAACTCCGGATCGATCGCCTTGCCGTCCTCACCCTTCGGGGGCCACGGCAGGAACACGCGGATCAGTCCACGGTTCAACAACAACGAGTGCGATGCCGGCTCGCCCTGCGGCAGGTGCGGGCAGTTCTTGCCATCGACTGCGGCGAACAGGGGGTCCTTGCCGCCGGTCACGCGCCAGATCCAGCGGATGTTGTCGAGCGAGACGCTCATCGCGTCCTGCGGCTGGTGGCAGGTCACGCAGGCGCGGCCATTCGGACCGAGAGCCTGGAAGAAGGGATGGGACTTCGCGTCCTTCACCGCGCCGTCGGCCAGCACGACGCCCACCTGGCCCAGGTCGTTCGCGTAGGTGCCGGACGCCGCAAGGCCACCGGTCGTGTCCGGGAATATCCAGCGCGGGATGCGCCGGGGGGCGGGAACGGCGTTGGCGACAGGATCGAGGGGTTCGCCATCGCGCCCTGCCGAGCCCCCATAACCTCCCTCGGCGGCAAGCAGCATCGAAGGCAGGAACAGGGCGGCGATCGCGACAGGGATCCGTCGTGGTGTCATGCGGTTCATGCGGTGATGCTGGGTGCCAATGACGGCCCGGCCAATCGTATTAGTACGGACGGGCGGCGCGCGGCACGTCGCGCTCGACGGGCCATGCGGAGCGGAGATCGTCCGGATAAGGCGCAAGACAGGCAAAGGCCTCGTCGGGCGTTCCGAACAGCCAGGTGTCGTGTTGCTCCGCCTTGAGGATGGCTGGTTCGCGGTGCTTCGTGTTGTGGATCTCGGCCATCAACGGCGAGGCCGGCAGCGTGATGACCGTGACGGACAGGATCGGCGTGCCACCCGGCGGCGTGGAACAGTCCCAGAGTCCGGCAAAGGCCAGGAGCGTCTGGTCGGCGCAACCGATGTACCAGGGCTGCTTGCCTCCCGGGACCACTTGCCACTCATAGAAGCCGGCGGCGGGCACGAGGCAACGCTGCCCCCGACGCCAGGCCGTGCGATACGCCGGCGAGGTGCGCAGGGTCTCGATCCGGGCATTGAAGGTGGCATATCCGCCGGCCTCGCCCCGCGCGAAGTTCGGAATCAGCCCCCAACGCATGCGCGAGAGGTCACGCCGACCTTCGATGCCGCGTACCACCGCGACTTCCTGCGTGGGCGCGACGGTGTGTTGCGGGCGCAGCGGGTCGCCGACGCGGGAGCCGACGATCTGGAATTCGCGCTCGATATCGGCTTCGCCGGGCAGGACATAACGGCCGCACATGGCGGGAGTCTATGCCGCGGACTGCCGCGATGTCGCGGCGCTGCCCAGCGAGGCTGCCACGACGCCCGCAATGCCCAGCCCCTGCCACAGCGAGAGGTGTTCGCCCAGCACGAAGAGTCCCACCAGCGCCGCGACCGCAGGTTCGACACTCATGAAGATGCCGAAGGTCCGCGTCGGCAGTGCCTGCATGGCGTGGATTTCCAGCACGTAGGGGATCGCACTCGACAGCAGCGCGACAGCCAGTCCTGTCGCGAGCAGCGTCCAGCCGGGGGAAGCGGCGACAAGGCCCGGACCGCCGACCGGCAGGATGAGCAGCGCCCCAAGCACCATGCCCATGGCGACCCCGTTGCCTCCATGTGCGGCACCGGCACGCGTGCCGAACACGATGTACCCCGCCCAGCCGACGCCGGAAAGCAGGGCAAGCCCGAGCCCGAGTGCGTCGGCGCTCGCCAGCCCGGCCCTCCACGGCACCAGCAGCACCAGTCCGCAGACCGCCGTGACGACCCACAGGAAATCGGCTGACCTGCGGGAGGAAGCCAGCGCCACGGCGAGCGGACCGATGAACTCCACGGCCACGACGACGCCCATCGGCGCGCGGGCGAGCGCCAGATAGAAGGCCAGGTTCATGAACGCCAGCGAGAAACCATAACCGGCCAGGTCCCAGGCATGCCCGGACTCCCTGGCATGGCGGATCAGATGGCCTCGCCACGGGCGATAAAAAATGGACAGCACCACGGCAGCCATCACCAGTCGCAGCGCCGTCGCCCCGACCGCGCCCAGCGCGGGGAAAAGCCCCTTGGCGAGCGATGCACCCAGCTGGCTGGACAGCATGCCCGCCAGGATCGCGACCACGGGAAGCAGGAACGGGCGGGGTGTCACGCCGGAGAGTATAGGGGGCGCTATAGTCGGCGCATGAACACCACGCAACGATGCGAAGTGGCCTCCTGGCTGCTGGCCGGCCTCGCATTGGTCCTGATCCTCAAGCTCAAGATGCTGGCGGCGCTGATGGCCGGCCTGTTCGCGCACGAACTGATCCACGTCGCGGCGCCGTCCTTCAGCGTGACGGGCGCAAGCCTCAAGGCACGCAAGCTGTTCGTGATCTTCCTGCTGGTGGTCATCATCGCCGCCTTGGCGACCGGCGCAGGGGTAGGGATCGCAAAGCTCACCGCGAGGGGCCCGGAAGGTCTGGCGGCCCTGATGCAGAAGATGGCGGACCTGGTCGATACGGCGCGCTCGCGCCTGCCGGAGTTCGTCCAGGGCTACCTGCCCGGCACGGCAGAGGAAGTGGAAAACGTCTTCTCGGAATGGCTGCGCGATCATTCCGCGACAGTCAGGAACGCCGGCGAGAATTTCGGCCGCGGCGTGCTCCACGTGGTGGCGGGCATCCTCATCGGTTGCCTCATGGCGTTCGCCCCGAACTCCGAGACGGCAAGCGACGGACCGCTCACGCATGCCCTGAAGGCCCGGACGGCAATCCTCGCGGGCAGTTTCCGTCGCTTCATCTTCGCGCAGGTCCGGATCTCCGCCCTCAACACGATGCTGACGGCGATCTATCTCGCCATCGTGCTGCCGCTCCTGGGTGTGCACCTGCCGCTCGTGAAGACCATGATCGCCATGACCTTCCTGGTGGGGCTCCTGCCCATCATCGGCAACCTGATCACCAACACCATGATCGTCGTCGTGGCCATGGGTGATTCCATGGGCGCCGCGGTGGCTTCGCTGTTCTACCTGATCACGATCCACAAGCTCGAATACCTCGTGAACGCCCGGATCATCGGCGCGCAGATCCGCGCCCACACCTGGGAAATCCTGCTCGCGATGCTGTCTATGGAGGCGCTTTTCGGCCTGCCCGGCGTCGTGGCGGCACCGATCTACTACAGCTACATCAAGGACGAGCTGTCGGCGAAGGAGCTCATCTGATCGAGCGTCGCCGTGTCCTTCAGGCGCTCGCCGCGCTGGGCTGCTCCGCGGCGCTGCCCCTTCGACAGGCAGGCGGAGCCGAACAGCGCTTCAGCGATGACCCGTTCCAGCTGGGCATAGCTTCCGGGTTCCCGACCGCGGACTCCGTGGTCCTGTGGACGCGGCTGGCGCTGCGACCCCTGGAACCGGGTGCGGGCCTGGCACCCCGGGAACTCACCGTGCACTGGGAGCTCGCGGCAGACGAGGCCATGACCCGCATCGTCGCGCGTGGCAGCGAGCGTACGGGGCCCGCGCTGTCGCACAGCGTGCATGCCATGCCGCGCGGACTCCGACCTGGCGCCGAGTACTTCTACCGCTTCACGGCCGGCGGGCAACGCAGCCCGGTTGGCCGCACGCGCACGATGCCTGCGGCCGGCGCCCTGAGCCAGAAGCTCGATTTCGCGGTCGTCTGCTGCCAGAACTACGAGCAGGGCCACTACGCGGCCTACGGCCATGTCGTGCGCGACGCGCCGGACCTCGTGCTGCATCTCGGCGATTACATCTACGAGTACGGTATCAACGACGACGCGATCCGACGGCACAACTCGGCGCAGATCCACAAGCTTGACGAATACCGCGCCCGATACGCGCTCTACCACACGGACAGGCAGCTGCAGGCGGCGCATGCCGTCGCGCCCTGGCTCTGCACCTGGGATGACCACGAAGTCGAGAACGACTACGCGGGAGTGACTTCGCTCGATGCGGATGCCGACCCGGCCGTGTTCCTGGCGCGGCGTACCGCCGCTTACCGGGCTTACTACGAAAACATGCCCCTGCCCCCGACCGCTGCGCCGCGAGGCAGCGAGGTCGCGCTGCACGCGGGCCGCAGCTGGGGCGGGCTTGCCGAACTCCACGTGCTGGACCAGCGCCAGTACCGTTCACCCAAGACCTGCATGAAGGACTTCCCGGAAGGCGAACCGCCCTCACTCCTGAACTGCGATGCCCTGTACGCGCAGGAACGGACGATGCTGGGCGCGGCACAGGAACGCTGGCTGGACCGGAGGCTCGCGGGTTCGCGGGCCACGTGGAACCTGTTCGTTCAGGGGACGATGGTGTCCGCCGTGGATGAGCAGCCCGGTCCATCGCGCCGGTACAGCAACGACAACTGGGGCACGTATCGCGCTGCGCGCGACAGGCTGGTGGCGTCCCTCGAACGTTCTCGCACCGGCAATCCGGTGATCCTGACCGGCGACGTGCATGCCTTCGTCGCGGGACATGTCACGCGCGACGCCGAAGACGCCCAGTCACCGGCCATCGCGCCGGAATTCGTCGTGTCTTCGGTGTCGTCAGGCACGCGGCCGCAGCGGCTCATGGACCAGTGGCTGAAGGACAATGCGAACCTCCGCTTCGCCAGGGGCGATACGCGCGGTTACCTGTCCTGCCGCCTGTCATCCCGCGAGCTGGTCGTGGATCTCGTCGGCATGAACGATGTCCGCGATCCCGCCAGCGATCGCCACCTCGTGAAGCGCTTCACCGTGGAGGCCGGCAGCCCGGCCCTCCTCGGCTGAACGCCGGGGCGTCAGAAGGACTTGCGCAACGTCACGCCCCACATGCGGGGCGCATTCACGTAACCCGACAGGCTTCCGGCCTGCGCGACCGACGGAAAGGCGCTCTGCAGGAAGGCCTGGTCGGTGAGGTTCCTGACCCACAGCGACGCGTCCCAGCCATCGCGGCTGGCGCCGACCGCGGCGTTCAGCATGTTCACTTCGCGCGAGGCGTAGAGGCTGGGCACGTTCTCCACGACCTGCACCTTGCTTTCGTACTGGTAATCCGCGCGGGCATAGCCCGTGTAAGCGCCGTACTCCCACTTGTACGTGACACCCGTCGACACGCTGACGGGGTGGACGCCGGCCGGTCGCGTGCCCGAGAGATCCATCGGCCCGCTCGGGCCTTCCGCGCCCTGGAAGCTGTCGTACTTCGGATCCATGAACGTGCCGGCGAAGGAGAACTCCCACGCGCGAACCGGCGACCAGAGCAGTTCCACCTCCACACCCTTCGTCGACTGCTTGCCGGCATTGGCCAGCGTGAAGCCGGTGCCGGTGAAAATGTTCGACTGGAATCCCTTGATCTCCTGGTCGAACAACGCGACGTTCAAGGCGACTGTCGGCCACTTGCCCTTCAGGCCGAGTTCATAGACGGTCGACTCCTCCGGTCCCGCATAACGGGAACCATATCGGCCGTAATACGGATTTGCGAAACCGCCCAGCGGGGACCGATCGCCCGGTGTCGGCGCGACCGGCTTGCTGTCGCGGGACAGGTTCCATGACGTGGCCTTGAATCCCGTGGATATGCCGCCGTAGGCCTTCAGGTTGTCCAGGACGTCGAAGACCGCGCGCAGCGTGTACGTCGCCTTGCTGTCACCCGACTTGCCATTTGAGTAGGGAACGACCGGCACCAGCAGCTGCAAGGGATAGAGTGCGAGCGCCGTGTTGCAGGCCGGCGGCGGCGAAGTTGCAGAACAGGGCGTGACGCTGATTCTGTCTGCGGCAGCGGCGGCGGGCGCCGTGGCCGGGTTGCCCGAAATCAGCGCGATATTGGCGGGCGTGGCCGGTAGCCCCGTCAGGGCCTGGAAGGCACCGGCGAAACCGAGTTTCACCAGGTCGAGCTGCGCAAACACGTCGTTACCACCCGAGGTCATCGAGACCGTCTTGTCGCTGTTGGTCCAGGCGAGACCTCCCGTGAAGGTCAGTCGGTCCGTCGCCTTCCAGTCGACCTGCCCGAACAAGGTATAGGCCTCGTTGTCCTGCCGTGCCTTGTTGATCGAGCTCGCGCCGGTCGCAAAGAAGGTCCCGACCGGAAGTCCGAGCTGCGTCTCCAGGCCGACCAGCGTTGCCAGTCCGACGGCGGGTCCGCTTGCGCCGCCGACCAGGCCTCCCACGTAGGGACGCATGGCCGGTCCGAAGGCGATCGACTGGTCGAAATTGACGCCCTCGCTGAAGAAGTACGCGCCGGCTACGCCCGAAACCGCGCCGCCATTGTCGAAGCTCGCGCGCAGCTCCTGCGTGAAAGTATGGAAAGCCTGTGCATTGTCGTTCGTCGGCACGAGGTCCGCGCTCGTGAAGTCCGAGTCGAACTGGAACGAGGACTGCTGCGCGCGAAGCGAGGTGATTGAAATGAGCTTCGCCGCACCGAGATCCCAGTCGATGTGCATCGAGAGACCCGAGTTGCGGATCAGGTTCGACGGATTCGAGTTGCCGTAATACTTCCGGTCGCCATAGGGACCGGTATACAGATTGCCGCCAACGCCCTGGATGATCGCGCCCGTCGGGCCGTTCAGGAGGTTCACGACGCCACAGCAGAGCTCGTCGATGCGTTCGAAATCGCCGACGAACCTGACGGACAGGTCATCACTGGCGACGAGCAGGAGCTGCGCCTTGGCGTCGATGCGGTTGCGGTCGTTGACGCGACTGCCGTTGGCCAGGTTCGAGAAGTAACCATCGCGCGAATTCGCGCCGGCGCTGATGCTGAAGGCCGCGCCTTCACTCAGCGGACCGGTGTAATAACCTTTCACCGACTTCCAGGCATGGTCGCCGGCACCCAACTCGACACTGCCGGTCGGGGTAAAGGAGGGTTTCCGGGTCGTGATGCTGATCACGCCGGCCGAGGCGTTCTGCCCGAAGAGCGTGCTCTGCGGACCACGCAGCACTTCCACGCGTTCCACGTCCATGAGATCGCCGATCATCGACGCGGAGCGTGAACGATAGACGCCATCGACGAACACACCCACGGAGGATTCGATGCCGGGGTTGTTGGCCCCGTTTCCGAAGCCGCGGATCAGGAAGTTCGTCTGGGTGGATGTCTGCAGCTGCGTGACGCGCAGCGACGGCACGATCGACTGCAGGTCGATGATGTCGTGGATCTCGGCGTTGCGCAGGGTCTCGGCCGTCGTCACGGTGACCGCCACGGGGATGTCCTGCAGGGTCTGCTCCCGCTTCGTCGCGGTCACGACGATTTCGGCGAGCCCCTCGTCCGCGGCATGGGCTGCGGGCAACGCCGCGGCAACGGCGGCGGCGATGGCGGTCAAGGCAATTGCGCGGCTGTTCATATCTAGGCGTCCCACTGTCCCGGATGGCGTTGTCGTGTTCCCGCCCAAGTCTAAGTTCCGACGGATTCGGAATGCGACGGGCGGCAGGCTATGCTGCCAAGACATATCATCCAATCTGACTTTTATCTGCGCATGCCCGATTCCTCGAAGGCCACACATTGCACTGCGTCAGGCACGCGGGCCGCAGGTCTCGAGCGACTGGCGGGCTTCGTCCCCAGGGCGGGTCGTGCCTATGCAGCTGCCCGGAACGAGGATCGGGGCATCGGCGGCAGGCAGGCGGTCTCCGGGCTGTCTCCCTGGATACGCCACCGCCTCGTCACGGAAGCCGAGGTCCTTGAGGCGGTGCTTTCGACGCACACCCCTGCCGCCGCCGCGATATTCATCGAAGAGCTTTGCTGGAGGGGCTATTTCAAAGGCCACCTTGAGGCGCGTCCCTCGATCTGGGCCGAGTACCGGCGCGCGCTGGCCAACCTGAGGGGCCAGGTGGCCCGGCGGGGCATGCTGGCCGATGCCGTGGACCGGGCCACATCCGGCCAAACCGGCATTGACTGCATCGATGCCTGGGTCCCCGAACTGCGCGACACCGGCTACCTGCACAACCATGCCCGCATGGTGTTTGCGTCGATCTGGATCTTCACCCTGAAGCTGCCCTGGCAGCTGGGCGCGGATTTCATGTATCGACACCTGCTCGACGGCGATCCGGCATCGAACACCCTGGGCTGGCGCTGGGTGGCCGGGCTGCACACCGCCGGAAAACGCTATCTCGCCCGGGCGGATATTGTCACCCAGTGTTCGGGCGGGCGTTTCGCCCCCGAGGGACTCGCCCAGGATGCGGCCCCACTGACCGAATCGGCCAGCCATCCGCGTGTTGCCCTCCCCGCTGCGGTCACGAGTCCGCCGACAGGCCGCTTCGCACTGTTGCTGACCGAAGAAGACCTCCACCCGGAAAGTCTGGGGATAGATCCCGGACAGGTGATCGGCGTGGCGGGCGCCGTGACACCCGGGTCACGCTCACCCTGGCTGGTATCGGAACACGTGCTCCGCTTCACGAAAGACGCCATGGCCGATGCGCTGGCGCGCGCGGCCGTCAACTTCGCCTGTCCCGTGGAAACCCTCGGCGGCCTGGACGGCGATTCGATCGCTGAATGGGCCGAGCGCATCGGCGCCACGACCGTGCTGACGCCCTGCACGCCGGTCGGCCCCGTCGAGGAAACGCTGGCCGACGCCGGATACTGGCTGTCGATGCGGCGACTCAAGCTGCTTCAACTTCGCCGTCATTACGATGGGACTCTCTGGCCCTTTGCGACACGCGGTTTCTTCGACCTGCGTGAACGCATCCCGCAGATCCTCGCCGCGCTGAACCTGCAGACGGGCAAGCCGCAGCAGGGTGAATTGAGGTTCTGATCGCGCCCCGCTCTCCGGTAACAAAAAAGGCCCCTTCCGGGGCCTTTCTGTCTGCGCAAGGACCACCGCCTTCGCGGTGGTCCGAGGCAAGGGGGATTACTCCGCCTTGCCCTTCTCGCGCCAGCTGCCTTCCGCATAGACCGAACGCACCGACGCCACGTACGGCACCGGGCAGACGATCGCGCGGATCTGCACCTGCTTGTGCGGCTCCACGGTCGGCTTCTTCGTGTTCGGGGCTTCGCCCCAGACGAAGATCACTTCCGTGCCCGGCACGGCCGATTCCGGCTCGACGTAGGCCAGCGTCAGTTCCTTGCGCTCGTTCGAGGAGTAGCCGACCCAGGTCGACACGCCGACCTGCTTCTTGCCGTCCTTCGACAGCACGGCGTCCTGCGGGTACATCGAGTACACGGCCGACGGGAAGTCGAAGTACTTCGCGCGCTCGTTCTCCTTGCCGTACTGCGAAGCGATGGCCTTGGCCACATCCTCGTCGTTCAGCTCGAGCGTGACCTTCACGCGGTGCTTGTTGTTCGCGATCTTCTCGAGCGCTTCGCGACCGATGAACTCATGGTCGAACTTGATCATGAAGCCGTAGCCCAGGTCGTGCGGCGTCGTGTAGTGGTCGTCGATCTTGTCCGACACGTACGAACCGCCCAGCGAGGCATTGCCTTCGAAGCCGTTGGCCGGCAGCCACTCGCGGTACTTCTTCATGCGCTCGTCGCCCGAGTAGATCGCGGCCATCTGGCCCGGGATCCAGCCCGACTCGAGGGTGTTCGAGGAGTAGGCGCGCGAACCGACCAGGCGCAGGCCGAATTCCTTGCCCGCCGCGACGATCGCGTCGAGGATGACCTGGCCGTCTTCCGAAGGTCCGAAGAGCTCGAAGCCCGGCTGGCCGGCCATTCCGTGGCGCAGGGCCGTGACGGTCTTGCCGGCGATCGTGACGTCGCACATGTTGAAGAACTTGAGGTCCGGCGGGGCCGCGCCCAGCACCTTCGTCATGACCTTCATCGCGTTCGGTCCCTGGACCTGGTAGCGGTAGGTCTTGCGGGCGGTCGGGTTCGGGCGCGATGCCGAGCGCTCGTCACGGTCGAACTTCACGTTCCACTTCGAGCCGTCCTTCTTCGTGCCCGTTTCGCCGTGGTACTGGACCCAGTTCGCGACCGGCGGGCGGCCGATCAGGTTGAAGAGCTCCGGCGCCAGGTAGCACAGGATCACGTCGCCGATGACGAAGCCGTCCCAGGTGACGGGCACGTACTGCTTGGCCTTGCCCGGGGTGAAGCCCTTGAAGCTGTTGATGCCGAGCGACTCGAGGAGCTCGAAGGCGTCCGGACCCGAAACGTACAGGTCCGTCATGTGGTACGACTGGTTGAAGAGCACGGCCGCGTTCTGCCAGGCCCACTGCTCGTCGCGCCAGTTGGTGTATTCCGGCTGCTTGACCGGATACGGGTTCGGGCCCGACTGCGAGTTGCGCAGCATGTTGACGGCGCCGCCCTCTGCCTTCATGCGCTCTTCGAGATTCTTGTACGTCATGCTCTTTCCTTGGTTAGAACGGGAGCCACCGGAAGGGCGGCCAGGTTGATGCTTTCTTCGACGACATGCGCGTGTTCGCGCATCAGGCCTTCTGCACGCGCACCCTGTCCCCGCTCGAAGGCCTCGACGAGGCCGTAGTGCTGTCGGTGGGCGTAGCGCAGCTGGTCATACATTCGGTCCAGGTTGCCGCGGTCGAACGCGAGCGCCTGGGGACCGGCGAAAGGGATGCGGTTGTTGCGCTCGATCGCTTCGCTGAGGATCGGGCTGCCGGCCTCGGTGAGGACCAGCGAATGGAAGCGCTGGTTCATCTCGGCATAGTTGGCCTCGTCGGCTTCCTCTACGTGGCGCTTGCCGAGGATTGCGTCGCCGTCCTCGAGGCAGTTGCGCAGTTCGCGCAGGAAGGCGCGGCTGGCGCCGCGCTCGGCCACGCGACGGGCCGCGAGCCCCTCGAGCGTGCCGCGCACGTCGATGGCATCCAGCACGTCGTCGGCGGTGAAGGCGCGCACCACGAAGCCGCGCGTGTCGTGCTCCGCCAGGAGGCCTTCGTTGGCAAGCAGGGGCAGCGCCTGCCTCACGGGAGTGCGTGACATGCCGAGCTGCTCGGCGAGGGGGGCCTCCGCCACGCGCTGACCGGGCGCCAGCTCGCCGCGAAGGATCATTTCGCGTATCCGGACGATGGCTTCGGTCAGGTGGGTGCTCATGAGTGGTGCGGGATGCTGCTCCCGGGATCCCAAATTGTCAATTCGGGATCCCAAAATGAGGCGCAGTCCACGCCGCGTCGCAGCAATACACTCCTGAGACGGGCGCTCCTCGCTACTCGGGTCGCTTCGGCAGGTTGTAGAGCAGCGTGCCGTCCGCGAGTTTCGCGCTGACCATGAAGCCGCCCTTCCGGCCGTCCTTCAGCGGATGGATTTCAAACTGGACCCTGTCGCCGGGCTTCAGCGTGCGCTTGGTCCATCCATTGCGCGAAAGGTAGTTCGGGCTCATGCCTTCGAGGCCATAAACACTTCCGACGCCATCGACCTTCACGTTGGTCCAGGTGTGCGGGTTGGTCCACTCGAAGTCCTTCACCGTGCCCGAGATCCGCAGGGTCTTGGAGAAATCGAACATGGCGATGGAATGGTGCGCGCTGGCAGTCTGCGCCAGCGCCAGCGTGGCGGCGACGGCGATCCCTGCGAGATAGGTGCGGTTCATGGTCACTCCAGTCTCATGCCCGGCCGGCCCTTCGAGTCGGCGCTGTCGTGGTTGTTCTCGAGGCAGACGTATTCGCGCAGTTCATCATCGAGATGCCGGTAGGACGTCGTGCTGGTGTAAGGCTCCGCCAGCACCTCGGGATCGGTCAGGGTCGTTTCGATCTCCAGCCAGTCCTTGTCGACACGGCGGATGCGTTCGACCACCCTCAGCTGCTCGCTGTGACCCACGCCGGGCGCGATACGGTTCTGGGGATGGAGGCCGCTGGTCTCGACAACCAGTGTCGTGCCTTCCCAATGGCCGACGGAGTGCCCGTTGAAATACGGATCCGGATCCTCCGGCGCCTTGCGGCCATCGGTATGGATCTGCCTGAACTGCATGTACGCCTCGGTCAGCATGACAACGCGGTCCGGCTGGTAGAGGAAGGCGATCGGGTACGGCTGGCTCATGATGCCCGGAAGGCCGGGCGGAACGCAGTTCGCCACGTCGGCCTGCAGGTTCTCTCCCTTGGCCTGGTTCTTCCGGAACGTATCGACCTTCGCCTGCCACGCAGGCGTGAACTTCATCTCGGGCCGCGGCGGCAATCCACGCGAATTGCGCCAGTCGATTTCCCAGACGCCGCTCCAGTCCGGCAACCGGCCCAGCGCAGCCCAGCGGTCCATCGCGGCCTGGACGCCGGGATCAACGGCAGGTTTCGGGGGCGTACAGGCTGCAAGCAGCGCCAACGTCAGCGCCATTGCGGCGCAGGAGTTCCTGTTCATCGTGATTGCTCCGTGCCCTGGCCAGGTGGCGGCTCGTCCGGCTTGTTGCGCATCCAGTCGGCAAGGTTCGCGATCGCGGTACGGATGTGTTCGCGCACCTCGGGCTCGCAGGGCATGCCGTCGAGCGCCCCGTTCATGCAGATCATCCAGGCATTCCGCTCTGCAATGCCAATGGAAAATGGAAGGTGCCGTGCCCGGAGCATCGGGTGGCCGCGCTCCGAGGAAAAGCCCTTCGGACCGCCGAGCCACTCGTTCATGTAGAGCTTCAGGATACGGCGGATCGGCGCCAGGTCCGGCGCATGCATGGCCCGCAGCCCGGCCGCCTCCGGAAGCGTATCCATGCGGTCGTAGAAATCATCGACCAGCCTGTCGATGACCGCGCCCCCGAGGAGGTCGTAAGCGGTACGGGGCTGGGCGTCGTTGTCGTCACTCATCGTCGCGTTTCCCTTGCGCCAAAGAAAAAGGGGCAGGTGGTTTCCCACCTGCCCCTTTCGATCACAGGCTGCGAGGCAATTACTTGCCCGTGCGCCAGCCGTCCGCGTACTGCGTACGGGCCGTGACGGCGTACGGAACCGGCGAAACGATCGCGCGGATCTCTGCCATCTTGTGCGGCTCGACGGTCGACTTCTTCGAACCGCCGTTCGGCTCGCCCCAGTGCAGGACGACTTCGTTGCCCAGCGCGATGTCTTCGTCGACAACGGCCAGCGACAGGAACGAACGCTCGTTGTACGAGTAGCCCGAGAACAGCGACAGGCCCACCGTCTTGCCACCCGCCGTCAGCTGGTCGTAATTGCTGTTCGCGTAGTTCGACAACGGCATTTCGATGTACTTGTAGTGCTCGCCCTTCTCGAGGATCGAACGCTGGATCTTGGCGACGTCTTCGCCGTTCCAGGCCAGCGTGACCTTGCGACGGCCACCCTTGCCACCGTTCATCTTCTCGAGCGCTTCGCGGCCGATGAAGTCATGGTCGAACTTCACGAACGGGCCGTAGCCGATTTCGTACGGGGTCAGGTAGTAGTCTTCGATGTTCTTCGAGACGAACGAACCACCGATGGCACCCGCCGACTCGTACGAGTTGGCCGGCAGCCACTCGCGGTAAGCCTTCATGCGCTCGTCCGTGTACACGGCCGGCAGCGGCGACGGCACCCAGCCCGACTCCAGCGTGTTCGTCGCGTAGGCGCGCGAACCGACCGGCAGCAGGCCGAATTCCTTGCCCGCCTCGATGATGGCGGCGGCAATTTCTTCGCGCTCTTCGTAGGGGCCCCAGATCTCGACGCCCGGCTCGCCTGCCATGCCGTGGCGCAGGGTGCGGACCAGGCGGCCCTTGATCTTGATCGCCGACATGTTGAAGAACTTCAGTTCCGGCATCGGGGTGCCGTTGAGCTTGTCGATGACGTTCTTCGCCTTCGGGCCCTGGATCTGGAAGCGGTAGTAGTTGCGGCGGACGGCGTGGCCGTTCGGGCGCGACGGCGAGCGGTCGTCGTAGCGGACCGAAACGCGGAAACCGCTGGTCTCGGCCTGGAACTTCACCCAGTTGCAGGACGGCGCACGGCCGACCATCACGAAGCTTTCCGGGGCGAGGTAGAAGAGGATGTTGTCGCCGATCACGTGGCCCGAGTGCGAGCAGGCCACGAACTGCTTGGCCTTGTTCGGCACGAAGCCCTTCATGCTGTTGATCGCGAGGCTCTCGATGAACGCCAGGGCGTCCGGGCCGTCGATGAAGAGGTCGACCATGTGGTGCGTCTGGTCGAACAGCACGGCGTTGTTGCGCCAGGCCGCCTGCTCCGAACGCCAGTTCGAGAACTCCGGCGCGACGACCGGGTAGACATAGGCGCCGATCTGCGAGTTGCGCAGGTGCTCGACGGTGTTGCCGGCGTTTTTCAGCACGGTTTCCAGATTGCTCATTGATCCAACCTCTTCTATGGGAGTTGTGAGAGACAAAAAACGGGTCGTCAAAAAAGGTGCGCCAGTCTAGCAGCGACCCAAGGGGAGGCCGCAAGCCACCCCAGGGGGGTGATTACCGTATCGAAACGCAACAATGGCGCTGCAAACTCGCCTTATTGTTTCTCTTAAGGTTCAATGTGGTTTTCCGAGGGGGAAGTACTCGGTATTTCCTGCCCGGACAGGTGTCAGGCAGGGGCGGCCGGGAAGTACGGCGGCGGCGCGCATAATAAGGTCCGCCAATCGATATTGCACGTCGCGTTTCGTAATGGGACTCGCTGACGTGACACCGATTACAATGCCCGGATGAGTGTGCATCCAGACCATGACGTAATCGTGATCGGCGGCGGCCATGCCGGCGTGGAAGCAGCGCTGGCGGCTGCCAGGCGCGGCGCGCGGACGCTGCTGCTGACCCAGAACCTGGAGACCGTCGGCGCCATGAGCTGCAACCCGGCCATCGGCGGTATCGGCAAGGGGCATCTGGTCCGCGAGATCGATGCCATGGGGGGTGTCATGGCCCGCGCGGCGGATCGCGCCGGCATCCAGTTCCGCACGCTGAACGCGAGCAAGGGCCCGGCCGTGCGTGCGACGCGGGCGCAGGCCGATCGCCAGCTGTACCGCCGCGCGATCCGCCGGGCCGTTGAAAACGAGCCGAACCTGCAGTGCTTCCAGCAGGAGGCGGCGGACATCGAGGTCGAGGCAGGCCAGGTCCGGGCCGTTGTCACGGTAACCGGCATCCGCTTTCCCGCCCGGGCTGTCGTGCTGACCACGGGCACTTTCCTGGGCGGTCGCCTGCACGTGGGACTCGAACAATATTCCGGGGGCCGGGCCGGGGATCCCCCGTCGATGCGCCTCGCGGCACGCCTGCGGGAACTCATGCCGCGCGTGGGCCGGCTCAAGACCGGCACGCCGCCCCGAATCGACGGCCGAAGCATCGACTACAGCGGCCTCGTGGTGCAGCCCAGCGATGAGCCTCGGCCTGTCTTTTCATTCCTCGGTCGCCGCGCGGACCACCCGGCGCAGCGGCCCTGCCACATCACGGCCACCAACGCGCGCACGCACGAGATCATCCGCGCCGCGACCGACCGCTCCCCGATGTTCACCGGCATCATCGAGGGTGTCGGTCCGCGATACTGCCCCAGTGTCGAGGACAAGGTCGTGCGCTTCGCCGAACGCGACTCGCACCAGATCTTCCTCGAGCCGGAAGGTCTCGAAACCCATGAGGTCTACCCGAACGGCATCTCCACGAGCCTGCCCTTCGACGTCCAGCAGGCCTTCGTGCGCACCATCCCGGGGCTCGAAAACGCCCAGCTGACCCGGCCCGGCTACGCAATCGAATATGACTTCTTCGATCCGCGCGACCTCACGCCGCGTCTCGCCGTGAAGTCGCTTCCCGGCCTGTTCCTCGCGGGGCAGGTCAATGGCACCACTGGTTACGAGGAAGCCGCGGCGCAGGGGCTGGTCGCCGGCATCAATGCGGCTGCGGTGGCCTGTGGCCTGGAAGGCTGGACGCCCGACCGCGCCTCGTCATACCTCGGCGTGATGGTCGATGACCTCACGACCTGCGGCACGCGCGAGCCGTACCGCATGTTCACGAGCCGCGCCGAATACCGTTTGATGCTGCGGGAGGACAATGCGGACGTGCGCCTGACGCCCACGGGGCGCGAGCTGGGGCTGGTGGATGACATCCGCTGGACCTTCTTCCAGTCGAAGCAGGACGCGGTCGAGCGCGAGGTCGCCCGGCTTGCCGGTCACCTTCTTCGCCCTGCAACGCTGCCGGCCGGGTGGGCGCAGCAGTGGCTGGGCGGAGCCCTGTCCCGCGAACAGACGGCTTTCGAGTTGTTGCGTCGGCCTGAAGTGCCGTATGACGCACTGGCGGAGCTGATCGGACGGCATGACGCGGCGGACACCGACGATCGCATCCCGCCGCAGCTGGAGCTGGAGCTCGAGGTCCGCGCCCGATACGCTGGATATATAGAGCGCCAGACTGCAGACATAGAGCGGCAAAGGGCCAGCGAGTCGGTCGAATTGCCCGCGGACCTCGACTATGCCGCCATCGCCGGACTGTCGAGCGAGGTGCGCCAGAAACTGGTCGACGTGCGGCCGACGACGCTGGGTCAGGCTTCCCGTGTCCCGGGCATCACGCCGGCTGCCATCTCGATCCTGCTGGTCCATCTCAGGCGCGCCCGGGCTGCATGATCCGGCCCCGGAAGCGGCGGGACCTCAGTCCTCCAGTCGGATGGCGCTCTCCGGGCAGGCTGTCACGCACCGCCCGCAGCCGCTGCACTGATCCGGCCGCGTGACGGCGGCCTGCGGGCCGCCGTGCAGGAAGCGCCGAAGTCTCCCGGCCAGCGTCAGGGGGCCCCGCTCTTCCGGCGCCAGCACCCGCAGATCGAACACCTTCGTCGGGCAGACGGCCACGCAGGCCGCCTTTCCCTCGCAGCGGTTGTAATCCACTTTCGGTCGCATGATCGCTGCCTTTTCGACGAATTTGATTGCATGAAGCGAGACATAGGCGTCACTTTCGGAGAGCTTGCGGGTGTCGCGACCATGGCGCCGACCCGTGCCTGTCCTCGCCGCGGAAAGAGGGGGGCACGCGGCCCTGTTTCAATGGAGGCTCCGGCGAGATAATCGCAACCGACGCTCTACAAAGTGTGCGCCAAACTTCCGGCGTCCGTGAAGTGCGGCACGGAAATTGCTTTTCTGCTCTGTACCCGTCGCAAAGAGACTGAAAACCGTCATGGCCGAACAGCTGGGAGCCCCCTCCACCCGAAGCGCCGCAGTGCTCCTGCTTGCCCTGGGTGAACAGGAAGCCGCCACCGTGCTGAAGCACCTGGACGCGAAAGTCGTCCAGAAGCTCGGTGTCGAAATGGCGCAGCTCAAGAGTGCCTCGCGAGAGGAAGTCAGTGCCGTCGTCTCCGGATTCGTCGGCGTGATGGAGTCCCAGGCCGACATCAAGGTCGGCTCCGACGATTACATCCGCTCGGTGCTCGTCAATGCACTGGGTGACGACAAGGCCAGCGGAATCATCGACCGCATCCTGCTCGGCCGCACGAGCAAGGGGCTCGATGTACTGAAGTGGATGGAGCCGCGTGCCATCGCCGAGACCATCAAGATGGAGCACCCACAGGTGCTTGCGATCGTCCTTGCCTACCTTGATGCCGACCACTCCGCGAAGGTCCTCGAGCACTTCCCGAAATGGCTGCAGGCCGACATCATCACCCGCATCGCGACGCTGGACGGCGTCCAGCCCGCGGCACTCGGCAAGCTAGACGAAATGATCGAGAAGCAGTTCGCCGGCAATGCCGGTGGCGTGGCAGCGAACCTCGGTGGACCGAAGATCGCAGCCGGCATCCTCAATTTCATCGACAGCACCGGTGAAGGCGAAGTCATCGGCCAGATCCGCAAGGCCGACGAGGCCCTCTGCCAGAAGCTGCAGGACCTCATGTTCGTGTTCGAGAACCTGATCGACGTCGACGACCGCGGCATCCAGGAGATCCTGCGCGAAGTCGACAGTGCCAAGCTCGTGCTGGCGCTGAAGGGTGCCGATCCGACGATGCTCGAGAAGATCATGAAGAACATGTCGCAGCGCGCAGGAGAGATGCTGAAGGACGACCTCGAGTCGCGTGGACCGGTCCGGCTGTCCGATGTCGAGGCGGCGCAGAAGGAAATCCTCGCAGTCGCAAGGCGGCTCGCCGACGCCGGCCGCATCATGCTGTCCAGCGGCGGCGCGGACCAGTTCGTTTGACCGGGCTGATGAACCATGGCCATTGATGTCCTCAACCAGGACGAAATCGACGCCCTTCTCCATGGCGTCGATTCCGGCGTCGTCGAGACGAAATCAACGCTGCCGAACGGCGAGGCCCGGCCTTACGACTTCGCGACGCAGACGCGGATCGTCCGCGGTCGGATGCCGACGCTCGAGATGATCAACGAGCGCCTCGCGCGACAGCTGCGCATCAGCATTTTCAGCATGCTGCGCCGTTCGCCGGACGTGGCCGTCGCGCCGATCGCCCTGCCCAAGTTTTCCGAATACCTGCCGACGCTGCAGGTGCCGACGAGCCTCAACCTAATCCGCATCAACCCCCTGCAGGGTACGGCGCTCGTGATCCTGGAGCCACGGCTCGTATTCGCCGTGATCGACAACTTCTTCGGTGGCAACGGGCGCCACGCGAAGATCGAAGGCCGCGAGTTCACGGCAACCGAAATGCAGATCATCCACATGCTGCTGAAGCAGGTCTTCGACGGCATGAAGGACGCGTGGACTCCGGTGATGGCGATCGATCCGGAGTACCTGAATTCCGAAATCAATCCGCATTTCGCGAACATCGTGACACCGACCGAAATCGTCGTCGTGAGCCGCTTCCACATCGAACTCGAGGGTGGCGGCGGCGACATCCACATCACCATTCCCTATTCACTGCTCGAGCCCATCAAGGACGTGCTGAAAGCCGGCATGTCGAGCGACCGCGCCGACAAGGACGAGCGCTGGGCGCAGACCTTGCGCAACGAGCTCGAGGAAACGGAAGTGGACCTCGTCACGCGCCTGTGCCAGGCGCGCCTGACACTGGGAGACCTGCTGGATCTCAAGGCGGGCGACGTCATCCCCTGTGATTTCGATGGCCAGGCCATGGTGCTGGCGGATGGCGTCCCCGTGTTCCAGGGCGAAGTGGGCCAGCAGCGCGGCCGGCAGGTCGTACGCGTCGGCCGCATGGTTGCCCGCAAGACCAGCAACGCGCTCGATGCCTTCGTGAGGAAGCTCTGATGTCCGGCAAAGACACCCCGCCCCCGAACGACGTGGTCCTTGATATCGGCGTGCAGCTGTCCCTCGAGGTTGGCCGGACGACCCTGAACATCCGCCGGCTGTTGCAGCTGAATGTCGGGACGGTGGTCGAACTCGACCGCCCGGCCGGCGACCCCCTTGATGTCTACGTGAATGGACGACTTGTCGCGCACGGCGAAGTCGTGATGGTGAACGAGCACTACGGCGTGCGCTTCACCGAAGCGGTCACCACGGGCGAAACCAACCGCTAAGGCCGATTTCCGGGCCCTGACCCTTCATTATGTTCAACGAACTGAGACGCGGTTCTCAGTCGCATTTCTTGCTGCATTGCGGCACCCGCAGGCTGTGAACATCGACATCAGCCCGCAGTTGTCGTCAAAAGTGCGACGCAGGACTATGAACATAAGGCGGAACCTGAGATTGAATCCCAATCAGGTGGCGCCCGGGAGGAGTGGACGGCAATGAGTGCGGATATCCGGTTCCTGGTGGTGGATGACTTTTCCACCATGAGGCGCATCATCAAGAACTTCCTGAACGACCTGGGCTATTCCAACGTCCAGGAAGCCGATGACGGCAACACCGCGTTGCCGATCCTGAAGCAGGGGAACATCGATTTCCTGGTCACGGACTGGAACATGCCCGGCATGCCGGGCCTCGACCTGCTCAAGGCTGTCCGGGCCGACCCCGCGCTCGCGAAGCTCCCCGTCCTGCTGGTGACCGCCGAGGCCAAGCGCGAGCAGATCGTCGAAGCCGCGCAGGCCGGCGTGAATGGTTATGTCGTAAAGCCCTTCACCGCCCAGACGCTGAAGGAAAAGGTCGACAAGATCCTGCAGTCACGAGCCGCAGGGTGACCCCATGGCCGACGACATCCAATCACTGGCTGAAACCTACGGACCGCTGCTCGCCCAGCTGAACGAGGCCGTGGCCAGGAACGACGAACCGGCGTTCCGCGCTGCCGTCGATGCCATGCAGGAACAGCGGGAAGGGGATGTCACCCGCGCGCTGCGAACCCTGACCGGTTCGCTGCTGGACGCGATGCTCACCTTCCGCAAGGAATTCCGCATTTCCGCCCTCGCGGAGCGCGAAGTGCCCGACGCCCGGGCGCGCCTCAACCACGTCATGAAGCTTACCGACGAGGCTGCGCACAAGACGATGGACCTCATCGAGCAGTGCGGCCCGCTCGCGGACCGCGCGAACAAGACCGCCACGATGCTGCTGGAGCGGGGCGTCGACGTGCCGGCCGGGTTCCGCAGCTTCCTGCAGCAGACGGCCGACGATTGCAGCAAGGTCCGCGCGAACCTCAACGAAGTGATCATCGCCCAGACTTACCAGGACCTGACGGGTCAGATCATCCGCGGCGTCGTGACGCTGGTCGGCGAAGTGGAACATGTCCTGGCGGAGCTGATGCGCATGACGGGCGCCACGAACGCCACGTCGGGAAATGCCGAGCGCACCGAAGCGCCCGTAGGGCATGGCTTCGGTCCGGCCGTGCCGGGCGTCAGCACCGGCGTGGTCCAGGGTCAGGAAGATATCGACGCACTGATGGCCGGTCTCGGCATCTGACAGGGAGAGCACGACATGTCATCACTGCAACTGGCTTCCGTCTGCACGCTGCGCGAGGCCGCCGAGCTGAAGGGCCAGCTGATGGCGCAACTCGGCCAGCCGGGCGACGTCGAGATAGATGCCGCCCAGGTCGGCAAGGTCGACACGGCCGGACTTCAGCTCCTGCTGGCCTTCGTCAGCCAGCTGGACATCGAGGGCCGCAACCTGGCCTGGAAGCAGCCGAACCCCGAACTGTATCGGGCGGCCGGGCAACTGGGCCTCGTCGAAGCGCTGAAACTGCCGGCCGTGGAGGCATAAGCCGTGAGCATCGATCTCGCACAATTCCATGCCACGTTCTTCGAGGAAAGCCGCGAGGCCCTCGACACGATGGAAGCAGCGCTGCTCGAGCTCGACGAGAGCGGCGGCGATCCGGAAACGATCAACACCATCTTCCGCGTCGCGCATTCCATCAAGGGTGGTGCGGGCATGTTCGGTTTCTCCGACATCGCCTCCTTCACGCACACGCTGGAAACCCTGCTCGACGAACTCCGCAACAGCCGGGTGGCGCTCAACGAGCGGATTTCCAATGCGCTCCTGCAGTCCGTCGACGTCCTCCGCGCGATGATCGGCACCGTGCAGCATGGCCACGAGGCCGATCCCGAGCGTGTGGCCACCCTGCACGCGGAACTCACCGCCCTCGTGAAGGGCGCAGGCGTCGATACCCCGCCGCCACCGCCCGTCATTGCAGTGGAAGCCTCCACACCTCCAGCCGCCGCCCCGGCTCCTGCAGGAGCCGCTGCGCCGGAGTCCACCTCGGCCCGCAACCAGTGGGCAATCAGGTTCCGGGCCCGGCAGGAACTCCTGACCCGGGGCAATGACCCGGTCCGTCTCTTCTCCGAGCTGGCCGGCCTGGGTCCCCTTGACGCGCGCCCGGACCTGTCGACGATGCCCACGCTCGAAGCGCTGGATCCCGAGGTCTGCCACATCGCCTGGGATCTGGTCCTGACGAGCGATGTCGCACGCGAGACCATCGACCTGATCTTCGAATGGGCTGAAGGCGACTGCGACCTTGACGTCAAGCGCGTGGTTGCTGCGCCGGCCGAGCCCGCCGCGGTAACGGAAGCAACGGAGACAGAGCAAGCCGCCGCACCCGAAGCAGCAGCGCCCGTGGCAGCGGAGGCACCCTCCGCGGCCGCTGCGAAGGCCGAGGCGCCCATAGCGGCGCCTGCGGTGGTGGCCGCTCCTGCCGCAGCGTCCGCCGCCGCTCCGGTCGTCAAGGCCGTCGAAGGCAGCGGAAAGCCTGCGGCATCGGCCGATTCCACCTCGATCCGCGTCAGCATCGAAAAGATCGACGAGCTGCTGAACATGGTCAGCGAGATCGTGATCACCCAGTCGATGCTGAACCAGCTGGCCACGCGCGTCGATGGCGTTGCCGGCGACGCCCTGAAGTCGGGACTCGCGCAGCTCGAAAGCAACGTGCGCGAACTCCAGGAGAGCGTCATGCGGGTGCGCATGCTGCCCGTCAGCTTCGTCTTCAGCCGCTTCCCGCGGCTCGTGCGCGACCTCTCGCACCGCCTTGGCAAGCAGATCCGGCTGAAGATGACCGGTGAACAGACCGAGCTCGACAAGACCGTGCTCGAGAAGATCGGCGATCCGCTCGTCCACTTGGTCCGCAACAGCATCGATCACGGCATCGAGATGCCGGACGCCCGCGTCGAGGCCGGCAAGCCGGCCGAAGGCACCGTGCACCTGAACGCCTTCCACAAGGGGGGCTCCATCACGCTGGAAGTCAGCGACGACGGCAAGGGCCTCGACAAGGATCGCATCCGCGAAAAGGCGATCAGCCGCGGTCTCATCGATGCACGCGACGCCCTGACCGACGACCAGATCAACGAACTGATCTTCCTTCCGGGGTTCTCGACGGCCGAAGCGACCACCGACCTCTCGGGACGAGGTGTCGGCATGGACGTCGTCCGCCGGAACATCAAGGAACTCGGTGGCAGCATCGAACTGAAGTCCGAGAAGGGCAAGGGAACGCGCTTCGTCATCAACCTGCCGCTGACACTCGCCATCGTGGATGGCCTGTCGGTGCAGGTCGGCGAGGAAACCTACATCGTTCCACTCGTCACCATCGTCGAGTCGCTGCAGCTCAAGCCCGGACACTCGAACAATCTCGTGGACCACGGCGAGGTCTTCTCCTTCCGCGGGGATTACCTGCCGATCATCCGCCTGCACGAAGCATTCGGCGTCGAGCCGAAGGCCCGGAACCTGCACGAGGGCCTGGTCATGGTCGTCGAGGGCGACGGGCGCAGGGCCGGCTTGTTCGTCGACAGCCTGCTGGGCCAGCAGCAGGTCGTCATCAAGTCCATGGAATCCAACTACGGGCGAATCGAAGGCATCGGCGGCGCCACCATCCTCGGCGAAGGCGCAGTGGCCCTGATCCTCGACGTGCCCGGACTCATCCGCCTCGCAGCCAACAGCCAGCCCGCCGCCCGGCTGATTGCCTAAGAAAAAGGAAAACGCCGAATGAACAGCGTCGTCACCCAGGCCGATGGCACCAGCGCCACGGCGCGCCAGATCCTGACCTTCCGCCTCGGGGAAGAGACCTTCGGTCTCGATATCCTGCGCGTGAAGGAAATCCGGGGCTGGTCTCCGGTCACGCGCGTGCCGCAGGCCCCCCCCCAGGTGCTGGGCGTACTGAACCTGCGCGGCGCCATCGTCCCGATCATCGACCTGCGCGTGCGGTTTGCACTGCCTTCGGCGGAATTCACGCCGGTGACCGTGATCATCGTGATCTCGGTAAAGATGCTCGACGGCAGCACGAAGGAGTGCGGGCTCGTCGTCGACAGTGTTTCGGACGTCGTCGACCTCACCGAAGAAATGCGGCGCGAAGCGCCCCAGATCACCGGTTCCGCGAGCATCGATTACATCGAAAGCCTCGCCACGATCGATGACGGCATGTTGATCCTGCTTGATGCGGACGCCCTGGTCCGCGGTGAAATCGAAATTGCCACCGGCGAACAGAACGCCGCAGCCTGACGCAGAATCCAAGGAGTCGTACTTATGGACAAGCTTCCTATCGGTCGCAAGCTTCTGATCATGGCCGCGGCGCTGGGTATCCCGACCCTCGTGCTGCTCGTCCTGTTCGTCAACGAGAAGCGCGCAGCCATTGCCGTGACGCAGGCCGAAATCGGCGGCATGGAATGGTTCCAGCCCCTCGAGGAAATGACGGGACGCATCAGCGACCACAGCGCGATCATCGTGACGGGACTGCTGAAAGGCAATGCCGACAAGAACGCGAGTACCGCCTACCTGTCGGAACTCGACAAGTGGATCGCCGAGATGGACCGGCTGGATGCCAAGTACGGATCGCCCACGCACAACGCGGCCTGGAAGCAGATCCGTGCTGAGTGGCAGACCGTCAAGTCCACCGACTACCGCAACACCGAAGAGAGCCTCGCGGCTCACTCGGCGTTGCTGGCGAGGATCAAGGATCTGAAGGACCAGATCAACACGGACACCGGCATGATCCTGGATCCCGAGGCGGCTTCGTACTTCGCGATCGACCTTTCTGTCGCCAAGGTACCGGACATCGAGAGCCTGATCGGCGAAAACCGGGCGCTGCTCGCTGCCGTGGCGGCCCGCGGCAAAGCCACGGACGCCGAGAAGCAGAAGTACATCGAACTGGCAGCCCTCGCGGCAAACCAGGTCAACGCCATGGTTGGCGGCTTGAAAGAAGTCGCCAAGGCAACGAGTGGCGATGCCAAGGCCGCGGCACTACTGGGCGGCATGCCGGCCAATTGGGAACCAAAGCTCAGCAAGTGGCTGCGTGACACCGAGGCGGCCGTGATGGGTGGTGCGACGCCGGACGCACTGCAGGCGCTGATCAAACAGGGCGACGAGTTTCCCGACTTGATGGGCCAGATCCATGACGCCGTCGTCGACCTTGCCAATGGGATGCTGGACACCCGCATGTCACGGGACAAGACGTCCCTTTGGACGATGCTCGGCATCATCGCCGCGATCATGGCCTTGGCAGTCCTGCTGGTCGTCAACGTGATCCGCCGCATCTCCGGGTCTGTCGGAATATTGAGCGTGGCCGCGGACCGGATCGCCCAGGGACATTACGACAACCATATCGATGATCACGGCGGCGATGAACTGGCCGCCCTGTCAACGAATATGAGCCGCATGCAGTCCAAGCTGCTCGAAGAAGAGAATAACCGCGCAGTCGCAGCCGTCCAGATCTCCCGCATGCGCGGCGGCCTTGGCGCAGCCTCGGCCAACGTGATGGTGGCGGATCCGGACAACAACATCGTCTACATGAATGAGTCGGCCACCAAGCTGTTCGGCGACCTCGAGCGCGACCTCCGCAAGGAAATGCCGCATTTCAACGCCAGCCAGTTGATCGGCAAGAACGTCGACGTCTTCCACAAGAATCCGGCGCACCAGCAGCGCATGCTTGCGTCGCTTCGCGGCACGCACAAGTCGCAGTTCGTCGTTGGCGGCCGTACGGTCCAGTTCACGGCGAACCCGATTTTCGGGGACAAGGGCGAACGGGTCGGTACGGTCGTCGAATGGTATGACCGCACGCAGGAAGTGGCCGCGGAGAAGGACGTCCTCACGGTCGTCGAATCCTTCGTCGGCGGAGACCTGACGCGACGGATCCCGGAAGAAGGCAAGGTGGGCTTCTACGGCATCATTGCGAAGAACATCAACGAGATCGTCAGCAATGTCGCCGACGTCGTTTCCGACGTGGGCGCGCTCGTCGATGCCGCGCGTGCCGGCAACCTGGAACAGCGGATGCACTTCGAGGGCAAGCCGGGCCTCGCGCAGGTGCTTGGCGACGGCGTCAACCAGTTGGTCGAGGAAGTCGCCAATGTGGTGGGCGAAGTCCATCGCCTTGTCGATGCCGCGAACAGCGGCGATCTCACGCAGCGCATCGCGCTTGAAGGACAGGGCGGCCTGTTCCAGAAGGTCGGTGGTGGCGTGAACGGGCTGGTCGACAACATGTCCGGCGTCATCTCGCAGGTGAAGGACGCGGCGAGCGAAGTGCACCGGGGCGCGGACGAGATCAGCCAGGGCAACACGAATCTTTCGCAGCGCACGGAAGAGCAGGCCT
>JBEEKA010000210.1:0-17513 GCA_041168985.1 Pseudomonadota bacterium | reverse complement strand
TCGGCGGCGCGTGGCAAGGCCGTGTTTACCCATCGCTGCAGCATGTGCCACCGCGAAGGGGGGACCGGCACGTTCATCCTCGCGCGACGACTCGGCGCCGCGAAGTCCCTGCTGGAACAGCGCACGGACCTCGAGCCCACCTACGTGCGCACCGTGGTGCGCTGGGGGCTGGTGAACATGCCCCGCATCTCGCGCGTGGAGCTGCCGGACGCCGATCTGGACGCACTTCTGGCTTATCTCACCGCGGCCAGGGCTTCGGCCTCGCCGTGACCACCGCAGCGGACATCGCCGTGCATGCGCCGACGGGACTTCTCGTCGGCGTGCGGCAGGTGCTGAGCCCGCACCATGACCCACGGCCGTCGGGCATGGCGACGGATCTCGTCGTCCTGCACGGCATAAGCCTGCCACCCGGCGAGTTCGGCGGACCTGCCATCGAGCAGCTTTTCACGGGCACGCTTGCGCCGCAGGGGCATCCTTATTTCGCCGGTATCGCCGGGCTGCGCGTCTCCGCCCATGTGCTGGTGAGGCGCGACGGCGAACTGGTGCAGTTCGTGCCGTTCGGCGAGCGCGCCTGGCATGCCGGCGTCTCGCAGTTCGAGGGGCGGACTGGCTGCAATGACTTTTCGGTGGGCATCGAACTCGAGGGCGCGGACGACGTGCCTTATACGGATGCCCAGTACCGCCAGCTCGCGTCAGTATTGCGCGCGCTCTTTGCGGCGTACCCGGGCCTCGCGCCCGCGCGCGTCACGAGGCACAGCGACATCGCGCCGGGCCGCAAGACGGACCCGGGGCCGGCTTTCGACATGGAGAGGATCCGACATGACTGACAACAACGAATTGAATCGCCGCGGCTTCATCGGCGCCGCGCTCGGCACGGCTGCCGGCCTCGGCGCGGCCGGACTGGCCGGGACGGCGCAGGCCGCGGCACCTGCCGGACAGCCGGGTAACGGACACACGGACCTGTCCCAGCCGCCTGCCGCGGGTGGTCCGCCGCCGGGCGCACCGGGCAGCGGTGGCCAGTTCTCGCCGATCCGCGCCGAAGTCACAGTCAATCATTGCGAAGTCACGGGCACGGTTCCGAAGGACCTCGACGGTGGCTTCTATGCGACCGGTCCGGACCCGATGTACCCGCGCCTGCCGAACAACATCATGTTCGACGGCGAAGGCCACGTCCGCATGTTCCGCATCAGGAACGGCCGCGTGGACTACCGCACGCGATACGCCAAGGGCGAGCGCTATCTCGCGCAGGACAAGGCCGGCAAGTCGCTGTACCCGATGTACCGCAACCCGCTGATGGACGATCCCAGCGTCCGCGGCAAGTCTCGCGCGACGGGCAACACGCACGTCATCAACCACAAGGGACTGATCCTCGCGCTGAAGGAGGACACGCCGCCTATCGCAATGGACCTCAACACGCTCGAGACGGTCGATCCCATCTACACCTTCGGGGGCCAGCTGCCTTCGACGCAGCCCTTCACGGCGCACCCGAAGGTCGATTCGCGCACGGGCAACCTGCTCGCTTTCGGCTACGAGGCGGAAGGCTTCGGCAGCGACGTCGTGTCCTTCTTCGAGATCGACAAGAACACCAGCAAAAAGCTGTGGGAAACGAAGATCAAGGTGCCCTACGTCGGCATGATCCACGACTACGGCATCACGGATAATTACGTGATGGTGTACTGCGTGCCGCTGACCATCGACCACGAGCAGATGAAGCGGGGCGGCATCCACTGGTCCTGGGACCGCAACGGCAAGACCTGGTTCGGCGTCTTCCGTCGGGGTGGCGATGGCAAGGACCTGCGCTGGTTCGAAGGCCCGACGCGCAGCGGCACGCATACCATGGGCGTGTTCGAGGACGGCAAGAAGCTGTACTTCGATACGGAAGTCACCGCCGGCAATCCGTTTCCGTTCATGCCGAACAAGGACGGCTCGCCGCCGGACTTCAAGGGCGCGGAAAGCTACCTGCACCGCATCTCGGTGGACCTGTCCGGCAAGGGCAAGGTCTACAACATCGAGAAGCTCTTCCCGATGTCGATGCCGCTGCCGCGCCAGGACGATCGTTACAACACCGTTCCCTACCGTTACGGCTACGGTGCCTGCCCGGATCCGACCGTGGATCGCCGCGCGGCCGGCGCCTGCTATGCACGACTCGACCTGCAGACCAAGAGCTACAAGCTGTGGAACGCGGGTACGAAGATCTCGCTGGCCGAGCCCGTGTTCGCGCCGAAAAGCGCGACGTCGCGCGAGGGCGAGGGGTACCTCATGGGCATCGCCTACCACCTCGACCAGAACCTGCGTTCGGACCTCGTGATCCTCGACGCGGAGCATGTCGAGGATGGCCCGATCGCGACGGTCCGCCTGCCGGTGCAGGCTTCGCCGCAGGTGCATGGCCTGTGGGTGCGCGGGGACCTGTACCCGAAGGCCTGATGGCCTAGTGCTGGACCGGCTGCCAGCCTGCCTTGCGCAGCAGGCTGGGCAGCCCGTCGGGGCCGACCAGATGCAGGGCCCCGACAATCACCAGCACGTCCTGCCTTCCCTCGAGCAGGGGTGTCAGCGACGCCATCCACTTGCGGTTGCGATCCCTCGTCAGCCGCTGCATCAGTTCGGGCGACTGCCCGAGCCCCCGGGTCAGCAGGGCTTCGAGCCTCCCGATGTCGCCGCGGCGCCAGGCATCGATGATCCCGCCCAGTTCTTCCTGGATGCCAGCCGACTCATCAAGGGTCTCGCGCAGCAGATCCACCTGGTCCTTCATCGGCAACGCCGCGAAATAGCCCAGCTGTTCGTTGATCGTCTCGAGGCCGAGCACCGGTTTGCCGTCCGCGGCCGCCCGTCGCGCGAACTGCTGGTCCACGCCCTGCGAGGCATTGAATCCCAGCTGTGCGTACACGGCCTGCTCGTAAGTGATCGCGGCAAACCACGGCTGCATGGAATCGAACAGCGACGCTGGCAGCCCCTGCTCCGAGGCGGCCGCCACGAAACGGTCATGCAGCGATGTCCCCAGTACGTCCCTCAGTGCCCGGCGCTCGGGCAGGCGCAGCAGACGCGCATCGGGAGGGCCCATGTTGCCGGCGCCATCGATATCGAGTTCCAGGACCAGCTGTTTCGACGTCCTGTAGGCCTGGAGGACAGGCTGCGGCGGAGTGGCGTCCTCGGGGCGCAGCAGGTGTATGGAGCCCAGCAGCCAGAGCGTGTTCCCCTGGCGTCCCTTCACGCTCCAGAAGGTGTGCCAGCCCGCGGCGGGTTCGGCAGCAGGCAGCCCGGGCGTGATCGCCAGCCACAGCAGCAGCAAGGCCAGACCCGCGCGCAGTGCGCGATGCCGGGCGGGCGGGGTCACTCGGCGAGGCGCTTGCGGTCCCACAGCACTTCGCTGCCGTGCTCGTGCCGAGCCAGCAGCCGTGCCAGCACGAACAGCAGGTCGGACAGGCGGTTCAGGTAGACGCACACCTTGTCGCTGACCGCCTCGCTGTCGGCCAGCGTCCACACGCGGCGTTCGGCACGGCGTGCAATCGTGCGCGCGAGATGGCAGTGGGCAGCGGCCATACCACCGCCCGGCAGGATGAATTCCTTCAGCGGCGGCAGGCGGTCGTTGTACCGGTCCACGTCCGCTTCCACCTGCTCGACGTGCGCCGCGGTCACGATGGCGTGGCCTGGAATGGCCAGTTCGCCGCCGAGATCGAACAGGTCGTGTTGCAGCCGCAGGATGCATTGCGCGATGTCCGCAGGCAGTCCCGCCGTCGCGGCCACCAGTCCCAGGCTGCTGTTGAGCTCATCGACCGTGCCGATGGCCTCGATGCGCGCGGCATCCTTTCGCAGGCGGCTGCCGTCCCCCAGGCCTGTCGTGCCGGAGTCGCCGGTGCGTGTAACGAGCTTGCTGAGTCGGTTTCCCATGGGGCCGGCACTCTAGCCCTCCGGGGCAGGCTGTGCCACCGTTGCGTCATGAGCACACCTACCCCTTCACAGTCGCCGCAGCTGGCAGCGGCCCTCGAAGCGGCGCGCGCGGCCGATGCCGTGATCCGCCCGCTGTTCCGCAACAACCTTGCCGTCGAGATCAAGGCGGACCGGTCGCCGGTCACGGAAGCCGATCGCCGCGCGGAAGCCGCGATCCATGAAGTGCTGTCCAGGCACTTCCCGGATTATGGTTTCTATGGCGAGGAGACGGGCCAGCATGCGATGCAGGCCGAGAATGTCTGGCTGGTCGACCCGCTGGATGGCACGAAGTCCTTCGTGCGCGATACGCCATTCTTTTCGACGCAGATCGCGCTGATGCGCCGGGGACGCCTGGTCCTGGGGGTGTCCTCCGCCTGCGCCTATGGCGAACTGGCGTGGGCGGAAGAGGGCGGGGGCGCCTTTCTCGACGGCAAGCCGATCCGCGTGAGCCGGACGGCCGAGCTTCGGGACGCGATCCTGTCCACCGGCAACCTCAAGACGCTCGCCGGCAAGCCCGAATGGGCGAACTTCGGGCGGCTCGTCACGGGCGTGAACCGCCTGCGGGGCTACGGCGATTTCGTGCACTACCACCTGCTGGCGCGCGGTGCGCTGGATGTGGTCGTGGAGTCGGACGTCAACATCCTCGACGTGGCGGCGCTGGCGGTGATCGTGGGGGAAGCAGGCGGCCGGTTCACGGACCTGTCCGGCGGAGAGCTGACGCTCGACACGACGACCGTGCTGGCGAGCAATGGCGGTCCGCTGCACGACCTGGTCGGCGAAACTGTCGCGTACGGGTACCGCCGGGGCTGAACCTCAGCGGTTCAGCAGGTTGGCCGGGGAGTACTGGTCGGTCAGCACGCGGGCCGTCGTGTCCCAGGTGATGCTGGGATCGAAAAGTTCGGCGAGCTCGCCCGCGTTCGCGCCGAAGCGCTGAAGGGCGGGCGAGTACTTCGTCGCCCGCTCCCGGATCTCCGCCATCGGTGGCGGTCCGTCCAGGCGCGTGACGATCACGCGGTTCTCCCGCGTCAGGTTGTAGAAGCGGCCGAACACCGCCGCGTAGGTCGCGGACTCATGGTCGTAGAGCCTGCTGAGCGAGAAGGTGTTGGCGACGATGACGCCGCGCGGCCCGAGGATGCCCTTCACTTCGGAGAGGAATTCCTTCGTCAGCAGGTGCTCGGGAATGTACTCGTGGTCGAAGGCATCGAGCAGCACGGCGTCGTATTTCTGCCCGGCGCGCAGCGCGCGCTTCACGAACACGCGGCCATCGATTTCCGTGACGTGCAGGTTCGGACCATCCTGGAAGCGGAAATACTTCCCGGCCACGCGTGTGACGGCGGGGTCGATCTCCACGACGTCCACCTGCGAGTCCGGGAGAATCGTTTTCAGTGCAGTGGGAATGGAGCCGCCGCCCAGGCCCAGGATCAGGATGCGCTTCGGCTCCGGACTGGCGAAGAGCAGGCCGGCCAGCATCAGCCGCGTATAGCTCAGCGTGAATCGCTCCGGCTGCTTCAGGTCGATGCAGGACTGCCGGCCGATGCGGCACTGGCGCGTGAAGCACATGCATCGCTCGCCACCCTGTTCGTAAACGAGCACTTCGCGGTACAGGGACCGCTCGCTGTGAACCAGCCGGTATTCAGCGTGGGCAGGCGCGACGGCGAACAGTGCGATGGCCGTTCCGAGGATCGCGGCGAGGTACTTCACGGACGGGTCCTTCCGGCGACGAGGCCGAACAGCGACAACGCGATGGAAATCGCTGCCAGGCTCAGCAGGATCGCATTCACCTCGAACCAGAGCACGAGATAGAACGACGTCAGCAGCGTGCCGGCCGCACTGCCGAAGGTGGATACGAAATACAGCTGTCCGGCGCGGTGGCCCGACGTCGAATCGCCGTCGATGATGAGCCGGACGCAATAGGGCGACACCATGCCGGAGATGAAGGTCGGCACGAAGAAAAGCAGCGTGGCGGCGGTGAGCGCGCCGAAGCGTGGATCCGGAATCGCGATGGCGAGTCGCTCGAGCGGTTCGCCGGCCAGCGGCAAGGCGGGCAGCGCCGAGAGGGCTGCCAGCCCGAGCAGGCAGGAAAGGCGCGACAGGCTGGGTGAATGCTGCGACCAGCGTCCGCCGGCGAGGTAGCCCAGCGACAGCGCAAGCATGAACACCGTGATGATCGCGCCCCAGACGTAGATGCTGCTGCCGAAATTCGGCGACAGCAGGCGGCCGCCCAGGAGCTCTATGCCCATCACGAAGAAGCCCGACCACAGGGCGATCACATGGATCAGCACGCGGGTCCGGGAAATGCCACGGACAGCGGACATGCAGTTCTCCTACGGCTGGAGCCGCGTGCCTTGCCAGGGCCCGACGGCGGCCTCGCCGTCCGCACCGAACTCGACCCGGCGCGTCCAGCGAGCGCGGTCATGGATGCGGGCATCGCCCTCCACCCAGAGTTCGACGGCGGTCACCCACAGCAGGTAGCCGCCCCAGTGCGAGGGCCGCGGGATGCGCGGCCCGCACTCCGTCGGTTCGGCGCCGTATTGGCGGGTCACGTCGTCCAGCCTGGCGATCAGCGCGGCGCGCGACGATATGGGTTCGCTCTGCGCACTGGCATGGGCGCCGAGCTGGCTGGCCCAGGCGCGGCCGGCGAAATACGCGTCGCTTTCGGCCGCGCTGCTCCGATGCATCAGCCCCTCGATGCGCAGCTGCCGATGCTGGTGGTCCCAGTGGAACACCAGCGCAGCCCGCGGGTTGGCGCTGAGCTCGCGGCCTTTGCGGGAATGGTAATTGCTGACGAAGTGCACGAAGCCCGGGTCGGCGACGATGTCCTTGCACAGGACGACGCGCGCCGAGGGCTGTCCGTCGGCGTCGGTCGTGGCGAGCACCATCGCGTTGGGATTGGGCTGGTCGCGGCGCCGCCAGGCTTCGGCAAGCCATTCGGTGGCGATCGGCAGCGGGTTGGTGGGCAGGGGTTCGGGCAGCAGGTCGTTCAGCATGATGTCCGGAGTGTATCCGGTCGCCTTCATGGCCGGCAGGCAGGGGAACCCGCTTCTTCCCGCGGCCCGTCCCCTCTGTTCTACTACTGCGCTGGACCGTACAGGGGTTAGTGATGACGCTGGATGAATTGCGCCGGGAACTTGATCAGCTGGATGGCGACCTGCTCGCGCTGATCGCGCGCCGACAGGCCATCGGGCGCCAGATCGCGGACGCCAAGCGCTCGACGGGCCATCCAACGCGCGATTATCGACGTGAGCGCGAGGTCATCCTCGGTGTCCGCGCGCGGGCGGAGGCACTGGGTCTTTCCGGCGAATTGGCCGAGGACGTGCTGCGCTTGCTGATCCGTTCGTCGCTGACGACGCAGGAGCAGGCGCGGGTCGCTGCGCAGGGTGCGGGCAATGGCCGCCGGGCGCTGGTCATCGGCGGCGCGGGCAAGATGGGCGGCTGGTTCGTGCAGTTCCTCGGCTCGCAGGGCTTCGTCGTGCAGGTGGCGGATCCGAATGGTGCCGCCCCGGTCGTCTCGGACTGGCGCTCTATTGGGGATCTCGACGCCTTCGACTACATCGTGGTGGCCACCCCGCTTTCGGCCAGTGGGGCCATCCTGTCGGAGCTGTCGCTCCGGCGTCCGCGCGGCGTGGTGTTCGACCTCGGTTCGCTGAAGTCGCCATTGCGGGGCGGGCTCAATGCGCTGAAGGCCGCCGGCGTGAAGGTGACGTCACTCCACCCGATGTTCGGTCCGGCGACCGAACTGCTGTCGGACCGTCACGTCATATTCGTGGACATGGGCTGTCCCGAAGCCCTTGAAGCGGCTCGCGCGCTCTTCGCGTCCACGATGGCGGAGCAGGTCGTCATGGGCCTCGACGAACACGATCGCCTCATCGCCTATGTCCTGGGCCTCTCGCATGCCCTGAACATCGCGTTTTTCACCGCACTGGCGGAAAGCGGCGAGGCAGCCCCCCGGCTGGCGCGTCTGTCGTCGACGACCTTCGACGCGCAGCTGGATGTCGCCACGGCCGTCTCGGAGGAAAGCCCGGAGCTGTACTTCGAGATCCAGGCCTTGAATGACTTCGGCGCAGAGTCACTGGAAGCACTGGCGAAGTCCGTCGATCGCCTGCGCAGTGCCGTCCTCAAGCGGGACTTCCCCACGTTCCAGGCGCTCATGCTGCAGGGGCTGGAATACCTCAAGGACCGCAAGGAAGTCGTACAGCGCCGTGCCTGATCCGGAAAACGACGTCATCGACCGCGACGGCTTCCGCGCCAACGTTGGCATCATGCTGACGGATGGCCAGGGCCAGCTGTTCCTCGGCCGCCGAACGGGCGGCAAGGGCTGGCAGTTTCCGCAGGGTGGGGTGCGCCGCGGCGAGACAGCCGAGGAATCCCTCTACCGCGAGCTGCACGAAGAAATCGGCTTGTTGCCACAGGACGTGAAATTGCTGGGCCAGACGCAGCGCTGGCTGCGCTATCGCCTGCCGAAACGCTTCGTCCGCCGCGACAGCCTGCCGCTTTGCATCGGGCAGAAGCAGCGCTGGTTCCTGCTGGGACTTGCCAGACCGGATGTGGAATTCCGTTTCGACGCCACGGGGCAGCCGGAGTTCGACCGCTGGCGCTGGGTCGACTTCTGGGAGCCGGTCCGGGAAGTCATCTACTTCAAGCGCCCGGTCTATGTCCGGGCGCTGCAGGAACTGGGCCCGCTCGCACATCCCGATGGTGCGCTGCCCCCATTCCCGGAATGGTGGCCGGCCAGGCCGCCGCCGCGCCGCCGCCGCGCTTCCTGATAAAATAATGCCATGAGCGCAGAAACCCTTGCATCGTCCGACGTCGCCGCCAGCGACGCGCCACTCGTGTTTACCGAGTCCGCAGCCCGCAAAGTCGGCGAGCTGATCCAGGGCGAAGGCAAGCCCGGCCTGATGCTGCGCGTCTTCGTGCAGGGCGGAGGCTGCTCGGGCCTGCAATACGGCTTCGAGTTCGACGAGACCGAACAGGATGGCGACACGCTGGTCGAAAAGCTGGGCGTGAAGCTGCTGGTCGATCCGATGAGCTTTCAGTATCTCGCCGGCGCGGAGATCGATTACCGCGAGGGCCTCGAAGGTGCGCAGTTCGTGATCCGGAATCCGAACGCCACGACGACCTGCGGCTGCGGTTCATCCTTCGCCGCGTGACTCGGCAGGTAGACCGGCCGCCGGAAGTCCTGGCCGCCGTCGACCTGGGCTCCAACAGCTTCCACATGGTCGTCGCCCGCCAGGCTGGCGGGCAGCTGGTCATCATCGACCGGCTGCGTGAAATGGTTCGCCTCGCGGAAGGCGTCGGCCCGGATGGCCGCCTCGACAAGGCCGTTGCGAACCGCGCCATCGCCTGCCTGCAGCGCTTCGGGCAGCGCCTCGCGGACATGCGGGCGGAAAGCGTGCGCGTCGTCGGCACCAACGCGTTGCGTCGCGCCCGACGCAAGCAGGGGTTCCTCGAGCGTGCCCGGGACGCCATCGGCCACCCGATCGAGATCATCGCCGGCCGTGAAGAGGCGCGGCTGATCTATTCCGGTGTCACGCACACCCTGCCTCTGGACTCAGGGCGTCGCCTGGTCATCGACATCGGCGGCGGCAGCACGGAATTCATCATCGGGCGGGGCTTCGAGCCGATCGAGCTCGAGAGCCTGCACCTGGGCTGCGTGTCGATGACGTCGCGGTTCTTTGCCGATGGCCGCCTGTCCGCCAAGCGGTTCGCGCGCGCGCGTGTCGCCGCGCAGCAGGAGCTGGAATTGATCCAGGCGCGTTACCGCGCGCTCGGCTGGGACAGCGTCGCGGGCAGTTCCGGTTCCGTGCGCGCCATTTTCGACGCGCTCCGGGAACTGGACGCGCAGTGCACGGCGATCACGCCGGACGGGCTTGAACACCTGATTGCACAACTGTCGGCCGCGGGCCATACGCGGGCCATTTCGCTTTCATCCGTGGACGAGGAGCGTCGCACCGTGTTCGCGGGCGGGCTCGCGATCCTCGCCGAGGCATTCTCCACGTTGGGCATACGCCAGATGCGTGCCGCCGACGGCGCCATGCGCGAGGGGCTGCTCTACGACATGATGGGGCGCATGACCGCCGAGGACGCGCGTGAGCGCACGGTGCGCTCCATGCAGGAGCGCTACCACGTCGACCTCGTCCAGGCATCGCGCGTCGAGGAAACGGCCGTGGGTTTCCTGTCGCAGGTCGCGACAGCCTGGGATCTCGAGGATCCGCTGGCCGAATTGGCTCTGCGGTGGTCGGCCCGCCTGCACGAAATCGGACTTGATGTCGCGCACAGCGGTTACCACCGGCATGGTGCCTACCTGCTGGAAAACGCCGACATGCCGGGCTTCGCGCACGAAGAACAGTTGCTGTTGGCTCGCCTGGTCGGCGCCCACCGCCGCAAGTTGTCGCTCGACGGACTCGAGGACCTGATTCCGCCCTGGGACCGGCTGGCCGCGCAGCTCATCGTCCTGCTGCGTATCGCGGTGCTCCTGCATCGTGACCGCAGCGGCTCGCCGCTGCCACGGATCGAACTGCAGCCCAAGGGCCGGACGCTGGAGCTGCATTTCGGCCTTCGCACGCTGCGCGACCATCCACTGACCGCCGCCGACCTGCAGCAGGAAGTGGAATACCTCGAGACTCAGGGCCTGCGGCTGCGGATCTTCACGGGCTGAATGCGCCCTGGGCCGTGTAGCGTTCCAGCAGCGTTTGCTGGGCGCTGAAGCTGCCTTGTCCAATGGGTGAAGCACGGCTGTAGCGGCCATCGCTGCCAAGATGCCAGGCCTGCCGGTCATCCTCGAGGTACAGCTCGAGGTCCGACACGATCCGGTCCCGGATCCCGGGATCTAGGATCGGGAATGCGACTTCCACGCGTCGGAAGAAATTGCGCTCCATCCAGTCCGCACTCGAACAGAACAGAGCGGGGTCGCCGTTGTTTCCGAAGCAATAGACCCTGGGGTGCTCGAGGAATCGGCCGATGATCGAGCGCACGCGGATGTTTTCCGATACGCCTGGAATGCCCGGGCGCAGGCAGCAGACGCCGCGCACGATGAGGTCGATCCGCACGCCGGCGCAGGATGCCCGGTACAGGGCCTCGATGATCTCCGGGTCCACCAGGGCGTTCATCTTGGCGATGATGCGGCCACCCGTGCCGGCGCGGGCGAGTTCGGCTTCGCGGTCGATCCGGGACAGCAGGCCCGCATGCAGCGTGAAGGGCGACTGCAGCAGGTGCTGGAGCGTGGGTGTGCGCGTGATGCTCGTCAGCTGCAGGAAGATCTCATGGACATCCGAACCGATGCCCGGATGGCAGGTGAACAGCCCGTAATCCGTGTAGGTCCGGGACGTGCCTGGATGGTAGTTGCCCGTGCCAAGGTGGCAGTAGCGCCGCAGACCCTCCGGTTCGCGACGCACGATGAGGCACAGCTTGGCGTGTGTCTTGTAGCCCACCACGCCGTACATCACGTGGGCGCCGGCTTCCTGCAGGCGCGTCGCGAGGCTGATGTTGGCCTCTTCGTCGAATCGCGCGCGCAGTTCGACGACGACTGTCACGTCCTTGCCCGCATGGGCTGCCGCAACGAGTGAGTCCACGATGGGTGAATCGGCGCCGGTGCGGTACAGCGTCTGCTTGATCGCCAGAACGTTCGGATCCGCCGCGGCCTGCCTGACGAAGTCGAGGATCGGCGCGAAGCTCTGGTAGGGATGGTGCAGCAGGATGTCCTGGTGCCGGATCGCAGTGAAGAGATCCGGCTGGGCCACTATGCGTCGGTGCATGGCGGGCGCGAACGCCGGGAATTTCAGATCCGGGCGCGGAATCATATCGACCATTGCGGTCAGCCGATTCAGGTTCACGGGGCCGTCGACCGCATGGTGGTCCGCCCGGGACAGTGCGAAATGCTCCAGCAGGAAATCGACAATCTCGGTGGGGCAGCTGGCATCGGTTTCGAGACGGACCGCGGCGCCATATCGTCGATGGGCCAGTTCGCCTTCCAGCGCGCGCCGGAGGTCATCCACTTCTTCGTCGTCGACGAAGAGATCGCTGTTGCGGGTCAGCCGGAAGGCGTGGCAGCCGCGCACATCCATGCCGGGAAACAACATGGCCACGAAACAGTGCACGATGGACGACAGCAGCACGAAGCCGCCGCCGAGCATGGCGGGCAGCCCCACGACGCGGGGCAGCGAGCGCGGCGCCTGCAGGACGGCAAGTTCGCTGTCGCGTCCGAAGGCATCCTCGCCGGACAGCTGGACGATGAAGTTGAGGCTCTTGTTCTGTATGCGGGGAAACGGCCGCGCCGGATCCAGTCCCAGCGGGCTGAGCACCGGCTCGACCTCGGCATGGAAGTGACCGGCCAGCCATTCAAGTTGCGGCGGTGACAGCTCCTCCGCGTCAAGAAGCTGGATGCCTTCGCGGGCCAGCGCCGGCAACAGTGCCTTGTTGAGGCACTCGTACTGCTCCCGGACCAGTTCCAGCGCGCGCTCATGGATCGCCGCCAGCTGCGCATCGACGCCCAGTCCGTCAGGGCCCGCCTGGTTGGCACCCGCATCCTGCATCTGCTTGAGGCCTGCGACGCGGATCTCGAAGAATTCATCCAGGTTGCTGCAGGAAATGCAGAGGAAACGGACGCGCTCCAGCAAGGGCGTATTCGGATCCTGGGCCTGCGCGAGTACGCGCTGGTTGAACTCCAGGAAGGACAGTTCTCGGTTGGAGAAGTTCTGCGGCTGCTTCAGTTCAGGGGGAGACATCGCGCACCTTTATCGATCCGACATCTTCGCCGCCACGCGTTACAGCGCCGTCAAGCCGGGGAACAGGGCGCCCAGTACGCGCAGGCCTCTGGCGCCGGTCACGCCGGGCAGGTTGCCGGGCAGCCTTTCGAGGTGTCGATGCGCGAGCCAGGCAAACGCCGCAGCCTCTACCTGCATTGGATCGATGCCGCGGGCGGCAGTCGTTGCCAGCGGAATGCCGCGCAATTCAGCAGCGAGACATGCCATCAGGTGGGGGTTCAGGACGCCACCGCCACAGGCCAGCACCGCGGACGGAGCGGTGCCGAGATGCAGCCGGATCGCGTCGCAGAGGGTGACGGCCGTGAGTTCGGCGAGCGTGGCCTGCACGTCCGAGGGTGCTACCGACAGCCCTTCAAGTGCGTCCTCGATGAACGCCAGGTTGAAGAGTTCGCGGCCTGTGCTCTTCGGTGGCGGGCTGGAAAAATACGGCTCGGCGAGCAGTCGGCCGAGCAGCCCGGCATGGACCTGGCCGCTTGCAGCAAAAGCGCCGTCGACGTCGCAGGCCGTGCCAAGCTGCCGCATCGCCCAGGCATCCATCAGACAGTTGCCCGGTCCGGTATCGAATCCGGATACGCCGCCGGCCCCGCCCAGGATGGTGATGTTCGCGATGCCACCCAGGTTGGCAACCACCAGCGTTCCGCCCGTCGATCCAAATGCCGCAGCATGAAAAGCGGGCACCAGTGGTGCGGCTTCGCCACCTGCCGCCATGTCCCGCCGGCGAAAGTCCGCAACCACATCGATGCCGGTGCGCTCCGCAATGACGTTCGGGTCGCCGACCTGCAGCGTACAGGGTGGGTTGGCACGCGGGCGGTGGAGGATGGTCTGACCGTGGCTGCCAATGGCGCGGACATCCTGTCGCTGCAATCCACAGGCGGACAGCAGCGCCAGCGCTGCAGTGGCAAATGCCTCGCCGACCTCGACATCAAGTCGTCCGTAGTCGTCGAGTCCCGCCGAGTCCGGGTCGACGATAGCCTTGCGAAGCCGCTCGGCAAGCCCGGAGGAGTAGTCCTGGTGCAGGGAACCCGTCACCTCGAGGCGTCCATCGGATACTTCAAGCAGGACCGCATCGATGCCGTCCATGCTCGTGCCCGACATCAGGCCGATATATCGCAGGATTTCCACAGTCGACTGCGTCATGCCTTTCCGCCCCTTCAGCGCGCCGATACGCGTGCCGAACCCGACACCGGCCGAAGAGAGGGCGGCGCGATGCTCGGATGCGGAAGGGGCGCCCCATTGAGCGACGCAAGCAGTGGCTGGGTCTGTCGGTCGAATTCGACCTGTAGCGCGATATCCAGCATGGGCGACGGCGATTCCTTGATGACCGACTGGGGATTCTTCTGTTGTCCCCGCACAAGGAACTCGAAATGCAGGTGAGGGCCTGTCGCAAGTCCCGTCATGCCGACATAGCCGATGACGGATCCTTGCTTCACGACGTCGCCGGCCCGGATCTCGCCTTCGAAACCGGACAAGTGGCCATATCTCGTGACGATCCCGCCGCCATGCTGGATCTCCAGCACGTTGCCGTATCCGCCCTTGTTTCCGCGGTAGGCGATCTTGCCGTCACCGATCGCGCGCACGGGCGTGCCGGTCGGCGCCCGATAGTCGATGCCTTTGTGGATCCGCATCATGTTGAGCAGCGGGTGCATCTCCGCGGAGCCGAATCCCGTGCTGATGCTGGTGAACTCCAGCGGTGCCTTCAGGAAGGACTTTCGAAGGCCCCGTCCTTCCGGAGTGTAGAAGCCGGGCTTGCCATCGACGCCCATGAAACGCACGGCTTCATGCCGACGTCCCTGGTTCACGAAGCGCGCCGCGAGGATGTCTCCGTCGCGGACGTATTCGTCATCACGGAACAGCCGCTCATAGGTCACCGTGAACTCATCGCCGGGGCGTAGGTCCATCGCGAAGTCGATGTCCCAGCCAAACATGTCCGCCAGGGAGCGGGCGGTGCTGTCCCCAAGCCCCGCGGCGGCGGCGGCGCGGAACAGTGAATCGCGGACCACGCCGTGCACCGTGACTGGCACCCGGGTGAGCGGCCCCTCTTCGACGCTGGCGACGAATCCGGCGTCCTCGTCCTTCTGCACGCGCAAGGTTTCACCGGCATTGAGGCGGCGTTCGAGACCGACCAGTTCGCCATCGCGATGTTTCAGCGTCAGCATTTCACCGGGCTTCAGCCGGTCGATCATCGACTTCAGTCCGCGCATGGCACGGAGCGCCGCTAGGTCCTGCATGGACAGTTCCAGGCGACGGAAGATCTGGTCCATGGTTTCGTTGCGGCGGACGATGACCTCGATGCTGGACAGGCCCGCGCCGGCCAGATCCATCGCTGCGCCGAAATTGGCCGGCGATGCAGGCTGGATCGCGGGACGGATCATTTCGAATGCAGCGCCGGCGAACTGCAGGCGCGGATCGGATGAGGTGTCCGCAGCGAGTCCCGCCCAGGCCACAGCGGCACAGCTCAGCAGTTGCAGGGCGCGCACCCGCGCCGGCCCGCTGACGAGCCCTGGTACAGGGTGGCTGTGGATGCCGTGTCGCAAATCGATTTCCTTATCGGAATCAGAAATTTACGGGAGGGCCGGAAACCGTAACCGAGGCCGCCTGAAGGGTCAATGAACGACATCCCGGTGGTAAGCTTCGTGGCCCATGAACGTAACCACTGATACCCCCGAGCTGCCCGCTGCACTTGCGGCCCAGCTCGCAGAGCTGCGCCGCGGCGCGCAGGAAATCCTCACCGAAGCGGACCTGATCCGGAAGCTGCGCCGCGGAAAGCCGCTCACGATCAAGGCGGGCTTCGATCCCACTGCACCCGACCTGCACCTTGGCCACACCGTCCTCATCAACAAGATGCGGCAGTTCCAGCAGTTCGGCCACGATGTGGTGTTCCTGATCGGCGATTTCACCGGATTGATCGGGGACCCGACGGGACGAAACGTCACGCGTCCCCGGCTTTCACCCGAGGACATCAAGGCCAATGCCCTGACCTACCAGCAGCAGGTCTTCAAGATCCTCGACAGCAGCCGCACCAAGGTCGATTTCAATTCCCGATGGTTCGGCGCGATGCCCGCATCGGGGCTCATCGAGATCGCGGCGCGGCATACCGTCGCACGCATGATCGAGCGCGATGACTTCACCAAGCGCTTCAAGTCGAACCAGCCCATCGCGCTCCATGAGTTCATGTATCCGCTTGTCCAGGGCTACGATTCAGTGGCCTTGAAGGCAGATGTCGAACTCGGTGGCACGGACCAGAAGTTCAACCTGCTCGTGGGACGTCAGCTGCAGGAACACTATGGCCAGGAGCCGCAGGTCGTCCTGACCGTGCCGCTGCTCGAAGGGCTCGACGGCGTGAACAAGATGTCGAAGTCCCTCGGCAATTACGTCGGCATCGCGGAAGACCCGGAGACCCAGTTCGGCAAGCTGATGTCCATTTCCGATACGTTGATGTGGCGCTACTTCGAGCTGCTGAGCTTTCGTCCCCTCGGGGACATCGCGCAGCTGCGCAGGTCCGTGGAAGAGGGGCGCAACCCGCGCGACGTGAAGTTCGAGCTGGCGCAGGAAATCGTGGCCCGCTTCCATGATGCGGCTGCCGCCGCGCGTGCGCAGGACGCCTTCATCGCGCGCTTTGCGCAAAAGGCGCTGCCTACCGACCTACCGGTGCAGTTCGTGTCGGCTGCGGACGCCGCGGGCGCGAGGATCGTCGCCGCACTGAGGGAATCGGGCCTCGTGGCAAGCAACTCCGAGGCAACCCGCAAGCTTGCCGAAGGCGCTGTTCGCGTCGACGGGAACAAGGTGCAGGACCGGGAGCTGCGTCTGGCGGTTGGCGCCGAACATATTCTCCAGTTGGGGTCCCGTCGATTCGCGCGGGTGCAGGTCCAGGCGCCTGCCGCCCCTTGAATCGGAACGGGGCGGCCCGAAATAGGCATTGCGACGTGGGCGCCGGCCGGGAATTTTGAGCAGTGATGTCCCGGTTGATGCGTCGCGATTCCCGGAATTCGGGCACTGTGTCCGCGCGGACGAGGCACTGCGGCGGCGCAAGGTGGGTCCGACAAACATGTGGGAGGCTCAAGGCTCCCTTCATGATGACGTAACCCACTGAACAGGCGGCGATATTTTCCGCAATCGCAGGAAAGTGTTACGGCGCGTTGACAGGCCCGAATCGATGGCTATACTGCGCGCCCTCGACACGCACGGCGCTCCGGTTCAACAGCCAGACGCAGTGAAAATCGAACGAAAAAAGGGTTGACGAAGGAAAGCTCGAAGCTATACTTCCCGCCCCTTCGCAGAGTCGGGTACGACGAAGCGAAGCCGGATCCACCGCGGTCTGGCAGTTGTTTAAGAAATCGGTAGGTAATTTGTGTGGGGACTCGCGTCAACGTGCCTTTGATGCATGATGACCGAGTGACCAAAAAGTCCAGCAATGGGTTTTGTGTTCACTCTTTTTGATTGAAGCTCAAATACTTCAAGTGAAGAGTTTGATCCTGGCTCAGATTGAACGCTGGCGGCGTGCTTAACACATGCAAGTCGAGCGGTAGCAGGCGTAGCAATACGTGCTGACGAGCGGCGAACGGGTGAGTAATGCTTTGGAATCTGCCTAGTAGTGGGGAATAACCTGGGGAAACTCAGGCTAATACCGCATACGACCTAAGGGTGAAAGCGGGGGATCGCAAGACCTCGCGCTATTAGATGAGCCAAAGTCGGATTAGCTAGTTGGTGGGGTAAAGGCCTACCAAGGCGACGATCCGTAGCTGGTCTGAGAGGACGACCAGCCACACTGGAACTGAGACACGGTCCAGACTCCTACGGGAGGCAGCAGTGGGGAATATTGGACAATGGGGG
>JBEEKA010000209.1:0-6898 GCA_041168985.1 Pseudomonadota bacterium | reverse complement strand
ATCTTCCGATAGATGCTGTAGATATGCTTCGGGCGGCCCTGGATGCTGGCTTCGATGCCGGCCTTGCGCATTTCATCCGCCAGCTGGGCGCAGACGCGGGCGATGTACGACTCGCGGTCCTGCCGTTTTTCGTTGAGGGTGCCGGCGAGGCGCTTGTACTCATCCGGCTGCAGTTCCCGGAATGCCAGGTCCTCGAGCTCCCACTTGACGCCCCAGATGCCCAGTCGATTGGCGATGGGCGCATACAGGTCTCGCGTTTCCAGCGCGATTCGGCGTCGGACCGCCGCCGGCAGCCCACGCGCGTGACGGATCCGCACGAGCTGCTGCGCGAGGCGCGCCACGACCAGCCGCGGATCCCCGACCACGGCCAGCAGCATCTTTCGCAGGGTCTCGGCCTGCGACGCATTCAGCGCCTGCGCCTCGGCCCAATGTTCGTCGAGGCCGAACTCGCCGAGCTTCCCGAGCTGCGCCGCGAGCCGGACTGCCTCCGGGCCGGCCTTGCCACGGATGCCGGACTGGTCCGCTGCAGCCAGTGCATCGAGACCCATCGTCGCGGCGTGGAGCAGCGCACCCAGCGCCAGCGCGCGGTCCTGCGTGAGGTCCAGCACGCAGGCTGCGATCTCCACGCCGGTGTCGAGTCGGTCGGCGGGTATGCCCGCCTCGGCCAGTGTCCCGCGCAGGGTGTCGACCGCATCGTCGGGCGCGGCGTGGATTCCGGTTTGGCTTCGGGTTCGGGGCATGTGAGTCCAGGGGCTTCCCGGTATCATAAAGGGGAATCGCGGGCGTGCCCGTTGCAGAGGGACAGAGTGGACGAAACTGTCTGCGCGGAAGGCTTCGGACCGGGCGGTTGCGCGTTGCTGGTTACGGCATGCGACGCCGGCGAGGGCCTGCACGAGGCCGTTCGCGATGTCCTGCGTCGGCACGGGGGCAGGGCGGGCGCCGACAACAGCGTGGCCTACCTCTTCCACCCCTACGGCCTGTTGCGTTACGCGACGACCGCTGCGCTGTCGAGCCGCGCCTACGAGGCCGGCGCCGAGTCGGTCCGGCGGCTGGACGATGGGGACACCGAAGTCTGCACGGATCCTTCCGAGCTCGGGCGCATCGGCGACCTGCTGGCCCGAAGGGGTCACGTCGCGAGACAGGTGGGTCGGGCCTATCGGGCCCGGCAGGTCATTGAACTGGACGCGGGGCAGGCCGCCAGGCTGGATGTCCTGCTGGCCGAATTGAGGAACCTTCAGGGCATAGCCCAGGTGTATACGAATGCCGCGATACCGGAACAGTTCCTGGCGCCGCTTTGACCCGGACGCGCCGCGTCCGGCGGAGGCGGCCCTGCGTCCCGTGTCCGGCGAACGCTGCCGCGTACTGGGCCTCGATCCGGGCTCGCTGCGCACCGGCTGGGGCGTCATCGAATGCAATGGCCCGGATCAGCGATTCGTCGCGGCAGGGGTCATCCGGACGCCAGTCGGTGAACTTGCCGCCAGGCTGCGCCACATCCACGCCACCCTGGTCGAACTGGTGGAACTGCACGTGCCGGACGAGGTCGCGATCGAACGCGTGTTCCTCCACCGCAATCCGGACAGCGCACTGAAGCTCGGGCAGGCCCGTGGCGTTGCGATGTGCGCGGCCACGCAGCGCGGTGCGCCGGTGTTCGAATACACGCCGCAGGCCGTCAAGCAGGCCGTGGTCGGGACGGGCGCCGCCGAAAAGCCCCAGGTGGCCCATATGGTGAAAGCCGTGTTGTCGATCGACGCAGCGCTCGGGCTCGACGCATCCGACGCACTCGCGGTCGGACTGTGCCATGCGCAGACGCGCCGCCTGAACCTGCTGGTTTCGCAGGCGACGAAGGTGGTGCAGGCATGATCGGTTCGCTGACGGGAGTCTTGGCGGAAAAGGCGCCGCCACGCCTGCTGGTCGATGTGGGCGGCGTCGGCTTTGACGTCGAGGCCCCGATGTCCACGTTCTATACCCTGCCGGCCACCGGGCAGCGCGTGCGCCTGCTGATCCACCACGTGGTCCGCGAGGACGCGCAGCTGCTATACGGGTTCGCGAGCGAAGCCGAGCGAACGGTGTTCCGCGACCTCCTGAAGGTCTCCGGCGTAGGGCCGCGCATAGCCCTCGCGATCCTGTCGGGCGTCAGCATCGAGGTGTTCTCGCAGCTGGTGCAGGGGCAGGACGCGGCTGCGCTCACCCGGATCCCGGGCGTCGGCCGCAAGACCGCCGAGAGACTCCTCGTCGAGATGAAGGACAAGCTCAAGGCTCCGGCCGTGCTGCCTGACATGATCGACGTGGTGCCGGGCAGTCCGCAGTCGGAGGCGCTGAACGCGCTGCTTGCCCTGGGCTACAAGCCGACCGAAGCGACTCGCTTGCTGAAGCTGGCGGGGGACGATACACAGTCCACCGAGGAACTCATCCGGCGCGCGTTGCAGAGCGCGGGTCGTGGCTGAGGCGGCCGGGAGGATGTCGATGCAGGAAGAGCGGATCGTCTCGGCGGGTGCCGGACGCGACGAGGAGCAGCAGGACCGGGCGATACGCCCGAAGCGCCTGGCGGACTATGTCGGCCAGGAGGCCGTCAAGTCGCAGCTCGACATCTTCGTGTCCGCCGCGCGGGGACGCAGCGAAGCGCTCGATCACGTGCTGATCTTCGGCCCGCCGGGCCTGGGCAAGACGACGCTCGCGCATATCCTGGCGGCCGAACTGGGCGTGAACCTGCGCCAGACTTCGGGTCCCGTGCTGGAACGCCCCGGCGACCTGGCTGCCATCCTGACGAACCTTCAGCCGCGCGACCTGCTGTTCGTCGACGAAATCCACCGGCTCAGCCCGATCGTCGAAGAAGTGCTCTATCCGGCGATGGAGGATTACCAGCTCGACATCCTCGTGGGCGAGGGTCCCGCGGCCCGTTCGATCAAGCTGTCATTGCCCCCGTTTACGCTGGTGGGTGCCACGACGCGCGCCGGGTTGCTCACGTCACCGCTGCGCGACCGGTTCGGCATCGTGCAGCGGCTGGAGTTCTATACGGTCAGCGAGTTGCAGCATATCGTCACGCGCTCGGCTGGCATCCTGAACGTGCCGATCGAGCCGGAAGGCGCACTGCGGATCGCGCAGCGTTCGCGCGGCACGCCGCGCATCGCGAACCGCCTGCTGCGGCGGGTGCGGGATTTCGCGCAGGTGCGGGCAGCGGGCGTCATCGATGCACCGACGGCCGATGCGGCCCTGGACCTGCTGGACGTGGACCGCGAGGGCCTGGACCAGCTGGACCGGCGCATGATGCTGACGATCATGGAGAAGTTCGACGGTGGCCCGGTCGGTATCGACAACCTCGCCGCAGCGATCGGAGAGGACAGCGGCACGCTGGAAGATGTCGTCGAACCGTATCTCATCCAGCAGGGTTTCCTGATGCGCACGGCGCGCGGACGCATGGCGACGCGCCTCGGTTACCAGCATTTCGGCCTGCAGCCGCCGCGGGAGATCGGCGCATGACGGTCCACCAGTTCCCGGTTCGCGTGTACTACGAAGATACCGACGCCGGCGGCGTGGTGTACCACACGAACTACCTCAAGTATTTCGAGCGGGCCCGGACTGAATGGCTGCGAAGCCTCGGCCTTTCACAGGCCCGACTCGCCAAGGAGGAGGGACTGATCTTCACCGTCGTCGAGCTGGACACGGCGTTCCACCGGCCCGCGCGACTCGACGACTCGCTCGTCGTGTGTTCGACGGTCGCGGCCGCCGGGCGTGTGGCGGTGCTTTTCAGCCAGGAAATCCGCCGCGATTCAGCCGAGGGTGAACGGCTAGCCTCCGGCAACGTGAAGGTTGCCTGCATCGATGCCGCGGCGTTCCGGCCGCGGCGCCTGCCAGACTGGTTGATTGAGGAACTTGCCTGATGGACGGACAACTCTCGGTCGTGCGACTGGTGATGGATGCCAGTTTCGTCGTGCAGCTCGTGCTGCTGCTGCTGCTCGGTGCCTCGCTTTCGTCGTGGACGATAATATTCCGCAAGCGCAGCGACATCGGCCGCTCGCGCCGCGAGGCGGATCGCTTCGAGGAGAACTTCTGGGCCAGCAACGACCTGGCAGCGCTGTACCGCGGCATCGAACAGACCGGTGGTGCGACGGGCATGGCCAGCATCTTCGAGGGTGGCTTTCGGGAGTATGCGCGGCTCCGCCAGGCGAACTGCGGGCCGGACCAGATGCTGGAGGGCGCGCGTCGCGGCATGAAGGTCGCGCAGCTCAAGGAGATCGAACACCTGGAGCAGAGCCTTGCGACGCTCGCGACCATCGGGTCGATCAGTCCCTATGTGGGGCTCTTCGGCACCGTGTGGGGCATCATGAGTTCCTTCGTTGCCCTGGGTGGCGTCCAGCAGGCCACGCTGGCCATGGTGGCCCCGGGCATCGCCGAAGCCCTTATCGCGACGGCCATCGGCCTTTTCGCGGCAATTCCAGCCGTCATCGCCTACAACCGCTATGCGGACCAGGTCGGACGCCTCGAGCTGCGTTTCGACGCGTTCACGGAGGAGTTCTCCACGATCCTCCAGCGCAACGCCAGCAAGGCCTCGGGTTGATGCCATGGCCAGCGTGAAGCGTGGACGGAGACTTATGGGCGAGATCAACGTCGTGCCCTACATCGACGTCATGCTGGTGCTGTTGATCATCTTCATGGTCACGGCGCCGATGCTGACGCAGGGCGTGAAGGTCGAACTGCCCAAGGCGGGGGCAGAACCCTTGCCCGTCAAGGACCGCAAGGACGAGCAGCCGCTCGTCCTGTCGATCGACGCCGAGGGTCGATACTACCTCAACATCGGCAAGTCACCGAACGTCGCGCTGCCGGAAGAAATCATGCAGGCCAGGGCACAGGCGCTGTTGCGCAAGACGCCGGACGTCGATGTCCTGGTCAAGGGCGATACGGCAGTGCCCTATGGTCGTGTCGTGAACGCGATGGTGCTGCTGCAGAAGGCAGGCGCCCACAAGATCGGTTTCCTTACGGACCCGCCGCCCGCGGCGCGGCAAAACACATCGCCATGACGGAGAACCGGAGCGACCGCTGGCAGCCGATCGGGCTTGCGGTCGCCTTCCACGCGTCCCTTGCCGCCGCCTTGCTGTGGGGTTACTGGCAGTTTCACAAGCCGGTGACGCCGGCTCCGCAGGTGCTGGCCATCGAGGCAACCGTCGTCGATGCGAATCGGCTGGTGCCCAGTCCTGTCATTGCACCGGCGCCCGCTGCGGAGACTCCGCCGCCGGCTGAAGCGACTCCGGAGCCGGTGGTAGTCGAACCGAAGCCGGACAGGAAGGCTGCGGCCCGCGCGAAGAAGGCCGAGGAAAGGGCCCGCAAGGAAGTGGCGAAAATGGCCGCTGCCGAAAAGGCCCGGCTGGAGAAGGCTGAACGGGCCGAGAGGGATAAAGCCGAACGGGCCGAAAAGGAAAAGGCCGAGAAGGCCGAAAAGGCCAGGGAGGCGGTCGAGCGCAAGGCCAGGGAGGACGCCGAGCGAAAGGCGCGCGAAGAAGTCGAACGCGTGGCCCGCGAAAAGGCCGTGTCTGACAGGCAGACGGCGCAACGTGAATCCGAGCTGCGTGCCCGAATGGCGGCGGAAGAACGGTTTGCCTACGCCAAGGCCTCGGGCCTGCTGGCCCAGTACCAGGCCCAGATCCAGGCGCGTATCGAACGTGCATGGATCCGTCCCGCCAGCGCGCGCACGGGGCTCAGCTGCGAAGTGCGAATTACCCAGATTCCGGGCGGAGAGGTGACCGGCGTGCAGGTTGGTCGCTGCAACGGTGACGAGTCGGTCCGTCAGTCGATCGAAGCCGCGGCGTACCGTGCTTCGCCGCTGCCCCAGCCGCCGGATGCCGCCTTGTTCGACCGGAACCTCGTCGTTACATTCAGGCCACAGGATTGAACTTGAGCACCATGATGCTTTCCCGCGTACGCCACCTGTTTTCCCTGCTGTGCCTCATGCTGCTGGCGGCGTCGCAGCCGGTCCGGGCCGAACTGCAGATCGACATCACCAAGGGTGTCACCGACCCCATCGGCCTGGCCGTCGTGCCGTTCGCGCGCGGCGTCCCCACGGACAGCGGGCAGGATGTGGCCGCCATCGTCCAGCGTGACCTCGAGAGCAGCGGTCGGTTTCGCGGCCTGGATCGCAGGGACATGCCGTCCACGCCGACGCGTGGGCAGGATGTGGTGCAGGCGGAATGGCGTGCGCTGAACAACGATTACCTCGTGGTGGGCAGGCTGGTGCCGTCCAGTGGCGGTGAAATCGGCATCGAGTACGAACTGGTCAATCTCCTCAGCGGCCAGAAGCTGCTCGATGCGCGACTGACCGTCGCAATGGCATCGTTGCGTCATGGCGCGCATCGGGTCGCCGACGCGGTGTTCGAGAAGATCACCGGCACGCCGGGCGCCTTTGCCACGCGCATCGCGTATGTGTCCGTGGACGGGGCCGCGCCGGCACAGAAGTACCAATTGCTGCTCTCCGACGCCGACGGCGAGAACCAGCGCGTCATCCTCGAATCGCCGCAGCCGATCATGTCGCCGTCCTGGTCGCCGGACGGGCAGTGGATTGCCTACGTCTCTTTCGAAAACCGCGGTTCAGCGGTGTTCGTGCAGCGCGTGCGGACCGGAGAGCGCCGTCAGGTCTCGGCCAGGGCCGGCATCAATGGCGCCCCGTCCTGGTCGCCGGACGGCAGGAAACTCGCGCTGGCCCTGTCGGGCAGTTCGGGCAACCTGGACGTCTTCGTGCTCGATCTCGCCACGCAGGCACTTACGCGGCTCACCGAGGATCCTTCCATCGACACTGAGCCCGCCTGGTCACCCGACGGGCGCAGCATCTATTTCACGTCGGATCGGGCCGGCGGGCCGCAGGTTTACCGCGTTGCTGCGCAGGGTGGCGAGTCGCCGCGGCGGGTCAGTT
>JBEEKA010000208.1:0-11669 GCA_041168985.1 Pseudomonadota bacterium | reverse complement strand
CCAACGCACTGGCCGGCCTCATCAGCGTGACCTCGCAGGCACCGGTCGACCGGTTCGAGTCCCGCGTGGACGCGGATTTCGGCGACTACGGCCTCAAGGCCGGCGGGTTCGTCGTGAACGAACCGCTGGGTCGCGATGCGGCCGTGCGGCTCGTGGCCCACACCTACCAGGGGGACGGATTCCGACGAAACGCCTATCTGTCCCGGAAGGACACCAACGGTTTCGACGAGGACCTGCTCCGCGGTCGGCTGCACTGGCGCATCACGCCCGACATCGATGCCGACCTGACCGTGATGCTCGTGGACATCAACAACGGGTTCGATGCCTGGTCCATCGACAATTCGCGGGTCACGCAGTCCGACCGGCCCGGCCGCGACATCCAGCGTTCGCGTGCCGCGTCGATGAAGCTGACGTGGAACGGATTCGAAGGCTTCACGCTCGCCAGCACCACCGCTTTCGCCACCTCGGCCATCAGGTACTCCTTCGATGGCGACTGGGGCAATCCGGATCTCTGGGGCGTGAACGGTCCTTACGACTTCTTCGAGCGGACGATCCGTGACCGTCGGACCTTCAGCCAGGAAGTCCGCGCCACGTCGAAATCGAGCGAAGGACCGCGCTGGGTCGCCGGCGCATACCTGTTGCGACTAACCGAGGACAACGACCTTCTCGACCTCTACAACGGTGATGTCTACCGCACGCTCGCCAGCGAGTACGCCGCGACGAACCTGGCGGTCTACGGGCAGGTCGACGTGGACGTCGCGCCGCGGCTCGTGCTGTCCGGCGGCCTGCGTGGCGAGCGCCGCACGACGGGTTACCGGGACAGCAACGCGCTGCACTTCGATCCCGCCGACGCGATGCTTGGCGGCCATCTTTCGCTGACCTGGGCCGTCGCGGAGGGCAGGAGCCTTTACGCAACGGTGACGCGTGGCTACAAGGCCGGCGGGTTCAACCTGGGCACGTCGGTTCCGGATTCACGTCGCCGCTATGATCCGGAATTCCTGTGGAACGTCGAGGCGGGCTACAAGACGCGCTCGGCGGATGGCCGCTTCGACAGCCAGACAAGCCTGTTCTACATGCGCCGCCAGGACCAGCAGGTCAGCAGTTCCTTCCAGGCTGATCCGAATGACCCGCTGACCTTCGTGTTCCTGACGGACAACGCGGCGCGGGGCAGGAACTACGGTCTCGAATCGCAGTTGGGCTGGCGGCCCCTCGACGCGTTGAAGCTGTCCGCGTCCCTCGGCCTGCTGCGTGCCCAGTACAGGGGCTACCAGCTGGCCGGCGTGGACAAGGATGGTCGCGACGAACCGCATTCGCCCCATTACCAGTTCGGACTTTCGGCCGAGTACCGTTTCGGCGGCGGGTTCTATGCGCGTGCCGATGTGACCGGGATGGACGCGTTCTACTTCGCGGCCGATCATGACCAGCGCTCCGGCGCCTACCGACTCGTGAACCTGAGGGCGGGTTACGAGGGGCGGGACTGGGCGGCGAGCGTCTGGGCGCGCAATGTTTTCGATACGCAGTACGCGACGCGCGGGTTCTACTTCGGCAACGAACCGCCGGACTGGACGCCCACGAGCTACATCGACAACGGTGATCCGCGCCAGGTCGGCGTCAGTCTGTCCAAGTACTTCCGATAAGGACCAGGAATGGCCGGTTCACTGTTCGACAGCCTGGTGGCCGGCCTGAAATCCACGACACCGGTGGAAGGAATCGCCGTGGTGCTGGGGCTGGCATACGTCGTGTTGATCGCACGTCACAGCCGGTGGGGCTGGGTGGCCGGCGCGACAAGCTCCGCGCTTTTCGCCTGGATCTTCATCGACGTGCAGTTGCCGATGCAGGCGCTGCTGCAGGTCTGCTACGTCGCCATGGCGGGTTATGGCTGGTGGCACTGGTCGCGGGGAGGGCCGGAGTCGCCGGTCATCCGCCTTTCCTGGCGACTGCACCTCGCGGGAATCGGCTGCAGTCTCGCGCTGGGCCTGGCCATCGCGCAGGTGTTGGCATCCGAGACGCAGGCGGCATCGCCCTTTCTGGATTCGGTCACGACCTGCGCCAGCCTGTTCGCAACGTGGCTGGTCACGCGCCGGGTACTTGAGAACTGGCTGTACTGGATCGTCGTCGACAGCCTGCAGGCGCTGCTGTTCGCCTCGCAGGGCCTGTGGTCCACGGCCCTGTTGTTCGTGCTCTACCTGGGCATCGGCAGTGCCGGGTATCGCGCCTGGCTCAGGACCTGGCGCGCGCAGGAGGCGCGGTGATTCCTGCCACGCTGTTGTCCCGCATCCCCGGCTGTGCGCCGGATCGGCCACCCCGCGAGGTGAGCGTGCTTGCCGGCGGTGGACAGTTGAACCGCTGCCTCGCCGTGTCGACCGACGAGGGGCGTTTCGTGCTCCGGCTGCGCGTCGCTGCCGGTATCCGGCCTGGTGCGGATCCGCGGCAGGAACTTCGCTGCCACCTTGCCGCCGCTGCGCTTGGTATCGCGCCGGCGATCCTCGATGCGGCGGATGACGGATCCTGGATGCTGCTCGACCATGTCGATGCGCCGGTCTGGAGAGAGGCCGATCTGCATCGGCCCGAGCGGCTCGAGGCCCTCGGTCGCCGGCTGTCCCGCTTGCACGAGGCGTCGCCGGCCGATGTCCACAAGCTGGATGTCGGCGCCATCGTCGAGGGGCAGGTCGCGATCATCCGGCGGCGCAATCCCGCCGCCGATCCCTGGCTGCAGGGACTCCGTACGCGTGCGGCGCAGGTCGTGGATTCAATCGCGCGCCACGAGGTGCCTGCCGTGCTCTGCCATGGCGATCTCACCGTGGCGAACTTCATCGGTCCGGAACCCGTGATGGTCGACTGGGAATACGCCCGTCGCGCAGACCCGGTGTACGACATCGCCTGCCTGCTTTCCTACTACCCGTCGGTCGAAGGAAACCTGGACCGGCTCCTCGCCGCCGCGGGCCTCGGCGATGCGGACAGCCGCGAACGGCTGCTGCTTTACCGGGATCTGTTCGAGGTCTTCAACACCCTCTGGCTCGTCGCGCAGGGCGAGCAGCATGGCGACCCGGCTGGATTAGTCCGTCGACCGTCGGCACAATAACCGGCTACACCGGCCGTTCCGGCCGCTTTCCAGGACGAGACGCATGGCGCTGCTGCGAGTGGTTGACCGGGACGGAATCGAGCATGAGATCGACGGAAACACCGGTTTCACGTTGATGGAGAACCTGCGCGACCTCGAATACGGCGTCGGCGCGATCTGCGGCGGCATGTGCGCCTGCGCGACCTGCCACGTCTACGTCGATCCGGAATGGGCGGGCAAGCTGCCGCCGATCCAGTCGGACGAGCGCGATCTCCTGCAGGACCTCTCCACGCGCCGCGAGAACTCGCGCCTGTCCTGCCAGGTGAAGTTCCTGCCGGAACTCGCCGGCCTCAAGGTCACGATCGCCGAGGACGAATAAGCACCCTTGTCCCGGCAGGCCGCTTCAGGCCTGCCGCGAACAGTCCACGAAAAGGCTGCGCAACCAGGCGTGGCCCGGATCCGACTCATTGCGCTTGTGCCAGACCAGCACCTCCCGGCTGTCCGGGATGTCATGGGGCGGCGCGAACGCGCGGATGGGCAGCAGGGGCAGCAGCCGGTTGGCGATGTCTTCCGGGACGGTGGCGATCAGCGTCGTGCCCGGCACGATGAACGGCAGGTCGAAGGGGCTCTGCGTCGTCACCCGCACATCCAGGCCCTGCCGGCCCTCGCGCCGCGCCTGCTCCAGCAGCGATTGCCCGGTGCCCTGCGGCTTGCTCGTCATGTGGGGCATCGACGCGTAAAGCTCCGGCGTCAGTTCATCGCGGACATACGGGTGGTCGCGGCAGACCACGCACACCCAGCGCACCGCCTTGAGTTCCACCATGCGCAGCCATTCCGGAAAGGCCTGCAGCCCGAACAGCTGTGGGTTGTCCAGCAGCACGGCGAGATCGCTGTCGCCATGTTCCATGCGCGACAGGCTGGTCTGCGACAGTTCCTCGACCGTGCACGTGACGTAGGGGGCTTCGTTGACCAGCCGTCGGAGCACCGGCGGCATGAGGCGCGGCACGAGGTGGTCCCGCACGATCACGGAAAAGGCGCGCCGGACCGTTGCCGGATCAAAGGTCGGCTGGGTGCCCAGCGTGGCCTGCACGCGGAGCAGTGCCTCCCGGACCGGTTCCACGAGGGACAGGCCGCGAGGCGTCAGGCACAGATCCCGACCGGCCCGGACGAGCAGGGGGTCATTGAAGTAGTCCCGCAGCTTCTGGAGGGCCGCGCTCATCGCCGGCTGCGACACATACACGCGCTCGGCCGCGCGCGTGACGTTCTTCTCCTGCAGGAGGGCGTCGAGCGCGATGAGCAGGTTCAGGTCGAACTTGTTGAGGTGCATGGGGAAATCGATGCTACCGGCCGGCCATAACCACGGCAAATAACAGCCATCCGGACCTTCGATTTTCGGCCTGCGAGGCAGGCGGTTAAGGTGCCCGCTCCAGAAACCGGCGTGGCCGGTTCGATGCAGGAGGCGGTCGGCATGCTTGCGAGCAAGATCGAGTCCGGTCCGGTCCCGGAAACCGAGACCACGCCCTTCCGGTTTTACGACAACCGGCAGAAGTACCTCGCCTTCGTCAGCACCTGCAGCGAGAAATCGGCAGTGGCCCGACGCATCGGCAAGGAACTGGCCTCGCTGCACCCGACGCCACCCGCCATGCGCATCTTCGATGCCGGGATGGGAGATGCGACGATCCTTTCCCGGTTGATGCGGCAGGTCCACGCGCAGTACCCCGCCGTCCCGCTGCTGGCCGTTGCGAAGGAGATCAGCCTCGAGGACGTGCGGCTCGGCCTCGAGAAGATGCCGGACCGGTTCGTCGAGCATCCGGCCACGGTGCTGGTCATCACGAACCTGAACTACGCCGAAGCGCCGCGGCTGTTGCCGCGCGACGTGCAGGCCGCTGCCGCCTTCAACTGGCAGGAAGTGCGGCTGACCGGCACGTCCTCCCACGATTACGCCGAGCAGATCGAAGCCCTGGGCGCGACCCTGGCCTACGGCTGGCAGACCAAGCCGTCGCCGAAGACCGGCAATCCGGTCTATGTGAGGCCGACGGTGCTCGTGCTCTATCGCGAGGACCACAAGTTCATGCTCGATGGCGTGATCCCGAAGCCGGGCCGCATCGTCGATCATTACGACCTGGTGCTTGCCTCGCAGCCGTGGCGCGCGCGGATGACCGCGCAGTTCAAGGCGCAGAAGGTCCTCGCGCCGCTGGCGCGCGCGCTGGCGCCGGGCGGCAAGCTCGTCGCGATCCAGTCCTGCGGCAAGGACCCGGGCCTCGAGATCGTCCAGCGGCTCTGGCCCGACGAAAACCCCTTCGGCGTCGACCGGCATGCCCTGGTGGCCGCCCTCAAGGCGGAGCTCGGCAAGGACGCGCGCGATTTCACCATCCCCACGCTGACGGACGACAAGGCCGTCTTCCGCTACGAGCTGCAGACGCTGCCCTCGGAGATCAGCGAGCGCGTGGGGACGTCGACGCTGTTCGGTGCCTGGAACGCCGCCATCTACGTGGCGCAGATCGAGGACGAACGCGTCGAGCAGGTCATCCGCACGCCGGCCTACCTGGACGTCACCGCCGACGTCCTGCAGCGGCATGGCGGGCTCTGGTTCAACGACGAGACATTCGTGGTCACGAGGCGACGTTACTGATGAAACCCCCTGTCATTGCGCCGGGCAAGGCGCTGATCTGCGGTTCGATGGCCTTCGACACCATCATGGTGTTCGCGGACCAGTTCAAGAACCACATCCTCCCGGACAAGGTGCACATGCTGAATGTGTCCTTCCTGACGTTGCAGATGCGGCGCGAGTTCGGCGGCTGCGCCGGCAACATCGCCTACAACCTCAGGCTGCTGGGCGATCCGGGCTACGTGATGGCGACCGTGGGCCATGATTTCGGTCCCTATGCCGACTGGATGGCGAAGCAGGGCGTGCCGACGGACTACCTGCGCAGCATCGACAGCGAACACACCGGCCAGGCGTTCATCACGACCGACCTCGACAACAACCAGATCACGGCCTTCCACCCGGGCGCGATGGGCCATTCGCACCTGAACGCCGTGTCGGACGCGAAGGGCGTGTCCATCGGCATCGTCTCGCCGGATGGCCGCGACGGCATGATCCGCCACGCGGAGCAGTTCGCCGCGGCCGGCATCCCGTTCATCTTCGATCCGGGCCAGGGCCTGCCGATGTTCGGGGGCGATGACCTCAAGACCTTCATCGACCAGTCGACCTGGGTCACCGTGAACGAATACGAGTGGAGCCTGATGACCGAGCGGACGGGCTGGAGCGAAGCGGAAGTGGCCTCGCGCGTCGCCGCGCTGGTCGTGACCAAGGGCGCGGACGGCTCGACGATCCACTCGGAAGGCCGCGAGATCCATATCCCGGCGGCCAGGCCCGCGGCGATCGTGGACCCGACCGGCTGCGGCGATGCCTACCGCGCGGGCCTGATCCATGGCTTGCTCCACGGCCTGCCCTGGGAAACCACGGGTCGCATCGCTTCGCTGCTCGGTGCGATCAAGATCGCCCGCCGCGGCACCCAGAACCACCGCTTCACGATGGACGAGTTCCGCGACCAGTACCTGGTCAGCTTTGGAACCGCATTCTGATTCTCACGAAGGACCCACCCATGAGCCACAGCTATCTCTTCACTTCCGAATCCGTGTCCGAAGGCCATCCGGACAAGGTCGCGGACCAGATCTCGGATGCGATCCTCGATGCGATCCTGAAGGAGGACAAGTACTCGCGTGTCGCCGCGGAGACCCTCTGCAATACGGGTCTCGTGGTGCTGGCCGGCGAGATCACGACGAAGGCCCGCGTCGACTACCACGCGATCGCGCGCGGCGTGATCCAGCGCATCGGTTACGACAACACCGACTACGGCATCGACTACAAGGGTTGCGCCGTGCTCGTGGCGTACGACACGCAGTCGCCCGACATCGCGCAGGGTGTCGACGAAGGCCGCGGCCTGAACCTCGACCAGGGCGCGGGCGACCAGGGCCTGATGTTCGGCTATGCCGTCAACGAAACCGAAGAGCTGATGCCGCTGCCGCTGCACCTTTCGCACCGCCTCGTGGAGCGCCAGGCGCAGCTTCGCCATTCCGGTGCGCTCAAGTGGCTGCGCCCGGACGCGAAGTCGCAGGTCACCATCAAGTACGTCGATGGCAAGCCGGCCGAGATCGACACGGTGGTCATCTCGACGCAGCACCATCCCGAGATCAGCCACAAGGACCTGTCCGAGGCGGTGATCGAGGAGATCGTGAAGCCGGTGCTCCCCGCGCACCTGATCGGCAAGAACATCAACTACCTCATCAACCCGACGGGCCGCTTCGTCGTCGGCGGTCCGCAGGGCGACTGCGGCCTGACCGGCCGCAAGATCATCGTCGATACCTACGGCGGCGCTGCGCCGCATGGTGGCGGCGCGTTCTCGGGCAAGGATCCGACGAAGGTCGACCGTTCCGCGGCCTATGCGGCCCGTTACGTGGCGAAGAACGTCGTGGCTGCCGGTCTTGCCGACCGCTGCCAGGTGCAGGTCTCGTACGCGATCGGCGTGGCCAAGCCGACGTCGATCATGGCCACGACCTTCGGCACCGGCAAGGTGTCCGACGAGAAGATCGAGGAGCTCATCGCACGCCACTTCGACCTGCGGCCGAAGGGCATCGTGCAGATGCTCGACCTGCTGCGCCCGATCTATGAGAAGACCGCCGCGTACGGCCACTTCGGCCGCAACGAGCCGACTTTCAGCTGGGAAAAGACCGACAAGGCCGAGGCACTCGCCGCCGACGCCGGTATCAAGCGCTAAAGCCATCGCGCTATCAGGAGTCCGACTTACATGACCACCAAGCAAGATTACGTCATCGCCGACATCTCCCTCGCCGACTGGGGCCGCAAGGAGCTCAACATCGCCGAGACCGAGATGCCGGGCCTCATGGCGATCCGGGCCGAGTATGCGAAGACGCAGCCGCTGAAGGGCGCCCGCATCACCGGTTCGCTGCACATGACCATCCAGACGGCGGTCCTTATCGAGACGCTGCAGGCGCTCGGCGCGGAAGTGCGCTGGGCCTCCTGCAACGTGTTTTCGACGCAGGACCATGCGGCCGCGGCGATCGCTGTGTGCGGCACGCCGGTGTTCGCCTTCAAGGGCGAATCGCTGGATGACTACTGGGACTTCACCCACCGCATCTTCGAATGGCCGGACGGCGGCTACTCGAACATGATCCTCGACGACGGCGGCGACGCCACGCTGCTGCTGCACCTGGGCACCCGCGCCGAGTCGGATGCCACGGTGCTGGCGAATCCGGGCAGCGAGGAGGAGATCTCGCTCTTCAAGAGCATCAAGGCGACGCTGGCGCGCGACCCGAATTGGTATTCGACCCGCCTGAAGCAGATCCGCGGCGTCAGCGAGGAAACCACGACCGGCGTTCACCGTCTCTACCAGATGCACAAGGAAGGCAAGCTGGCGTTCCCGGCGATCAACGTCAACGACTCGGTGACGAAGAGCAAGTTCGACAACCTGTATGGCTGCCGCGAATCGCTCGTGGACGGCATCAAGCGTGCCACGGACGTGATGATCGCCGGCAAGGTGGCGGTGGTCTGCGGTTATGGCGACGTGGGCAAGGGATCGGCGCAGGCCCTGCGTGCGCTGTCCGCTCAGGTCTGGATCACCGAGATCGACCCGATCTGCGCCCTGCAGGCGGCGATGGAAGGCTACCGGGTCGTGGACATGGATGCCGCCGCGTCGCAGGCCGACATCTTCGTGACGACGACGGGCAACTACCACGTCATCACGCATGACCACCTGAAGGCGATGAAGAACAACGCCATCGTCTGCAACATCGGCCACTTCGACAACGAGATCGACATCGCCTCGCTGCGCCAGTACCCCTGGGAGAACATCAAGCCCCAGGTCGACCACGTGATCTTCCCGGACGGCAAGCGCATCATCCTGCTGGCCGAAGGCCGGCTGGTGAACCTGGGCTGTGGTACGGGTCATCCGTCCTATGTCATGAGTTCGTCGTTCGCGAACCAGACGCTGGCGCAGATCGAGCTCTACGCCAACCCGGGCAAGTATCCGATCGGCGTCTACGTGCTGCCCAAGCACCTCGACGAGAAGGTCGCCCGCCTGCAGCTGGCCACCCTGAACGTCAAACTCACCAAATTGACCGAGCAACAGGCGCGATACATCGGCGTCCCGGTGGAAGGTCCGTACAAGACCGACCACTACCGCTACTGACGGTCGCTGCGGCCAGTACGGCTTGATCCCGCCGGGAGGCGGGTCATACTTCGGGCGCGCTGCCGCAAGGTGGCGTGCCCGTTTTCTTGGGAGACCCGATTTCGTGACAGCACGCATCATCGACGGCAAGGCCGTCGCCCGCAAACTCCGGGCGGAGTACGCCACGCGCATTGCCGAGCTGAAGTCGAATCACGGCATCCAGCCGGGCATCGCCGTGATCCTCGTCGGCGACAATGCCGCGTCGCAGGTCTATGTCCGCAACAAGATCCTGGCCTGCAAGGACACGGGCATCCATTCGGAGCTGCACAAGCTGCCGGCCGATACGCCCGAGGAGACCCTGCTGGAGAGGATCGATGCGCTCAACGGCGATCCCGCCGTGCACGGCATCCTGGTGCAGCTGCCCCTGCCGGCGCATATCAGCGTGCCCAAGGTGCTGGAGCGCATTGCGCCAGACAAGGACGTCGATGGGTTCCACCTGTACAACGTCGGTGGCCTCATCACGGGCAACACCATCTTCCCGCCCTGCACCCCGTACGGCGTGCAGAAACTGCTGGAACACGAGAACGTGGAGATCGCCGGCCGCAACGTCGTGGTCGTCGGCGCGAGCAACATCGTCGGCAAGCCCATGGCGCTGATGCTGATGCAGAAGGACGCCACGGTCGCGATCTGCCACAAGTACACGCGTGACCTCGCGCAGTTCACGATGCTCGCGGACATCCTGGTGGTCGCTGCGGGCGTTCCCGGCCTTATCGTCCCGCAGATGGTGAAGACGGGCGTCGTCGTGATCGATGTCGGCATCAACCGCCTTCCGGATGGACGCATCGTCGGCGATGTCGATTTCGAAGGCGTCAGCAAGAAGGCGTCGCTCATATCGCCGGTGCCCGGCGGCGTGGGACCGATGACCATCACCATGCTCCTGCACAACACGATCGTTTCCGCCGAGCGCGGGCTCGCCGGGCAGGGCGGGGCGCAGCAGGCCTGATCCCATGTGCATGGCCTGCGAGTTGTTGACGGGGCTGGATCCGGAGGCGATGGCGCCTGCCGAGGGGCTGCCCCGCTATCCCGTTCATTTCCCGGATGGCACCGGCGGGGCGGAGGTGTCGGCGCTGTACCCGCCGGTCGACGGCGGCAGTGCGGCCGGCCGCCTGTGGCGCGTGCCGTCGCCCCGGTCGAACCGGCACTGGCGGGCCGGGGAATTCGGGCCGGCGCTGGACCGCCTTGCTTCGGATCCGACGGCCGCAGTCTCGCTCGGCATCGCGGCGGCGGCCTTCATCGATTTCGGCCCGGTCCGCCTGGCGAAACAGGCCGGGCGCCTGTTCCGTGCGACGCCGTTCGTCGTTGCGTTCCCGACGCCCTACACGATCATCGCGGGACTCGATGACGCACGGTTTTCACCGGCGCTGATGGCGGCGGTGGAACGTTGCCTGGTTGCCGAGATCCGGGAACTGCTGCAGGCGGTGCCCGCGGAAGAACTCGCCATACAGTTCGACGTCTGCGCCGAGACGCGCATCTGGGAATCACGCGGCCGCGAACTCGGCGGGCCGCGGGAACTGCCGGAGCGGCTGCTTGAAAGTGCGGTGAAGATCGCGGAGGCCGTGCCGGTCGAGTCGGGACTCGGCTGGCATTTCTGCAGCCGGGGATCCCGCGCCGGGGTTGGCGCGCCGCATGATGCCGCGCAGGTGACGCGACTTGCGGGCGCGATCATCGCCAGCACCGATCGCCAACCCCATTTCGTCGACATCCCCGTTCCGGCATCGCGTGACGATGCCGATTACTTCGCGCCCCTCGCGAATCTCGCGCTGTGGCCGACGATGGACGTCTTCCTCGCCTTGGTTCACGCCGGCGACGACGTGGAAAAGGCCTGGCGGCGCTTCTATGCCGCGAGCACGGTACTCAGTCGATTCGGGATTTCGCCCGCTTGTGGCAGTCCGCCGGAACAAGTCCTGCCGGTGCTGGGCCAGTTGCTGGCGCGCGGGGCACCCGAAGTGCCCTACCACGAATAGAAGCCGGAGCGGCCGCTCACGGCAGGGGCAGGTCGCCGATCTCCGCGGTCCAGGCATACAGTCCGCCCTCGAGGTTCACCGCGTCGCGACCGGACTGCGCCGCAAACCGGCAGGCGGCCATGCTGCGCACGCCGCCGGCACACAGGAAGACTGCGAGGCGATCGGCCGGAATTTCCGCGAACCGCGCGGGGATCTGTGCCAGCGGGATGTGCAGCGATCCGGGGATGCGGCCCATGGCCCATTCCTGCGGCTCGCGAACGTCCACCAGCACATGCTGGGCAGCGGCGGGGGATTCGATGACCTGCGCGAGCTGCGCGGGCGTCCAGTGCTGGATCTGTGACAAGCCGGACTCCGATGGCGGTGCGAGTGAAGTGATTCGGGGTGACTCGCCGC
>JBEEKA010000207.1:0-55480 GCA_041168985.1 Pseudomonadota bacterium | reverse complement strand
AGTTGCGCCCCTACGAAGCGGCGGTGTATGCGCTCCGATAGACGGAGGCCGTGCTCAGTGCTTTCGGTCCAGGGCTGAAATCACGACGCCGAAGGCAGGCAGCTTGAACTGACCGTACTCGCGCGTGCCCGTCGCAGGGCTTTCCATCAGGGCCTTGCCGTGCTGTCCGACCCCTGCCGGCCAGCCACTGATCGTCACCGCCTGTTCGGTGTCGGACGTGTTCAGTGCCACCAGTACGGGCCGGCCGTGGTCGTCCATGCGTCCGAACGCGAACACCTTCGCGTTCCCCGCATCGAGCGGCACGTACGCGCCTTCGCGCAGTGCCGGGTTGGCCCGGCGCAGCTTTATCAGCTTCGCGTACCAGTGGTAAATCGAGTCCGGATCCTTCTTCGCCATCTCGACGTTGCGGGTCGAAGACGTCGAGTCGACCGGCAGCCACGATGCGCCCGTGCTGAAGCCCGCACCCGGGCCGGGCGACCACTGCATGGGCGTGCGGTTCTTGTCGCGATCGTCGGCGACGGGCCGCTTGGGTCCGAGAGGGAACGCCTTCAGGACATCCGCGGGCATGTCCCGCATGCCGAGTTCCTCGCCGTAATACAGCAGCGCCGTGCCCTTGGAGGCCAGCGTCAGCGTGGCCGTCAACTTTGCGATCTGGTCGTTGTTCTTGCCGTCGCCGAAACTGCTCCACTGCCTGGAGTGGTCGTGGCTGCTGAAGTGGTAAACCGAGGGCAGGCCATCCAGTTTGGTCTGGGCGTCCTCGTACTGCTTCTTGAAGGTGGGCGCGTCCAGTTTGGTGAGATTGGCGACCAGGAAGTTCATTGGCAGGTTGATCTCGTCGGCATTCTTGCCGTAAACGCGGCGCAGGTCCTCGATGGTTGCCGTGGAGGATTCGCCCAGCAGGATCCGCTCACCCGCGTAACTGTCGACGATGCTGCGCATCTCCCTCAGTACGCCGTTGCCCGCAGGCAGCCCGGAGTTGTAAGGCTTCAACCAGACGGGCTGACCCGACTTCGGAGCCGGATCGTCCGGATAGCTCTGGTCTTCGAAGAGATAGGGCGTGGCGTCGAGGCGGAACCCACTGGCACCCCGGTCGAGCCAGAACCGCACGACATCGAACATCGCCTTGCGAAGGTCCGGGTTCGCCCAGTTCACGTCCGGCTGCTTGGACAGGAAGATGTGGTAGTACCACTCCTGCGTCTTTTCATCGAATGTCCACGACGGGCCACCGAAGATCGATTCCCAGTTGGTCGGGGGCTGCTTTCCGGGCTTGCCCTTGTTCCAGATGTACCAGTCACGCTTCGGGTTGTCCTTCGAGGAGCGCGAGGCCTTGAACCAGGGGTGCTCGTCGGACGAATGATTCACGACGAAATCCACGAGGATCCGGATGCCGCGCTTCCTGGCTGCGCGGACCAGGGAGTCCCAATCGGCCATGGTGCCGTACTCGGGTGCGACGCCGGTGTAATCGGCCACGTCGTAGCCAAAGTCCGCGTTGGGCGACGGAAAGAAAGGGGTCAGCCAGATCGCATCGACGCCCAGTTCCTTCAGGTAGTCGAGCCGCTGCTCCACGCCGCGAAGGTCGCCGATGCCGTCGCCATTGCTGTCCTGGAAGCTGCGCGGGTAGATCTCGTAGATCGTGGCGTTGGCCCACCAGGGCGACCGCTTGCCGGCCGGGCCTGCGGCATCGGCCGCCGGCGCGTTGAGGCTGGCTACCGAAAGCAGGAGGCTGCCCAACAGGGCGCCGAGCTTGCCATGCATGTTCTGGGTTCGAGTCACGACGTCTCCGGAAGGGGTGGGTGGCAGGGCTGGACTGCCGACCTGTTTACCTCGCGGGGGGCAGACATGCAATCGAATGCATATCTCGCCGTCCGTCTGCGGCGGGGAGGTCGTAGCCGCACGTCGCCACAAGCGGCCAGAAGATGAACAGGCGAACCGATCGTTGCCAAAAAACCACGACTGCGCCGCATCACTGCAAACGATTGTTGCAAACGATTGAAATGGCTGTTACGGTTCGGTCCCACAGTGGTAGTCGCCTGGTTGCGATGAACCACTTGTTGATCACCACCGCAGAAAGCAACTGAATTAGTAGGGGAGCCTGAACGTGAAGCAATCCAGTTATCTGGTCCGCTCGATGGTCCACTCGCTGATCGTGGCGTCCGGCGCCGCGGCGATGGCCTCTGTGGCCCACGCCGAGGATGCCGCCACCGGCGGCATGGAAGAGATCGTCGTTTCTGGCTTCCGCCAGAGCCTCATCAAGTCCGAGACCATCAAGAAAGAAAGCTCGACCATCGTCGAAGCGCTGACCGCCGAGGACATCGGCAAGCTGCCCGACACCAGCATCGCCGAGTCGCTCGCGCGCCTTCCCGGCCTGGCCGGCGAGCGCTCCGGTGGCCGCGTTTCCGGCATCGCAGTCCGTGGCTTCAAGGAAGACTTCACCGGCACCTCGCTGAACGGACGCGAGATCATCGGCATCGGCGACAACCGTGGCGTGGAATACGATCTGTACCCGTCGGAAATCATGTCCGGCGCGGTGATCTACAAGGCCGCGGATGCTTCGCTGCTGACGCAGGGCATCGGTGGTACGGTCGACATGCGCACGGTGCGTCCGCTCGACGCCCGCGAATCCCTGACGGTGAACGCGACCTTCGAAAACGGCTCGCGCAAGTCCGACAATCCCGAGTTCGGCAACACCGGTTACCGGGGCGCGCTGTCCTGGACCAAGCACTTCGCCGATGACCGGGTGGGCATCGCGATCGCCCTCGCGGATACGCTTTCACCCACGAACCAGCGCAACTACGGCGTGTGGGGCTACGGCGCCAACGCCAATGGCCAGTACCTGCCTTTCGGTCTCGACACCCAGAGCATCTCGAAGGAACTTTCGCGCAAGACGGCTTCGGGCGTCCTGCAGTGGAAGATCAGCGACGGTGCCGAACTGAACCTTGACGCCCTCCATATCGACTACTCGGACAAGGGCGTCATCCGCGGCTTCATCGAGCCGTTCAGTGCCGACCCGGCTTCGCTGCAGGGTACGGGCGCCAATGTCACCGGTACCCAGATCGGCGCAAACCCGGTCATCCGCACCGACCCGGAAAACATCGTCGGCAAGCTCCAGAGCTTCGGCGGCAACCTCAAGCTCCAGTTCTCCGACAATTGGTCGGGCCTGGCTGACGTTTCCCACTCGAAGTCGAGCAAGCTCTACGAGCGCGCCGAGTCCTACGCGGGTCTGGGCCGTAACGGCTCGCTGACACCGAGCCAGTTCGGTAGCCGCACCTTCAAAATGTCGCCGAACGGCATCACGTTCACGGGCCGCACGGGCCTGCCGCTCGACAGCTTCGATGCCGTCAAGCTGACCGGCCCGCAACAGTGGGGCGGTGGCATGGCTTCGGTGGCGGATCACTTCGCCAGCTCCGTCCTGCGCGTGGACGGCCAGCCCTACAGCTTCCTCGAGGCCCAGGATGGTTTCTGGAACCATGCGGATTTCGCCGAGGAACTCAATACGGGCAAGCTCGAACTGCAGGGCGAGTTCAGCGGCAACTGGGTGAACAAGGTCACCTTCGGTGTGCAGTACAGCGATCGCGACAAGTCCAAGGTCAACCATGGCGACTTCGCCACGGCCAAGACCTTCCCGTACGGCGCCGGCGCCGGCAGCGTGGTCGATGGCACGATTCCGACCTCGTATCGCTACGGCGTCGCCGATCTGACGTGGGCGGGCCTGGGCAAGGTCGTGGCCTATGACGGCTTCGCGCCGTACCGCGATGGCTACTATGCGCTGACGCCCGCCGATTACCTCGAGCCGGATCGTCTTGGCGACACCTTCAGCGTCAAGGAAAAGGTCTCGACCTTCTACGCGAAGGCGGACTTCAAGAACCAGTTGGCCGGCAAGGACTTCTTCGGAAACGTCGGTTTCCAGTACGTCCACACCAACCAGCATTCCGATGGCTATCTGGGCATCGTCAACTCGAACCTCAACACCTGCCTGGTTGCGGGATCCACGCCGTGGGCCCCGAAGCTGGACGCGTCCTGCCAGATCTCCGGCGGCGCCTCGTACAGCAACTTCCTGCCGAGCCTGAACCTGAATCTGGCAATCGACGAAACGAAGTTCCTGCGTTTCGCCGCGAGCAAGACCATCAGCCGGGCCCGCATGGACCAGCTGAAGGCCTCCGGCTTCGTCAAGTTCGACCAGAACATCGACAAGATCGAGTCCTACATGGTCAACGGCATCTCGGTTGGAACGCCGTGGTCGAAGTCCCAGGGCAACCCGACGCTGCGTCCGCTGGAGTCCGAGAACTTCGACCTTTCCTACGAGTGGTACTTCGCGAAGGACGGTTACGTGTCGGCGACGGTGTTCCGCAAGAACCTCGTCAACTGGACGGATGAAGGCCAGAAACTCATCGACTTCAGCCACGATGCGACCAACGGCGGCGCGAACTACTACATCCCGGGCTTCCACGACCGCACGGTGCTGGTCAACGGAACGGTCATCAACGGCACCACGTACAACGCTGGCGCGCACATCATCCCGTTCCACAATGGTACTGCCGAAGGCTACTTCAGCAGCTACGTCGACGGGCTGAAGGGCCACCTGAACGGTGCCGAACTGACCGCCAGCATCCCGCTGCGTCTCGTGAGCGACGTGCTCGATGGCATTGGTATCGCCGGTTCGGCGGCCTACAACGACGGCAAGCTCGACAACGGCAAGCCGATCATCGGTCAGTCCAAGCATGTGTACTCGCTGACGGCCTACTTCGAGCGTGGTGGCTTCGAGGCCCGCGTCGCGGCGAACAAGCGCAGCGACTACGCGACCTATGAGCGTGGTGGCTCGAACAAGATCGCTGACGCGACTCGAGCTGGCACCACGGTGGTCGACGCGCAGATCGGGTACGACTTCTCGAAGAACGGCCCGGCGATGCTGAACGGCGTGAAGGTGTCCCTGCAGGGCACCAACCTGACCAACGAAGGCGACATCAACCTCGACGGCAACGGCTTGGTCACGCGCAATCGTCAATTCGGCGCCGTCTACCTGCTGAACGTGACTTACACTCTGCGGTAATCACGGAGACGACTGCCAGTTGGCTGGCGAGAGCCCCGGGGTTTCCCCGGGGCTTTTTTTTGGGGGAGGAATTCATGGCGACCAGGAAGCTTGTCATTGCAGGCGGAGGCACCGCAGGCTGGATGACCGCGCTGCTGGCGAAGCGCGCGCTGGGCCAGGCAGTCGAGGTCGAGCTGGTCGAATCCGACCAGATCGGAATCGTCGGCGTGGGCGAAGCGACGATTCCACCCATCCAGACGTTCAATCGTTACGTTGGCCTGGACGAGCGTGAACTGCTCCGCGAGACCCACGGCACCATCAAGCTCGCCATCCGCTTCGAGGGTTGGAAGCGCCGGGGCGAGAGTTACTACCACACCTTCGGCGCACCGGGCGCATCCATGGGTTTCTGCACGTTCCAGAATTACCTGGCTCGCGCGAACCGACTGGGCGACCCGGGTACGATCTGGGACTACGACCTGAACTACCTGTGCTGTGAGGCCGGCACGTTCAACAAGATCGCGACCAGCGATCCGATCCTGGACATGCCTTACGCCTACCACTTCGATGCCGCGCTGTACGGGCGTTACCTGCGCAGGCTTGCAGAGGGCGCCGGCGTCAGGCGCGTCGAAGGCGAGATCCGGCAGGTGGTCCTTGGTCCGGACAGCGGCCACGTCCGCACGCTGCAGCTTGCCAGTGGCGTCGAGATCCAGGGCGACGTGTTCGTCGACTGCACCGGCCTGCGCGGCCTTCTCCTGCAACAGGCGCTCGGCGTCGGGTATGAGGACTGGAGCCACTGGATACCGTCCGATCGGGCCATCGCGGTGCAGTCGGAAAGCGCGGGCACGCTGGTTCCTTACACCCGCAGCATCGCCCACGCCAAGGGCTGGCAATGGCAGATCCCCCTGACGCACAGGACCGGCAACGGCATCGTCTACAGCTCGCAGTTCATGAAGGACGACGAGGCGATGGACACGTTGCTGGCCAACCTGCCAGCCGCAGCCATTGCGGAGCCGCGCCTGATCAGGTTCCGCACCGGTCGGACCACCAAGCAGTGGCACGGGAACGTCATTGCCATCGGTCTTTCCAGCGGCTTTCTCGAGCCCCTTGAATCCACGAGCATCCACCTGATCCAGTCCGCGGCCGTGCGCCTGATGCGGCTGTTCCCGCACGACGGAATATCGCCCGCGGCGGTCGAGCGGTTCAACGAAGAATCAAAGCAGGAATTCGAGACGATCAGGGATTTCATCATCCTGCACTACCACGCCAACGAACGGGACGATTCCCCGTTCTGGCAGCATCTGCGCACCATGCCGATTCCAGACAGGCTGCAGCAGAAAATCGACCTGTTCCGCGAGTCCGGGAACATCTTCAATGATGCGCAGGACATCTTTCGAGACTCGTCCTGGGTCCAGGTGATGATGGGCCAAGGCATCGTGCCGGGTGACTATCATCCGGCGGCCGATTCCTTGCCTGATGCGGAGCTCAGGCTCCGCCTGGGCCAGCTGTACGCGGCCAAGCGGAAACCCTTGCCGCAGATGCTCCCGCATCGGGAGTTCCTGAAACGCTACGTGGGTGCCTGAGCGCATGGCAGCCCAGCTCAGGATAGTCATCGTCGGAGGCGGTACGGCTGGCTGGATGGCCGCCAACTTTTTTGCGAAGCAGTGGGGCCCGGGTGTTGCGCAGGTGACGCTGGTCGAGTCGCCTGACATCGGCATCATCGGCGTGGGAGAAGGATCGACCCCCACGCTGCGGCGCTTCTTCGAGGCCATGGGCATAGCGGAGCGGGACTGGATGCCGGCCTGCCACGCCACCTACAAGCTCAGCATCAGCTTCGAAGGATGGAGTCCGGCGTCTGGCATCGCCAGCTACGCACATCCGTTCATCTCCCAGACCGACACCTTCACGACGCAGGCGTTCCACGTGAATTGCCGCACGCGCCGGCTGGGTCTGGACGTCAATACGCGTCCCGACGATTTCCTGCTCAACGGACTGCTTGCGCGCCAGTTCAAGGCGCCCCTGCCGTCGTACAGCTTTCCCTTCGACATCCAGTACGGATACCACTTCGATTCCGCCCTGCTGGGCGCCTACCTCAGGACGCACGCCCAGTCGCTGGGTGTGATCCATCGCGCGGCACAGGTGGCGTGCGTGGAAAGGGCCGGGAATGGCGACATTACCCACCTGATCACCGTGCAGGGCGAGCGTATCGACGGCGACCTGTTCGTCGACTGCACCGGCTTCCAGTCGGTACTGCTCCAGAAGACCCTAGGCGTCGGCTTTCAGAGTTTCCGTGAAAACCTGTTCAATGATGCCGCGGTCGTCCTGCCGACGCCTGCCATGGACCCCCTGCCCGTGCAGACGGTGTCTGCCGCCCTGACGGCTGGCTGGGCTTGGCAGATCCCGCTGACCCACAGGACGGGCAATGGCTATGTCTACAGTTCGGACTTCATTACCGCGGAGCAGGCGGAACGGGAACTCAGGGCACGGCTCCAGGTCGCCGATGACGTAGAGGCCAGGCACCTGAAGATGCGCGTCGGCCAGGTCGCGGAGCACTGGCACGCGAACTGCCTCGGCCTGGGCTTGTCCCAGGGCTTCATCGAGCCGCTCGAGGCGACGGCGCTCCATCTGGTGCAGACCTCCATCGAGTCGTTCATCGAAGCGTTCGAAAAGGGTGGGCGTACGCCGCAGTACCGGGAGCATTACAACCGGCAGATCGCGGCACGCTTCGAACACGTCCGCGACTACATCGTCGCCCACTACCGGATGAATACTCGGGACGACAGCGAGTACTGGCGGGCAAACCGGAGCAACAACCACCTGTCGGATTCGCTGCGCCGGATTCTGGATGTCTGGTACCGCCAGGAAGACCTGGTGCAGGAACTGCGCCGCCAGGAAATCCAGACGCATTTCAGCGTAACGTCATGGCATTGCCTCCTCGCCGGATATGGCGTGTTCCCGGAACTTGCGCCTGAACAGCCCGGTCGGGGCGACCTGTATCGCGACCAGAAGATCGCGGAGTTCATGGACCGCTGCGCCGTGAACTTCAGCGATCAGGCGCAGGTGTTCGCCGGCTGGGCATCGACAAGGTGATCCTGCGTCGAACGATGCTGAATCGCCGCTTACTGTCGAGCTGGATATCGGTGCCGACCCTAGCGGCGATCTCGCTGATCATTGCCTCATGCGGTGGAGGTTCTGCGGTGCCCGTGAGCGCGCCTCCGCAGGTCAGGACCGTTACCCTCCATTACCTGCGGGCCACAGCGGCCTACGATGGCTGGGGTCTGCACCTCTGGGGTGACGGAATCGCCGCATCGGCCGCGACGAGCTGGAACAGTCCCCGCACTTTCGATCGCATCGAAAACGGCGTGGCCGTCTTCGTCGTGCCTGTCGCCGACCCGGCGAAATCCGTCAACTTCATCCTGCACAACGGGGACCTGAAGAGTCCCGTCGCGGATCAGTCCTTCGTGCCGCAGACCTTTGGCTATGATGCATGGATCGTGCAGGACTCGGTGGCGTCCCCTTTCGCCACCGAGTCAGCCGCCAGAGCTGCGCTGGCGCAACTCGGGAACGCCTCCTCGGCGCTCGACCTGACGCCGATCGCAGCCTTGCCAAAGGGAAGCGGTCTCCCGGCGGACTGGACGTCGCACGCAAATGTCATCGAGATCTATGTCCGCGGTTACCAGGACTCCGATGGCGACGGCGTGGGCGACCTGCAGGGTTTGATCTCCCGCCTCGACTATCTGAAGCAGCAGGGTTTCACGGCCCTGTGGCTGATGCCGGTGTTTCGCAGCGCGGACCATGATCATGGCTATGCCGTCGAGGACTACCGCGCCATCGAGCCCGACTACGGCACGCTCGCTGACTTCGACCAGCTGCTTGCGGCCGCGCATTCGCGTGGCATGGCCGTGATCCTTGATTACGTGATGAACCATGCCGCCAGCACCAACCCCCTGTTCCTGGACGCCTCGGCTGGTGTGTCCAATGCCAGGCGCGAATGGTTCGTGTGGCGCGACAGCCATCCGTCGGGATGGAGCGGCTTCGGCGGTGACCCCTGGCACAACAACGGCAACGGCTGGTACTACGGCGTCTTCGCGACCAACATGCCGGATTTCAACCTGCACAATCCCGATGTTGTCGCCTTCCACAAGAACAATCTGCGCTTCTGGCTGAACCGCGGCGTGGACGGCTTTCGTTTCGATGCCGTCACGGTCCTGTTCGAGGACGACGCGAGCATCTGGCAGAACGCGCCGGGAAATCACCCGCTTCTCAACGCCATGGCGGCGGTCATCGGAAGCTACCCCAACCGCCTGATGGTCTGCGAAGCCCCCGGCGCCGAAGCGGCGTATTCCGCGACGACGTCCTGCGGACGCGCTTTCGGCTTCCAGGCCGTGGCACCGTTGTATGCCTCCGTTCAGTCCGGCGTCGTCGACCCCAACCTCGATACCTTTCTGCGGGACCCGTTGGCAGACCGCATGCCGCTGCTCCTCGGCAATCACGACAGTTTCGTGGGTGACCGCGTGTGGAATCGGCTGAACGGCGACCAGCAGAGCTATCGCCTGTTGGCCTCAACGTATCTCCTGGGCGCCGCAACGCCATTCACGTACTACGGCGAGGAAATCGGGATCGCCAACGGCAGCAGCCTCAGCGGCGACGCAGCCCTTCGCGTGCCGATGAGCTGGACGGCGGATTCCCTGGCCGCCGGATTCAGCACGACCAAACCGTTTCGTCGGCTGGCGGGCAATTCGACGCAGCAGAATGTCGCCGACGAGTTGGGTGACAGCCAGTCATTGCTGCGGGTCTATCGGAGTCTCCTGCAGCTCCGCAATACGTACCCCGTTATCGGTCGTGGCGACATCAGCCTGCAGTCGACCGCCGGCGAACCGACCCTCCGGCTGACACGTCAGGACGCCAGCTTCTGCGCAGCCATTGCCATCAATTACAGCCAGAGCCGCCGAAGTGTCACGGAGCAAACCCACTGTCCTGGCGCCACATTCAACGCGGCACTGGGCGACTCAGGCAGCACGTCGGCCAACAGCGGGGGCGTAGTGGGCTTTACCGTGCCTGCGCGGAGTGCCGTTGTCCTGATCGCCCCACGGGGCATGTGAATCAAAGGATATCTGTCATGCGAAGGTCCCTTGTTGCAGCGCTGCTGGCCGGACTCGGTGTCTCGACCTCCGTGGCCAGTGCCGCCTCAACGGGCGTCATCGAGCTGCCCCGGGCGAAATTCGCCACGGGCGACGACATGGCGCGGGCGCGGGCAGACTTCGACGACAGCAAATGGGCGGAGCTGTCGACGACCCTGAATTTCGAGAAGCAGGGTTTCGAGGATTACGACGGCTACGCCTGGTACCGCATCCATGTGCGCATCCCGTCCAGCCTCAAGTCTTCGGTTAAATGGGCCGAGCGGCTGCGCATCTATCTGTCCAGCATCGATGATGTCGACGAGACCTTCCTCAATGGCGTGAAGATCGGTGCCATGGGCCAGATGCCCGGGGACCCACGCGGCTATGCGACGCGCTGGAACGGCCTGCGCGAGTACGACGTGGGCGTCTCGAGCGGCCTCGTGCGCTGGGACGAGGACAATGTCATCGCGATCCGACTCTATGACGGATCCGGTGGCGGTGGTTTCTACCGCGACATGCCGACGCTTCGCCTCGCGGAGATCGTCGAAGGCTTTAAGCCGGATACGGGCAAGACCCGCTATGACTACGCGGGGCCGATCGTGAAGGCCAGCGTGCACTGGGCGAACAGCTTCCCGGTTGCGATGCAGGGCCGCCTCGATCAAGAGGTCTTTGACGCCGACAGCGGTAAGGTGCTGTCGCGTGGCAGCCGTGGCGTGGCCGTGGCCCCGAATTCGGGCATCGATCTTCCCGTGCAGGCGCCGCAGCGCGCAGGCATCGAAGTGCGCTACACCTTCACCGAAGCGAAGACGGGTGCAGTGGGGCGATCGGTGCTGAACTTGCCCTATCTGCTGACGCCCGCTGAATCGGCCAGGCCGCGCATCAATGGCGCTACGGTCCTGGGTGCGCGGCCCGGTTCCCCGATCTACTACCGCCTGCCGGCCACTGGCCGATCACCGCTCAAGCTCGGCGCGCGCGATCTGCCGGCGGGCCTCGCCTTCGACCCGGCGCAGGGCGTGATTTCCGGCCGTGTCGCGATGGCGGGTGAATACCGCATCACGCTGACGGCCTCCAACGCGCTGGGCGAGGCGCAACGCGTGCTGACGCTGATAGTGGGCGACATGCTCGCCCTGACGCCGCCGATGGGCTGGAACAGCTGGAATGTGTATGGCCTTGCGGTCGATGCGGCCAAGGTTCGTGCCGTCGCGGACGCCATGGTCAGCACGGGCCTTGCAGCCCATGGCTGGACGTACGTCAATATCGACGATGGCTGGGAATCCGCGCAGCGAAATGCCGATGGCTCCATCGGCACGAACTCGAAGTTCCCGGACATGAAGGCGCTCAGCGACGACCTGCATGCGAAGGGTCTGCGTTTCGGCATCTACTCTTCCCCGGGTCCGCTGACCTGCGGTCGGTTCCTCGGATCGCTCGGTCACGAGCGGCAGGACGCGGACACCTGGGCCAGTTGGGGCGTCGATTACCTGAAGTATGACCTCTGCAGTTACGAAACGACGAACCTGCCCAAGAACCCGTCGGTAGCCGATCACCGCAAACCCTACGAGATCATGGGCAAGGCGCTGGCGGCGCAGTCACGGGACATCGTGTTCAGCCTGTGCCAGTACGGCAGCGCCGACGTGTGGAACTGGGGCCGTGAGGTGGGCGGCAGCCTCTGGCGCACGACCGGTGACATCGAAGACAGCTGGCGACTGGTGCGCGAGATCATGGAAGCGCAGGTCAAGTCGGCGCCGTTCGCGGGACCTGGTCGCTGGAACGATCCTGACATGCTGGTCGTGGGCGAAGTGGGCTGGGGCGGCGAACTGCATCCGACCCGCATCACGCCGGACGAGCAGTACACTCACATCAGCTACTGGTCGCTGCTGGCGGCTCCACTGCTGCTCGGCAATGACCTGACGCGCCTCGACGCGTTTACGCGCAACCTGCTCGTGAACGATGAAGTCATGGCGGTCAACCAGGACCCGCTGGGTCGGGCGGCACGCAAGGCCTGGAGCGGCGATGGCTGGGAAATCTGGGAACGTGAACTCGCGGACGGCCGCAAGGCCGTGGGCGTCTTCAACTTCGGCGAGGCATTCCGCAGCCTTAAGATCGCCGGGCGCGTGCCGGAGCTGACCGCCGGCGTCGCGCTGCGCGACCTCTGGCGCCAGAAGGACCTTGCCGCCCTGAGCGAAGGCTTCGAGGCCCGCGTGCCGGCGCATGGCGTGCTGCTGCTGGCGGTGGGCAAGGGCCGCTGAGGCGCGCGCGTCCCGCGCTACTGATGTCGGCCTCGCGCCTTGCGCAGGCGCGCGAAGTTCATCGCCGTCAGGAAGACGCCGATCGACGCGACGCCGATCATGCCGGTTGATCCGAGCGGCCGCAGGGCCTGCCCGGCGACGGCCACGCCCAGCGCCTGGCCGAGGAAATAGCTCAGCGCGAAGGCAGCGACCGCCGCACCCCGACGCTCCGGGGCCATCTGCGTCGCATTGGTCTGCAGCGTGTTGTGGAGCATGTAGAAACCGAGGCCCATCAGGAAACAGGCCGCGGCGACGACTGGCAGGCCCGGGGCCAGCGCCACGACGAGCATCGCCAGCAGCACGATCACGCCGCCGATGCTGACCAGGCCGAGCTCTCCGATGCGACCCAGCAGGTGGCGCGCCGAGAAGGCGAACACCAGTCCACCCAGTCCGAACAACATGGCGGCGGAGCCGGCGAGCGTCAGTGAGATGCCCAATGTCCGGTGCAGGTGGGTCGCGAAGAACGCGAAGGCGCCGAGCACGAAGCCGCCTTCGAGGAAGACTGACAGCATCACCGTCCGCGCCCAGGGCTCGTGCAGCACCAGCAGGAACTCACGCAACAGCCCGGCCCTGCGGACCGCGCCCTGTCGAGATCCAAGGCCCGCGTCGAGCGGGCCCCGCATCCGCTGCAACAGGAGCGTGCTGGTGGTGAACAGCGCGGCGATCAACAGGAAGGGGGCGTGGCGGCCGAGGTGATCCGCGGAGAGCCCGCCCAGCAGCTGGCCCAGTGCGACGCCCAGGATCTGACCGACTGAAAAGCGGGCCAGCACCGGCTGGCGCCGCTCGTAGGGTACGGCGTCCCCGATCCAGGCCATGGCAAGCGGTATCAGCGCCGCCGACATCACGCCGGCCAGGACGCGCGCGCCGACAAGGCTGCCGAGGTTCGGTGCGACAGCGCAGGCCAGCGTCGCGATCGCGCAGCCTCCACAACCCCAGGTGATCACGCGCAGCTTGCCGAAGCGATCGCCGACAGGGCCGAAGAACAGCTGGCTCAGGGCATAGCCCAGCGAGAAACAGGTAATGACCCACGCGGCGGACGCGACCGGCACGCCGAACTCCGCGCCGAGCCGCGGCAGCAGGGGGTCCATCACGCGCTGGGACATGCCGCTGCCCAGGCCCGCGACAGCCAGGACCGTCACGGCGCCGAGGACGAGTCGCTCATGCGCGGCATCGTGGATGCGGTTGGTGGAAGGCGGAGCGTTCACCGCTGCATGGTACCGTAGCCCCCCATGTTCGACGCCGTGCTCTTCGACATGGATGGTCTGCTGCTCGACTCCGAGCGCGTCATCATGAATGCCTGGACCGCCGCTGCCGCGGAGGAGGGAGTCGAGATACCTGCCGAGGTTTATACGGCCGTCATCGGCCGTGCGGCCCAGGAGTCATACCTGCTCTTTACCGAGATGCTGGGTGGTCCCGAACGTTACGCCCGCCTGCGCGGAAGGGTGCTCGAACGACTGTCCGTCGGCGGCAGTGCGCCGGTGTTTCCGTTGAAGACAGGTGTCGTCGAACTGCTGGTCCGCCTGAAGGAACGGGGGATTCCCCGTGCCGTGGCCTCGTCCTCCGGCGCGGAAGAGATCCGGCATCGACTGCACGCCGTCGGCGTGCTCAAGCATTTCGACGCGGTGGCCGGTGGCAACGAAGTCATGCGTGGCAAGCCGGACCCTGCGGTGTACCGGCTGGCGGCCGAGCGACTGGGCATTCCGGCGAACTGTTGCGTGGCATTCGAGGACAGCGAGAACGGCGCGCGCGCGGCGCTGGCGGCCGGCGCTTCGCTGGTCATCGTGCCGGACCTGCGTCCGCCGGCGCCGGATGTCGCAGCACGCAGCCTGCATGTGATGGACTCGCTCCACGATGCGCTGCCTCATCTGCACCGCTGGTTCCCCCGGCACTTCCTGATAGAGTCCGGCGATACCCCGTGACAGGAGCCGCTTGCCCATGAACAAGTCGATGACATTGCTGGCCACCTCGGCCCTGGCAACCGTGCTGGCACTGGCTGCGGGCTGCGCCTCGACGCGCGGCGCGCCGGGCACCGGTGTGCCGGCGGCGGTCGCGGCCTCCATCGCCGACAAGGCGCGGCCCGAGACCGACCGCGTGCGCGACCCTGACCGCAAGCCGGCGGATCTGCTGGCCTTCGCAGGCATCAAGGCCGGTGACAAGGTGGGCGATCTGCTGCCTGGCGCCGGTTATTTCACGCGTCTCTTCAGCCAGATCGTGGGCGCGAAAGGCGCGGTCTACGGGCTTGCGCCGCCGCGAGCACCCGATGCGCCGGCGACCATGCCGGACTTCGCTGCTGCCGTGAAAGCCATCGCCGCCGACCCGCACTATGCGAACGTGAAGGTCGGCGTCATGGATACCGGCACGCCGCTCCCCGAAAAGCTGGATGTCCTGTGGACGTCGCTGAACTACCACGACCTGCACAACCGGCCGAACGCGGACCTGGGTGCGTTCAACAAGTGGATCTACGCGAACCTGAAGCCGGGCGGCACGTATATCGTGATCGACCATGCCGCGCCCGTGGGATCCGGCAAGAGCACCACGTCGACGCTCCACCGCATCGAGCCCGCCTTCGTGAAGCAGGAAGTCATCGCCGCGGGCTTCATCTTCGTGGAAGAGAGCCCGGCGCTCCACAACCCCGGCGATGCGCGCACGCTGGCAGTCCGGGAGACCGGCGTCCGCGGGAAGACGGACCAGTTCGTCTTCAAGTTCCGCAAGCCGAAGTAATGCGGCGGGTCGCGCCACTTGCAGTGGTGGCAGTGTTCTGCGCCGAGCCGGCGACCGCGCTGGCGTCGCCTTGCGACAGGGCCTGCCTCGAGGCCATTGCGGACCGGTATCTCGAGGCGCTGGCCACGCGGGATCCCGCGAAGGCGCCGCTCGCACGGACCGTGCGTTATGCGGAAAACAATGTCCTGCTGCCGCTGCCGGATGGTCTGTGGCGTACGGCAAGCGGGCGAGGCCGCTACCGTCTCGTGGTGGCGGACACGACCTGGCAGACGGTGGGGCTCTACGCGAAGCTGCAGGAGAACGGGGCACCCGTGCTGCTCGCCAGTTTCCTCCAGGTGAAAGACGGGAAAATCACCGAGATCGATTCGCAGGTCGCGCGCCTCAGCGACACGACGGGCAGCGGCACGCCGGCGAACCTGCGCGAAGACCAGCTTGGGGACGTCCCGCGCCGGCAGTTCCTGACGGCCCTGTCTGCGGAGCAGCGTCGGTCGAGAACCGAACTCGCGGCCATTGCGAACAGCTACTACACCGGACTCGAGAACAATCGCGGCGAGAAAGTACCCCCGTTCGCCGACGACTGCCTGCGACTCGAGAACGGCACGCAGACCTCGGGTCGCGCGCTGCCGCCGGGCACGCAGCCAAATGGCATGCATTTCAGCTGCCGCGAAGCCTTCGGCCTGGGTTATTACCGCGACGACACGCGACTGCGGAACCGCCGCATCCTCGCGATCGACGAGGAACGCGGTCTGGTCTATGCGGCGGTCTTCTTTGACCACGACGCGTCCATCCGTCAGTACCCCCTGAAAGATGGCCGCGAAGTGGCCGTCCGGAATACCGGGCCCTGGACCTGGAGCACGCAGGAACTCTTCCAGATCAATGCCGATGGGAAGATCAGCCAGGTGGAAGCCGTGCTGATGGCCGTGCCTTATGGCCAGCGTCCGGTGTTCCGCACCGGACAGCACTTCCCGAGCCCGCAGGCCGATCGCGACGGATTCAGGGAATACTGATCCGGTGTACGAGGCCCGGCACCAGCGGCCCATACCCCGCCAGGCCTTCGTCCGCAGGGTCATGGGCCACGGAGTCGCGGCCTTGCTCCTGATCCTGGGTTCATTGCTGATCGGCATGCTCGGATACATGCACTTCGAGCGCCTGCCCGCCGTCGACGCCTTCCTGAATGCAGCAATGCTTCTCGGGGGCATGGGCCCGGTGGACCTGCCCCATACCGTGTCCGGGAAGGTCTTCGCGGGGCTGTATGCGCTGTACTCGGGGCTGCTGTTCCTGGTGACCGCCGCGGTCCTGTTCACGCCCGTTCTCCACCGGCTGCTGCACCGCTTCCACTGGACGGACGGCGGCAACTAGTCGCGGAGTAGAATGCCTGCCATGCCACAGGTTTCCGCCCCCGCCCCCCGTCCGCTCGCCGTCGCCGCACCGAGGCCGCGTCCCGCTGCGCCCTTCCTGCCGATGTCGCGCGCCGAAATGGAGGCGCTGGGCTGGGAACAGTGCGACATCATCATCGTGACGGGTGATGCCTACGTGGACCACCCCAGCTTCGGCATGGCGATCCTGGGCCGACTGCTGGAGGCCCAGGGATACCGGGTCGGCATCATCGCGCAGCCGGCCTGGCAGGGGCCGGAGGCCTTCCGCGCACTGGGGCGCCCGCGCCTGTTCTTTGGCATCACGGCCGGGAACATGGATTCGATGGTGAACCGCTACACCTCGGACAAGCGCATCCGCAGCGACGATGCGTACACGCCAGGCGGTGAAGCGGGCAAGCGGCCGGATCGCTCCGTCATCGTCTATGCACAGCGTGCGCGCGAAGCCTTCAAGGACGTGCCCCTGATCATCGGCGGCATCGAAGCCTCGCTGCGGCGGATCGCGCACTTCGACTACTGGTCCGAGAAGGTGCGCCGCTCGATCCTCCTGGATGCGAAGGCGGACCTGCTCGTCTACGGCAACGCCGAACGGCAGATCACCGAGATCGCGCGTCGGCTCGACGAAGGCGAACGCATCGAGCAGATCACGGACCTGCGCGGCACGGCCTTCATCCGTCGCGGCCACGGCGCGGACTACATCGAGATCGATTCGACCCACCTCGATGCGCCGGGTCCCCTGAATCCGCCCATCGATCCCTATGCGATGGAGCCGGGCAAGCCGGCGCAGGCGGGTGAGACGGAAGAACCGATCGAGCCGCATGCGCCGGAGACGGTCGTGAAGTTCGTGCGGCGCGTGAAGACCGCCGACCGCGAGCGCAGCGTCATCCGCCTGCCGGACTACGACGTGGTGGAGCGCGATCCGGTGCTGTACGCGCATGCCTCGCGCATCCTGCACCTGGAAGCCAACCCCGGTAATGCGCGTGCGCTGGTCCAGCGCCACGGCAACACGGACGTCTGGCTGAATCCGCCACCGATCCCGCTCGCGATGGGCGAGATGGATCTCGTCTATGAACTGCCGTACCAACGGCGGCCGCATCCGTTCTACGGCAATGCCGAAATCCCGGCATACAAGATGATCCGCTTCTCGATCGCGATCCAGCGCGGCTGCTTCGGCGGCTGCAGCTTCTGCTCGATCACCGAGCACGAGGGACGCATCATCCAGAACCGCAGCGAAGGCTCGATCCTCAAGGAGATCGAGCAGATCCGCGACACGGTGCCCGGCTTCACCGGCGTGATCTCGGACCTCGGCGGGCCGACGGCGAACATGTACCGCATCGCCTGCAAGAGCCGCGAGATCGAGAAGAGCTGCCGCCTGCCATCCTGCGTGTTCCCGACTGTCTGCTCGAACCTCAATACGGACCACTCGCCGCTGATAGAGCTGTACCGCAAGGCGCGCGCGCTGCCCGGCATCAAGAAGATCCTGATCGCCTCCGGCGTGCGCTACGACCTCGCGATCGAATCGCCCGAGTACGTGAAGGAACTGGCGCAGCACCATGTCGGCGGCTATCTCAAGATCGCGCCGGAGCATGTCCGCGAAGGGCCGCTGTCGAAGATGATGAAGCCGGGCGTGGGCACCTATTACCGCTTCAAGGAACTCTTCGACAAGTACTCGAAGGAAGCGGGCAAGGAGCAGTACCTCATTCCGTACTTCATTGCGGCCCATCCGGGCACGACCGATGAAGACATGCTGGAGCTCGCGATCTGGCTTAAAACACACGGCTTCCGCGCGGACCAGGTACAGGCCTTCCTGCCGTCGCCGATGGCTTCGGCCACCGCGATGTACCACAGCGGCAAGAACCCGCTGCATCGCGTGACGCGAGACAGCGAAAACGTGCCGGTCGCCAAGGGCCTCCGGCAGCGCCGCCTGCACAAGGCCTTCCTGCGCTACCACGATGCGAACAACTGGCCCGTGCTGCGCGAGGCGCTGCGCCGCATGGGCCGTGCGAACCTCATCGGCAACGGCCCGCAGCACCTGATCCCCGCGTACCAGCCCAAAGGTACGGGCGATGCGGCCGAAGGCGCGCGCACCGGCTACAAGCACGGCACGCAGCGCACCCCAGGCAAGCAGCCGTTCCGCACCCAGCACACCGGGTTGCCGCACACGCCGCGCGCCGCGGGCGCCGGCAAGCCGGGCGCAACGAAAGGTCCGTCACGAGGCCCGTTCAAGGGCAAGGGTGGTCCGCAAGGCAAGTCGGGCGGAAAGGGCCGGCCGCGATGAACGGCACACGCGTGCTGGGCATCGCGGGACTGCTGATCGCAGGTGGCATCGTCGTCGGGGCGCTGGCGTCCCATGCCCTGCAGAAGGTGCTCGAGCCGAGGCAGCTTGCGTCGCTGCACACAGCGGTGAATTACCAGTTGTTCAACGCGCTGGGCCTGCTCGCGATCGGCGTGCTCATGCGCAGTGACGACCTGCCGGCACTGAAGACCGTCGCGGGCCTGCTCGTCGCCGGCATCGTCTGTTTCAGCGGTGGCATCTACCTCATGCTCGCCGGCGCACCGCGCTTCCTCGGGTTCGTCACGCCGCTGGGCGGCCTGCTGCTTCTTGCGGCGTGGGGCTGGTTTGCCATAACGCAGTTGCGTCGCTAGATAACGGCGCCCGGGCGCCACGGTAGGATCCACAGGCATCCCCGGTCTGTATGCCGGGCCGCAGTCCGGTCTCTTCATGACCGTGTTGGCTGGCAGCGGGTCCTGCGCATCGCCGAACCCTTGTGAACCGACGCCTCCGGCTCGCTTCACCAACGTGCTGGTTTTCGATGACTCCAACCCCGGCGGGACTCCCTTTGATGGAGTGGCGTTCAACTATTTCGATGACGACGAGCTCCTGTGGAGCTTGTTCTTCGGCTTCGATAGTACGAGCGCAATCAATGTTTCGGGTTTGCCCGCCACGTTGGGGAGTCTGCTTCCGGCCAAATTCAACGGAAGCGGGCTGTTTTCTGTCTGCGCGGCACATGCGTTGCAGACTGGCGGTGCCGAATGCGACGCCGAAGGTCTCAAAGTGACAGGCACGACCGGAGCCCCGACCAATGTTCCCGAACCCGCTTCCATGGCGCTGATGGGACTCGGCCTTGCGGGCTTGGGGCTGGCGCGCCGCCGTCGCGCGGCCTGATCCGAAGCGCAGCCCGCGCCGGATGGAAAACGCCGCCCGAGGGCGGCGTTTTCATGTCAGCGGTACTTGGACGTATCCAGCTGCTCGCCCGACACCCACCAGCCGTGCACTTGCGGTCGCAGTGGCACCGGCATCTTCACGACCGCAACGGGCGGCGCGCTGATGGCATCGGCCTTCAGGATCACGAGTTCCGATTCGTGTCGTTCGAAGTCGATCTCGTGGTCGATCACCGCAAGGATCCAGCCCGCATGGCCCGGCGTCTTCGACGGCACGTGCACCGGCTCGTTGAAGGCATAACCCGGGCCGCGCGTCAGGGCATCCAGCACCTGGCCCGTCGTGACGTCCACGTACAGCAGGGCATTGAAGCAGGAACCGACCGGGCCGCCGGACACCGGCGGGCCGAGCCGCGGGTCGTAGGTCGGCAGCCAGACGGTCTGGTAAGGCCGTCCCTGGTCCGCATCGCGCAGACGCGGCAGATCACCCGGCGGTCCGATCACGCGGGACTGCAGTTCGGCGTTCGGGTCGGACAGGTCCACGCTCCAGCGCGTGAGGCCGCCGGTCATCGTCATCGGGTTGAACGGGTCATCCGGGCGGTGCATGAACGGGAAGGCATTCGTGCTCGTCAGGCAGATGTCGATGTGCACGACATCGCCTTCATTGAAGGCGTTGACGAAGTGGAAGGCCGACACGCCCTTCGGGCCCTTGAACCAGCGCATCTCGCTGACGTTGCCGTAGCGGGGCATCACGCCCATCCAGCTGTCGCCGTCCGGTTCGTGCTGCCAGTGGTCGCCGCCGGCCTTCAGGCGTTCAAGGTCGGTGAGCGTCGGGAACAGCGGGAAGACCGCGTATTTTTCGGTGATGCCGAAGTCGTGGATGGTCGAGAGGTAGGGCTGCTTGAACCACTGCTCGGAGACGAGGTTGCCGTCCTTGTCTGCGATGCAGTACGCCACGTCGTCCGTGCACAGGCCGCCTGCCTCGTAACCGAAGAAGAACATCTCGCCGGACGCCGGATCGACGCGCACGTGTGCCGTCATCGTCTCGGACCGCAGATGGCCCCAGTAATCATGGCGGCCGATGGTTTCAAGCGTATGCGGATTCACCTCGTAGGCGCGCGCATCTTCCTTCGTCATGAACAGGCGGCCCGCATGCCAGACCGGCGTGGTGTTGGCGACGGCGCGGTCGACGCCCTGCACTTCCGGCAGGTCGGTGAACGGATTGCGGTACTTGCCGAACAGCGCGCGGCGCGCCTTTCGCTCCGCTTCGAAGCGCGGCGTGCGCACGTAGCGGATGTCGTGGTCGATCTTCCCGTTCTCGATCAGGAAGCGGCTCACCATGCCGTCGCCCGACAGGGCGATGTCCATCGGGTCGCGCGGGGGCAGCGCCGGATCGGGGACTGCCCGGAAGAAAGCGCCGCGGATTTCGGTGGGGATCTCGCCCTGCACTTCAAGGTTGCGGGCGGTCCATTCGACGCCGATGGGGCGGTTCAAGCGGTTGAACTGCACGGTATCCGGGTAACGGGACATGAAAGGGTCCTTGAAGGCTGAGGTGGCAAAAGTTGCGTTCGCAACGATAGTCGCGAGGTCAGCGGGCTGGCAAGCTGCCAGCGTCGATATCCGGAGCAGATCATGGACCGACCCACTCGTCATCGCCACCGCGCAGGACGGTTCCTGCGGAGCCTTGCAGCCTGCCTGGCGCTCGCCGCAGCGGGGCCTGCGACCGCGGCCGTCGCGATCCTGAGCAGCGAGGGGGCTCCGGCACTGGTGCTGGTCGACGCCGACAAGCTGGATCCGGCGTTGCTGAAGAAGCTGGCCGCTGCCGGGTTCGGTGCCGCGGATCGCTATGAGTCCGGCTGCGAGATCACCGATGCAGCGCTGCTCGCCGACAGGCTGGGCCGGGCGGAACGCGTGATCGCGCTCCTGGCCGCAGCCGATGCGGATCTCGTGCAGACCCTGTTGCAGCAACACGGGCGGTCGATGCGCAGCCAGGCCGCGGTGTTGCTGGGGCAGGACGCGCCGCCGGACCTGCGAGCCCTGCGGGATGCCTTCGGGGAGCGGGCGCTTTCGCTGCGAGCGATCGAGACCGTCGTGACGCGCTGAACTACAGCGCCGGATCGGTAGCAGGCGCCGGTGCGGGCGCCAATGCGGGCACAGGTGCAAGGCGCGGCTGCTCGTAGGTGTTGCAGGCTTTCGCGATTCCACGCTTGAAGCCGGTCTTGAACCACTGCCGGCGCTGGGCAAGCGTGCCATGCGCGAAGGTTTCCGGGACGATGACGCCCGGCTCATGGCGCTTCGCCAGTTCGACGGCGATGGTGGCCGGCAGGGTCAGTGCAAGGTCCAGTTCCGCAGGCTTGATGGCAGGGGCTTCACGCCGCGCGTGCTGCGCCCAGATGCCCGCGAAGCAGTCCGCCTGCAGTTCCGCCCGGACGCGCAGGGCCTTCCGGCCCGCAGGACCGAGGCGCGCTTCCTCGCGTCGCAGCCGCTCCTCGATGCCCAGCAGGTTCTGGACGTGGTGCGCGATTGAATGGGCGATCACGTAGGCCTGCGCGAAGCTGCCTTCCGCCGCGCCGCGCTCTTCCAGTCCGTGGTGGAAGTCCTTGTCGATGTACAGGCGTCGATCCGAGGCGCAGTAGAACGTTCCGTCGCCTTCCACGGCGTTGCCACAGCCCGAGCGCGTCGTCCCGGTAAAGAACTGCAGGCGGGGCGGGATGTAGGTGTCTCCGTCCTCGGCGAACACCGGCGTCCAGGTGTCTTCGGCTTCGGCCAGAAGCATCGACGTGAATTCGTCGAGCGCATCGCGCGGGGGCGGTGCGGGGGGGGGCTCGGGTTCCGGCGGCGCCGGAGGGGTGGCCGCTGTCTCGGCGCGCGGAGGCGCCTCCGGCGAAAGCCCCTGGCGCGGATCCCCCTTGAGGACCACTGCGACGGCCAGGGCGATGGTGAGCGCGGCGGCGCCGGCCAGTGTCAGTTTGAGTGCGGGGCGCATGCGGTGGCGGTTTCCAGTGCGCGAGATGGTAGCAGACCGCACCCAGTGGCCCGCATATCATTGCGCGCGCATGAACGCCGGCCGCCACGACACGCCTCCGCAACTGCCCATCCACGCGGTGCTGCCGGCGTTGTCGCGGGCGCTGCAGGTGTCGCGGAACGTGGTGCTCGAGGCGCCGCCCGGCGCCGGCAAGAGCACCGTGGCGCCGCTGGCTCTGCTCGATGAGCCCTGGGCCCGGAACGGACGCATCCTCCTCCTCGAACCGCGGCGACTTGCGGCCCGCGCCGTGGCCGCGCGCATGGCACGCAGCCTCGGCGAAGCACCGGGCGGCATCGTCGGTTATCGCATGCGGCTGGATACGCGGGTCAGTGCACGCACCCGCCTCGAGGTCGTCACCGAGGGCGTGCTGACCCGCATGCTGCAGGAGGACCCGGCGCTGGAAGGCGTCGCAGCCGTGATCTTCGACGAGTTCCATGAGCGCAGCCTCGCCGCGGACCTCGGGATCGCGCTGTGCCTCGAGTCCCAGGCGACGCTCGCCGAGTCCCTGCGGATCCTGGTGATGTCCGCGACCCTTGACGGCGCGGGCGTGGCGGCCTTGCTCGGCGGGGCGCCGGTCCTGCGGGCCGAGGGGCGGCAGTTCGACGTCGAGATCCGGTATGCAGGCCGCGGCCTGCCCACGCTGCCGGAGCCCGACGTGCCCCTGTCCCGCCAGCTGGCGCCGGTCGTGGCGGGACTGCGGCGTGCCCTGTCTGAAACGACGGGCGACATCCTCGCCTTCCTGCCGGGCGCGCCGGAGATCCGTCGTGTCCGGGCGCTTCTCGAGGAAGGCCCGAGCGAGCCGGGCCTCGTGATCCACGAGCTGTACGGCGAGCTGGCGCTCGACGCACAGGAGGCGGCGCTGCAGCCGGCGCGCAACGGCGAACGCAAGCTGGTCCTGTCGACCAATGTCGCCGAGACCTCGCTGACGATCGAAGGCGTACGTGTCGTCCTCGATGCCGGTCTGGTCCGCCGTGCAGTGTTCGACCCGGGCACCGGCATGAGCCGGCTCGTCACCGAGCGCGTGTCGCGGGCTTCCGCCACCCAGCGCGCGGGGCGGGCGGGCCGTGTTGCGCCGGGCATCTGTTACCGCCTGTGGGGCGAGGGCTCGCAGCAGACGCTCGCCGCCTTCACGCCGCCGGAGATCATGACCGCGGACCTTGCACCGCTGGCGCTGGAACTCGCCGCCTGGGGCGCACGCGACGCCGGTGCCATGGCCTGGCTCGATCCGCCACCCCAGGCCGCGCTGGCGCAGGCGCGCGAGCTGCTCGGCGGACTCGACGCGATCGATGCCGAGGGTCGCATCACCGCACAGGGCCGGCGGATGGCGGCGATGGGCACGCATCCGCGGCTGGCGCACATGCTGGTGCAGGCCCGCGCGTCAGGACAGGGCGCCTTGGCGGCGCGGCTTGCCGCGCTGCTGTCCGAACGGGATCTGCTGCGCGGAGCGCGTGATCCGGATCTGCGTTCCCGCCTCGAAATACTTCGCCAAGGGGGCGGGCCCGCCATCGATCGCGGATTGCTGGCGCGCGTCCGCCAGCTGGTGGGGCAGTTCGCGCCGCCCGGCGAGGGGCGGCAGGGCCAAGGGTCCGACGATGAAGCCGGCGCACTGCTGGCCTGGGCGTTCCCCGATCGCATCGCCCAGCGCCGGGGTGCGATCGAAGGGCCGTCCGGGGGTCGATACCGCCTGTCCGGAGGGCGCGGCGCGCGGCTGGACCAGGTGTCCACGCTGGGCAATGCGCCGTTCCTCGTTGCCGTGGACCTGGACGATGCCGAAGCCGCCGAGGCTTGCATCAGGCTGGCGGCGCCCGTGACGCCCGCCCAGCTCGAAAGGGTCCTCGGCGCACACATCTCTGAGGAAACCCAGTCCGGCTTCGACGCGCGTGAAGGGGCTGTCGTCGCGCGCCGCGTGAGGAAGCTCGGCGCGCTGGTCCTCGCGGAGCGCGCGCTGCCGCTCGAAGGGAGCATGGCGGCTGCCGCGATGGTGGAAGCCCTGCAGCAGCGGGGGCTCGGCGCCCTGCAGTGGGACGATTCGTCCAGGGCGCTGCTGGCGCGGCTCCGATTCGCTGCCGCCCTGCCGCAGGTATCGGCCGGCTGGCCACCCTTCGACGAGGCGTCCCTGGTCGCTTCCATGCCGGAATGGCTGGCGCCCTACCTCGACGGCATCAACCGACTGTCACAGCTTGGTCGGGTGCCGCTGCGCGAGGCCCTGCTGTCGCGTCTGGATTATGCCGCGCAGCGCCAGCTCGACAACCTGGCGCCCGCCCGACTCACCGTGCCGACGGGTACGCAGGTGGCGGTGGACTATGTCGATGACAACGCGCCCTGCATCGAAGTGCGCCTGCAGGAGGTCTTCGGACTGGCCGAAACGCCGCGCATCGGCGGTGGCCGCGTGCCGGTGACCCTGAAGCTGCTGTCCCCCGCCCGCCGTCCCGTGCAGATCACGCGTGACCTCGGCGGGTTCTGGCGCGGCAGCTATGCTGACGTGCGCAAGGACCTGCGCGGCCGGTATCCGAAACATTACTGGCCGGAAAATCCGCTCGATGCCGAGCCGACCCGGGGCGTCCGGCGCTGATCTGCGGGTACACTGCCGCGCATGCTGTACCTGAAGGTCTTCCACCTGCTCGCCATCATTTCGTGGATGGCCGGCATCTTCTATCTCCCGCGGATCTTCGTGCACTACGTCGAGGGGCGTAAGGCCGGCGAGGACGTGCGCCGCCTGCAGGTGATGGGGCGCAAGCTGTACCACTTCACGAGCATGATGGCGGTGTTCGCGCTCGCTTCCGGCCTCACGCTGTGGCTGGCCTGGTTCCGCGGCGCCGGCGGCTGGATCCACGCCAAGCTCGTGATGGTGGTGCTGCTCGTCGCGTACCACGTCACGATGCGCGTCTACATGAAGCGCATGCAGGTCGATGGCGCCATGCCTTCATCGAAGGCGCTGCGCTGGTACAACGAGCTGCCGCTGCTGATCCTGCTGCCGATCCTCTACTTCGTCGTCCTCAAGCCGTTCTAGACGGTCGAGCTGAACAGCTGCGTCGCAGGCGCCTTGCGGATCAGGCGCGCGTCGAAGGCCATGCAGATGTTGCGCAGGAAGGCGCGTCCCGCGGGTGCCACGTGGATGCGCGTCTCGCCGTGCTGCCGGATCACGTCCAGCAGCCCGTCCTTCTGCATCTCCGACAGCCGCTCGGGCACGCCGTCGAGGAAGGGCGTATACCGCTGGTCCTGCGACCAGCCTGTCTCGAGCTTCGTCATGAGGTCGAGGATGTGCCCGCGCAGCGCGACGTCTTCCGCGTCGAGCAGGTGGCCGCGCTGGATCGGCAGCTCGTCCTTCGCGATGCGTTCCTCGTAGAGCTGCAGGTTCTTCTCGTTCTGCGCGAAGGCATCGCCCGCATCACCGATCGACGAAACCCCGAGACCCAGCAGCGGACGCGAGAAGGCCGGCGTGTAGCCCATGAAATTCCGGTGCAGGCCACCCTGGCGCGCGGCGATGACGAGGTCGTCCGTCGCCAGCGCGAAGTGGTCCATGCCTATCTCGACGTAGCCCGCGGCCTCGAGTCGCGTGCGACCCAGTTCATACAGTGCTCGCTTGGCGTCGCCCTCGGGCAGGTCGGCTTCGGTGAAGCGGCGCTGGCTCGGCTTGATCCATGGCACGTGGGCGTAGGCGTAGAACGCGATGCGGTCGGGCTTCAGGCGCACCACGGCATCCATCGTCGCGGTGATGCTGTCCAGCGTCTGCAGCGGCAGGCCGTAGATCAGGTCGAAGTTGACGCTGCGGAAGCCGAGCGCGCGGGCGTCTTCGGTGACCGTGCGCACCTGCTCCTCGCTCTGCAGGCGGTTCACGATGTCCTGCACGCGCGGATCGAAATCCTGCACGCCGAGACTTATGCGGTTGAAGCCGCGCTTCTGCAGCACAACGAGCTGTTCACGGGTCGTCGTGCGCGGGTCGACCTCGATCGACAGCGACGCGGACTGCGTCACGTTCGCGCGCGACAGCAGGCCGTCGAGCAGCGCTTCCAGTTCCTCCGGGTGCAGGAAGGTCGGCGTGCCGCCCCCGAGGTGGATCTCGCCGACGGCAATCGACGAACGTCCGAGCCGGTCGAGGTACAGGCCGTATTCCTTCACCAGCGACTGCACGTAGGGCATCACGAGCCCGTGGTTGCGCGTCACGCGCATGTTGCAGCCGCAATAGGTGCACAGCGATCGGCAGAACGGGATGTGCAGGTAGAGCGCCGCGCCTTCGCCGGTCGTGTCGGCCGCGATGGCGTTGGCAACGCGGTCGATCCATTCCGCTTCCGTCGGCGTGCGGTCCCAGTACGGCACCGTCGGGTAGCTCGTGTATCGGGGGCCCGGCACGTTGTACTTGCGCAGCAGCGCGACGTCGGCCTTCGTCATGCGAAATACTCGCGCTGCAGCCGCAGGAACAGGCGTACGTGGGCTTCCGGCGTCTTTTGCAGCACGCCATGGCCCAGCCCGCAGATCCAGCCGCGGCGCATCTCGGCCGGAACGGCCTTCATGCGCGACAGGAACTCGCGGATCAGGGGTTCGAGCTGTTCGGTGGGGAGCAGCAGGTGTTCCGGATCGAAGTTGCCCTGGATCGCGTAACGGTCGCCGTATTTGGCCAGCACCTCGGGCATGTCGTGCCGCCAGTCGATGCCGAGCGCCGCGATCGGCAGGCCCGCGAGCTGGTCCCAGTGCGCTGGGCCCGTGCCGCGTGAGTAGTAGAGGACCGGCGTGGCCGGATCGAGCTTGCGGAAGCGTGCGAGCAGGTCCGCGAGCACCGGCACGACTTTCGTCCCGAAGGTCTGCGCATCGATCTCGCCCGCGGCCGTGTCCATCACCGCGATGACTTCCGCGCCGGCCTGGGCCTGAAGCTGCATGTTGTGCGCAAGCAGGTCGAGCAGCTTGTCGTTGAAGCCTTCGTACAGGCCGTTCGACAGGCCGGGCAGCGCTTCAGGCGCCTTTTCGTGGGAACCGGCGGCCGCATAGACGTACAGCGTGAAGGGGCCGCCGACGAAGCCGATAAGTCCCTTGTCCCTGCGCAGCCGTTCGCGCGTGAGCTTCATGGCGTCGGCCTGGAACTGCATGAAGGCGGCCTTGTCGGCCCCGCCCTGCAGGCGTGCGAGGTCCGCCGGCGTCTTCAGGTGGAAGGCGAGCTTCGGTCCGGGTGCATAGGTCAGGCCCATGCCCATGGCCTCGAGCGGGAACAGGAGGTCCGAAAAGAGGATCGCGGCATCGAAGTTGAAATCGTGCACGGGACCCATGGCCGTTTCGGCGGCGAGTTCCGGCTCCTTGCACAGGGCGATGAAATCGGCCTGCCGCTTCAGCATCTGATAATGCGAGTGGTAACGGCCTGCCTGGCGCATGAACCAGACCGGAGGACGGCCCACGTGGCGACGGTGCAGGGCGGCGGACAGGGCGGTTTCGGTCATTCGGAAGCCTCGAACAGATAGCCCACGCCGCGGATGCTGCGGATCGTGCGCGGATTGGCAGGGTCCTGCTCCACCAGCCGGCGGAGTCGGAGAATGAAATTGTCGACGGTGCGCGAACTGGGGAAATCATCCGGTGACCAGGCGCGGTCGAGGATCTCGTCGCGGCTCACGGCCTGTCCTTCGCGTTCGTGCAGCAGTTTCAGCACGGCGCATTCCTTGTGCGTCAGCGCATGTGTCTCGCCGTCCACGGTCGCGGTGAACCGGCCGAAGTCGACGTCGGCCCGGCCGATGCGTATGCGCGCGTCCTGCGTCGTGGTGGCCTTCAGGTAGCTGGCCCGTTTCAGCGCGTTCTGCAGGCGGAGCAGCAGTTCGCGGAATACGAAGGGCTTGGTCACGTAATCGTCGGCGCCTAGTTCGAGCCCGTGGATGCGATCCTCCGGCGTGCCATAGGCCGTCAGGAAGACCAGCGAAGTCGCAGGGCTGGTTTCGCGCAGGCGGCGCGCGATGTCGAAGCCGTTGCCGTCCGGCAGCCCGACGTCCAGCAGCGCAAGATCGAAACGCCGGCGTTGCAGGATATCCAGTGCCGCCGCGACATCCGCGGCATGGGTGACGGCGAAACCGCTGGCGCGCAGGCGTTCGGCGAGCGTCACCGCGACGTTCGCGTCGTCCTCGACCATCAGCAGTGGCACGTCCGCCATGGGTTCGTCAGCCCGCGGCGATCTGGAAACGCAGATGTGCCTCGAAACCGCCGCCCTCGGCGCGACCGAACTCGACGCTGCCGCCCATCCGGTCCATCAGCACGCGCACGAGGTAAAGACCCACGCCGGTGCCGCTGGAGCTGCCGCCGCGCTGGAACAGTCGTCCCAGCCTGGCCGGATCGCCGGCGCATCCGCGTCCATCGTCGCGGTAGTGGAGCTCGACATGGCCGCCCACGCGGCGTGCGGTGAGTTCAATGCGGACGTCCACGACATCGCCGTGCCGGATCGAGTTTTCCACGAGATTGCGGAGGATCATCTGCACGGCCGAGGTGTCGCCCCGCACCGTCGGCAGGTCCGGCTCGATCACGACGTCGAGTCGGGTCGCGCCACCTTCGTTGGTGACGATCGATCCCATGACGCGGTTCAGCCAGGGCTCGAGCCGGATCTCCTGTTCCGCCAGCGACCCGCCACCCTCGAGCCGCGCCAGTTCCAGGGTCTTGTCGATCTGCGACTCGAGCCGATGGGTGTCGGCGAGCAGGCGCTCCACGAGTTCCGGGCTCGGTTCCCCTTCGGCGATGGCCTCGGTCTGCAGTCGCACGCTGGTAAGCGGCGTGCGCAGTTCATGCGTCAGCGCGGCGAAGAATGCCTGCGTGCCCCGGGCCCGCAGCATGTCGCGCCAGTAGAACCAGAACAGGGCGGCCGACAGGGTCAGCAGGAGTACCAGGAAGGTGCCGGACTCCCAGAACAGCATGCGCTGGGTGAGTTGCACCTCGGCCACGGCCTCGGCAGCGGGCTGGCCCGCGGCGAGACTGAGTTCCGCGATGCGCCGCGCCTGGCGCATGACGATGGTGGCCCACCAGAATCCCAGCGCCAGGATGATCGAAAGCCAGATGCCCGCGAGCAGCGCGATGACGCGCGACTGGCGGACCGGCTGAATGCTCAGCGCGCCCTTGCTGCCCATTGCTGCCACTCCTCGACGGATGGGAAGGCCGTGAACGCCGTGACGCCGGCCCGGCGGATGTGGTCGGCGGTCTTTCCCGGACCACTCGCATGGTGCGCGCGCGGACCGACCAGATGCTTCGCGGCATCGAACTGCGCGACGCTGCTCCAGAAAACATGTGTGGCAAGGGCGAGATCCGCCGTGTCCGGCGTCCCCTGCACGTTGGCATAAGTCGGCAGCACCTGCGCACTGGCCCAGGCGTTCGTCGCCCAGCCGGATTCGGCACCCTCATGCGTCAGCACCGACCAGCGCGCCGCTGGCGGCAACCGCAGCACGCCCTCGCGCACGAGTTCGGCTGCCGTCGCGGCGCCACGGCCTTCGGCACAGCCCTCGACCCACACGCCCTGTGCGGCGAGCTTGAACCAGCTGCCGCTGCCGGGCGTCCACACGCGCTTGCCGGCCAGTGCCGCGGCGCCACCTTCCGGCAGGGCGCGCGAATGCGCGATGAATACGGCGTCGCCCGTGAGGTGCGCGGCCAGCGCCGCTGCGGTCATCACGGGGCGCATCGCAGGTGGTGTGGCGGTGGCGCCGTTCCAGCCGCGCAGCGGTGCGGCGGGGGCGGGCAGGGTGGCGGCTTCGCTCCAGCGTCGCTGTGTGATGTCGCGGCCATCGGCCGCGAGTCCCGCGATCTGCAGCAGCGTCCCGGCATCGGGCTGTTCGATCGCGGTGGCGCCGAACGCCTGGTGGCAGCCGCCACCGTATTCGGCCAGCACGGCGCGTTCGGCGGTGATCGCTGCACGCGTGGGTGCGTGGTCGATCGCAGCGAGTATCGCGCGCGTGCGCGCATCGTCCGCGCGGCATTCGATGGCCAGTGCGCCCTGACCCGGTGCCGAGGGGCAGTCGGTCAGCGGCAGCACCATCAGCGGCAGGTCCGCGAGCAGTTCGTCGAGCAGCTTGCGGCCCTGGCGCTCCGTGACGGTGTCGGCATACAGGCGCGTGAGGCCGGCGAGGGCCAGCACGATGCCGTCGAGGTGGCGTTCGCTGCCACGCGGTTCACGCACGCGCCGCAGTCGCGTATCGACATTGCCGCGCAGGCCGACGAGTTCGACGGTGTTGGCGGCGCCGAAGGGCAGGGCCTTGGCGAAGAAGGGCGGCAACAGCTGCTGGCGACGCGGCGAACCCGTGCCGATGCGCAGGCCCTTGCCCTCGCGCAGGCGCTCCATGACGTCGGGCGCGAAGATCGCTATGTCACGCGGGTTCGCACGCCGCGGCACGGCGCCCAGCACCAGTTCGGCCGGGCGTTCGAGACTCAGGTCCTTCAGCGAATGCACGGTCAGGTCGACGCGGCCCTCGCGCAGCGCGGCGTCGATCTCGGCGGTGAAGAATTCCTTGCCCTCGAGACCGGTCAGCGGCACGTCCTGGATACGGTCGCCGCGCGTGTCGATGCCGACCATTTCGATCTCGAGGCCGGGATGGGCGTCGCGCAGGGCCTGTGCGACCTGGCTGCTCTGCACCCAGGCGAGGGCGGAACGGCGGGTGCCGAGGCGCAGGGAAATGGCGGTCATCGTGTCGTGTTCCTTCAAAGGGACAGGAAGGCCGCGAGGTCTTCCCAACCGTGGTGCGAGCTGCCGGGTCGCGAGCCGTCCGCGTCATCCAGCTGGGCAAGCTGTGCCTTGCCGGCACAGGCCCGGCGCGCGCGCTGGAGCAGCGCGTCGCGCTGCTCCGCCTGGGCGTCGCGCAGGCTGAACAGTTCGCGCAGGCAGGCCAGTCGCGGCACGCCCTGCCAGGCCGTACCGGTCGCATCCATGATGCCCAGATGCAGGATGCGGCCGCCACGGGCATCCGCGTGTTCACGCCAGGTGGCGACCCGCAGCGCATCCCGTTCCGCATCTTCCGGGATGCAGATCACCACGTCCCGCGCGTCGCGCCAGGCGGCGAGTTCGGCCTCCAAGGTCGGTTCCAGGACGGTGGTCGTGTAGCTGCTGTCCCGGGCCCGGGACTGCGCCAGCATTTCGAAGGCGCGCGCGGGGCTGCGGTTATAGATGCGCAGGTCCGAGCTGTCGAGGTAGGGGAGGATGGTCGCGGCGAGTTGGCCGGCGCCAACGAGCAGGGTCGTGCCTTCCGGGCGGCCACCGATCAGGCGGCGCATGAGCGAGCCATAGGTCGCGCTGCCGAGTCCCACGATGTACTCGCTGCGGATTTCCTTGGTTTCCTGCAGGAGGCGCTGCATCCAGGGCCGCAGCGACTTCGCGCTGTCGGCGTGCTCGGTCTCGTATTTCTGCCAGGATTCCTTGATCTGCCCGAAGATCTGGGTCTCCCCGGCGATCTCGCTTTCAAGGCCACTCGCCAGCCGCAGCAGGAAACCGTAGGCCTCCGCACCCTGGTACAGCTCGCCGCCGGCGTCGGCGCCGGCAGCCACCTTGCCGTCGTCGAAGGCGCTGCGCGTGGTGACTTGCACTTCGCGGAGGCAGGTCTTCACCACGCAGGCGTCGTCCAGCGTCGGGACCTGGGCCACCAGTCCCGCGTCGGTCGCGGTACGGCGGTTCAGGACGATGAGGTCAAGGAGGGACATGGGCAAGGAGGCTAACCGGGCAGCCGACCCGCCGTGTCACGGGCGTGTCACCCCGGCAGGCCTTCGTCCTGGCGGGCCGCGATAACCGAGGGGCGCTGCCCCACCCGGGCCAGGAAGTCGGCCAGGCGTGGCAGCTGCGTCAGATCGATGCCGGTGCGGGGCGACCAGCTCAGGATCACGTACAGATAAGCATCGGCGACGGTGAAGTCCTCGCCCGTCAGGTAGGGGCGGTCGGCCAGCCGGGCTTCGATGAGCTTCAGGCGATTCGTCGCCATCTCGCGCTGCTTCGCCTTCTGGTCTTCCGGCGTATCCGGCCGGAAGATCGGTCCCAGCGCCTTGTGTACCTCCGAGTTGAGGTACACGCACCACTCGCTGACGCGGAAGTGTCCGAGCGTGCCGGGGGTCGGGATCAGCTTCGCCGCCGGATTCAGTGCACCGATGTACGGCAGCAGCGCCGGCGACTCGGTCAGCACCTCGCCGTCATCCAGCACCAGCGCGGGGACATACCCCTTCGGGTTGAAGGACAGGAAATCCTGGCCGTCGCCGGTGCGCTTGGTGACGCGGTCAACGGCGAAGGCCTGGTGCGGTATGCCTGCTTCGATCAGCGAAATGTGGGATGCGAGCGAGCAGGCGCCGGGGAGGTAGTAGAGCTTCATGTTACCGATACTATCCCGATTGCCGGGCCGCGGCGACTTGGCGCATAGTCCGGCGGCAACGACCGAAACAAGGTCGCCCGACACCACATGAAGACCAGACCGGGGGACACGCGATGACGAACCAGTCGCCGTCCAGGGACGAACTGTTCGCCCTGTATGAGCGCATGCTGCTGATCCGACGCACGGAAGAGCGGCTGCGGGACGAGAACAAGGCCGGCAACCTGCCGGGCGCGGTGCATCTGTACATCGGCGAGGAAGCGATCGCGACCGGCGTCTGCGCGCACCTCGCGGACAGCGACATGATCACCAGCACCCACCGCGGCCATGGCCATTACCTGGCCAAGGGCGGTGACCTCAAGGCCATGATGGCCGAGATCTGGGCGAAGAAGACCGGCATCTGCAAGGGCATGGGCGGTTCCATGCACGTCGCGGACTTCTCGAAGGGCATCCTCGGTGCGAACGGCATCGTCGGCGCGGGCTTTGCGATCGCGACCGGCGCCGCGTACTCCGCGATGCTGTCGGGCGAAGGCCGCGTGGTCGCCGACTTCTTCGGTGATGGCGCCTCGAACCAGGGCACGCTGATGGAGTGCCTGAACGTCGCGAGCCTGTGGCAGCTGCCGCTCGTCTTCGTGTGCGAGCACAACACCTTCAGCGAGTTCAGCCCGTCGAAGACGGTCACCTCCGGCAACATCGTCGACCGCGCCCGCGCGTTCAACATTCCCTGCCATGTGATCGAAGGCAACGACGTGGTCGCCGTATGGCAGGCCATGCAGGACGCCGTGAAGCGCGCCCGCAGCGGCGGTGGCCCGACGTTCATCGAGGCCCATACCTACCGCATCCAGGGCCATCTGGAAGCGGAGGACCTCTTCCTCGGCGGCCAGAAGTACCGCGAGAAGGACGAGATCGAGAGCTGGAAGAAGCGTTGCCCGTTGATCATCGCGCGCACGCAGCTTGAAAAGGGTGGGCCGGGCGATGTCGCGCGCCTCGAGGAAATCGAGAAGCGCGTGATGGCGCAGGTCGACGAGTCTGTGCGCTTCGCCGAGGAAAGCGAGCCGGCCGATCCGGAACTCGCCTTCAGCCTCATGTTCGACGGCCAGACGCCCTGACGGAGAGTTTCGACATGGCAAAGAAGCGATATATCCAGGCGATCAATGAAGCACTCTTCGAGGAAATGGAGCGCGACCCGAAGGTGATCCTCTTCGGCGAGGACGTCGAACTCGCGATCATGGGCGACTGCCGCGGCCTCACCGAGAAGTTCGGTCGCAACCGCATCCGCAACACGCCGATCTGCGAGCAGACGCTGACGGGCATGGCCGTGGGTGCCGCCGCCGCGGGACACCGCGTGATCCTGCACCTGATGTTCTCGAACTTCATCTACACGGGCATGGACGCCATCGGCAACCAGATGGCGAAAATGCGCCTGATGTCCGGCGGGCAGGCGAAGATGCCGATCACCGTCATCTGCTCGTACGGCGGCGGCGGCTCGAACGCCGCGCAGCATTCGGACACGGCCTATCCGCCGCTGCTGAACCTCGGTGGCATCAATGTCCTGACGCCGGCGACCCCGGCCGACGCGAAGGGCTTGCTGAAGACCGCGATCCGCGGCAACAACCCCACCTTCTTCATGGAGGCGGGTGGTCGCGGTGGCGAACAGGGCGAAGTGCCCGATGGCGAGCTGCTCGTGCCCTTCGGCAAGGCGAATGTCGCGCGCGAAGGCAAGGACGTCACCGTCGTCGCCATCGGTTCGATGCTGAAGCCGGCGCTTGAAGCCGCCAAGCACCTGGCCGCCGCGGGCGTGGACGTCGAAGTGATCGACCCCCGCACGCTCGTTCCCTTCGACCTCGCCGCCGTGCTGGCCTCGGTCAAGAAGACGGGTCACCTCGTGGTTTGCGACGAAGCCCGCGACCGCTGCAGCGTCGCCAGCCAGATCGCGGCCGAAGTGGCCGACGTCGGCTTCGGTCTGTTGAAGGCGCCCGTCAAGCGCGTCACCGTGCCGAACGTCGCCATTCCCTATGCGCCGAACGCAGAGGCCCGGGTGATCCCGAATGCCGAATCGATCGCGAACACCTGCCGCGGTCTTCTCGCATGAAGGTCACGCTGAAACTGGCGCGCGTCGGCATGAACATGCACGAAGCGACCATCGCGAAGTGGCACAAGCAGGTGGGCGACAGCTTCGCCAAGGACGACGTGCTCTACGAGATCGAAACGGAGAAGGTCACGCAGGAAATCGCGGCACCGGGCAATGGCTCATTGCTGGAGATCCTCGTGCCCGAAGGCGAGAACGCCAAGGTGAATGGAGGCGTCTGCGTCGTGGAGATCACGTCGTGAGCCGCGTGGGCGCGCCGGTGAAGGTGAAGAGCGTCGGCCATACGGGTATCACCGTTTCCGACCTCGATCGTTCCATCCGGTTCTACCGTGACCTGCTGGGTTGCGAGGTCAGCACGCCGGTGCGCGCCAACGGTCCCTTCTTCGAAGAGATCGTCGGCGTGCCGGGCTGCGAGATCGACGTGGCTTTCGCGAGGTTGCCCGGCCATGTCATCGAACTGCTCTGTTACCGCGCTCCCGCGACGCGATCCTCCTCGCTGCGGGCCTGCGATCCGGGCTTCATGCACGTGTGCCTGAAGGTCGCGGACCTCGACAAGGTGGTCGCGCTGGTGCGCAGCGCCGGCTTCAAGGCCGTGGGTCGCGTGCTCAAGGCCGAGGGCGGCCCGGTCGATGGGCTGAAAGTCGTTTATGTGCGCGACCCCGATGGGGTCGTGCTCGAATTGATCGAGGAGCCGAAGGGTGTCGTCCTCGAAGAGGTGTATTTCCAATGAAAGCCGCCGTATTCAAGAAGCTCAACTCGCCGCTCGTCGTCGAGACCATTCCAGACCCGACCCCGGGCGAGAACGAAGTCGTCGTGGAGGTCTGCCGTTGCGGTATCTGCGGCAGCGACCTGCACATCACCGAGGATCCTGTTTTCGGCTGTCCGTCTGGATTCGTGCTGGGACATGAATACTCCGGCCGGATCATGGCGGCCGGCAGCAAGGTCGACAACGTGAAGGTCGGCGACCACGTGGCCGTGTTCCCGGTGCATGGCTGCGGGCAGTGCGCGACCTGCAAGGCCGGCGTGCCGGCCTGGTGTTCGCAGATGCGGATCGACGGCGGTGGCTACGGACAGTACTCGCTGGCCGAGTCGCACCAGCTCATCAAGCTGCCGAAGACGATGTCGCTGGAAGATGGCGCGCTCGTCGAGCCGCTTGCCGTCAGCCTGCATGGCGTTGCGCTCGCGAAGCCGCAGGCGGGTGCCCGCGTGCTGATCATCGGCGCGGGTCCCATCGGCCTCGCCGCGGCCTACTGGTCGAAGTACATGGGCGCCGGCCGCATCGCCGTGACGGCGGGCTCGAACCGCCGCGCGGGGCTCGCGATGCAGATGGGTGCGACGCACTTCCTGTCGCCGGAGGACGCCACGCCGGAAGGCGTGGCCAAGGCGCTGGGTGGTCCGCCGGACATCGTCTATGAAGCCGTCGGCAAGCCGGGCCTGATCCAGAAGGCGATCGAGCTGGTGAAGGTGCGCGGTCAGGTCATTGTCCTGGGGTTGTGCACGCCGCCGGATACCTTCATGCCCTTCCAGTTCGTCAGCAAGGAAGTGACGATGCAGGCGTCCGCCTTCTATGAGGTGCGGGAATTCGAGGTCGCGGCGGACGTGCTCGACAAGGACCCGGAGACGCCTCGGGCGATGGTGACCGACGTGGTGGACCTGACTAGCATGCCCGACATGTTCGAAGCCTTGCGCCACCGCAGTACGCAGTGCAAGGTGCTGGTCAACCCGCAGAAATTCTGACCCGAGGACATCCCATGATTCGCAGGCTCGTGCAGGCACTGGCCTGCGTTGTTCTGGGTGCCGGCGCTGCGCAGGCCGCGCCCCTTTCCATCGATGTGATGCAGACCAGCGCCGGCAGCCTCTTCACGAGCATCACGCTCGTGAAGGGCGAGAAGGGCGCCGTGCTCGTCGACGCGCCTTTCACGCGGGCCGACGCGCACCGTGTGGTGGCCTGGATCCTCGACAGCGGCAAGCGCCTCGAGGCCATCTACGTCACGCACGATCATCCGGACCACTTCTTCAGCATGGAAGTGATCACTCAGGCCTTCCCCGACGCGAAGGTCTACGCCGCGCCGCAGGTGGTGGACGACATCTGGAAGTCCATTCCGATGAAGATCCGGCGCTGGAGTCCGTTGCTGGGGGCAAACGGTCCGCGTTACCCCACGGCGCCGGAGCCGGTGAAGGACGGCGTCCTGATGCTCGAAGGCGAACGACTCGAGGTCCTCGGCCCGATGCAGGGTGATCACGGCCACTGCACGGCGCTCTGGGTGCCCTCGGCCAAGGCCCTGGTTGCGGGCGACCTCCTGTTCAATGAGGTGCACCTCTGGCTCGGCGAATCGCTGCAGCCCGAGCGCAGGGCCTGGGTAGCCAGCGTGGATCGCCTGGCTGCACTGGGTGCGAAGACGGTGATCGCGGGCCACAAGAAGCCAGGCCTGCCGGATGACACGAGCTCGCTGACCTATACGAAGAACTATCTCGTCCGCTTCGAGAAAGCCGTCGCCGAATCGAAGAACTCTGCCGAGCTGCGCGCGAAGGTCAACGCCGCATTCCCGCAGACGATCGACCTGCTGGGCGACTTCCTGCTCGGCAATTCCTCGCGCGTCGCGATGCGCGAGGATCCGCCCTGGCAGGAGTGAGGCGGCCGACCCAGGGTCATTTCACGGGGCGAAAGACGTAAACCGCCGCCTGTGCCCCGGGCCGTGCGGGCGCGGCAACGTACAGTCGGTCTCGCTCCGGCACGAAAAGTCCCGTGCGCGCTCCGCCTCGCGTCGGGATCCTCGCGATACGCGGCAGGCTGCGATCCGCCGTATCGCGGATGTCGACTTCGCCGCTGCCGCAGATCACGTAGATCCACTTGCGCCTCGCATCGAAGAAGACATCGTCCGTGTCACTGCAGGTTTCGGTTGCCTGCGACAGAGCGCCGGTCGACGTATCAAAGGCCACAATGCGGGGCGGTGAGCGGAAGCCGGCCCATAGTGTTTTGCCGTCGGGCGAAAGGGCCATCGGAAAATTGCCGCGCAATGTTCCCGTGCTCCAGGTCGTGACCAGTTGCCTGCGCTCGGTGTCTACGACGGCGATGGCCTGCGCCGATGGCAGGTTCACGTAGGCGCGATGCCGGCCTTCATCCCACTGGAAGCCTTCCGGGTGTGCCGGGAGCGCGATCGATTGCGGCGCATCCGGATTCTTCGCATCCAGGATCCCCAGCGCTCCATTGCCATGGCCCACCAGAAGCGTCCGACCTGCACTGCCGGTGCGCAGGTTGTCCGCGTCGCTGCCGAGCTTCAGCGAGGCGAGTGGCTCGAGGTTTGCCGCACGGTAACGCCGCAGCGTGCCATCGCCCGCATTCGCGATGGTGATTTCATCGGTGGCGGCAAGCCAGGCAACACCCTGCGGTTCGTCCAGCTGGGTCACTGTCGCCAGCAACGCGCCGCGTTGAAGATCGAGCACCCCGATCGAGTCGTTGCCGAGCTCCGCGATTAGCAGACGCTGCCTGCCGGGTTCAAATGCCAGGTGATCGATCCGCCCGCGGACATCACCCAGCGGGATCGTCGAATCGAGCGCGAGCGCTGGCTCGGCGGCATGCGCCTGCACGACAAGGACGCCCAGAACCGCACTGGACAGCAGTCCACGCGGCCCCGAGCGGATAATCACGATCCCCTTTTCGAATTGGTCAGGGCCAGTGCGGCATTGAGCTTGCGGGCCAGTCCCAAGGCATCGTCAGTCGCCCAGAAGTGCAGGAAGATCAGGTGCGGCGAATCGTTGACCATGTGGCTGTGGATCGCGGTGACCTCGATGCCCGCGGCGCGCAGGCTCTTCTGCACGGGCGTCACTTCCTTGCCGAGCAGCGTGAAGTCGCCGGTGATGGCGGCCCTGCCCTCGCCGAGGGGCTGGAAGTTCAGCGCCGTGGCGGTGCCCAGCGTGGGCGGGATGGCCATGCCGTCTTCCCGGATGTCCTCGGCGCGCGGGATCGAGTACTGCAGCACGCCGCCATTCATCGCACCCTTGAAGCCGAACACGGCGTCGATCGCCGCGACATCAAGCGCAGGCGGCATTGCAGCCGCTGGCGCGGGCGCAGCTGCCGACAGCGGCGTCTTGCTCAAGGCAAGGGCGGCGCGCAGGGCATCGGCCATGCGGACGGGGTCGCCGTGTCCGCCGACATGCATGTAGAACATCGCAGGCGTCGTGCGCAGCAGGTGGTTGTGCAGGGCGCTGGCTTCCAGTCCGCCCTCGAGCAGCTTCTTCATCACAGGGCTGACTTCGTCGGGCGTCAGGACCAGGTCGCCCATCAGCATGGCCTCGCTGCCCATCGGCAGGAAGGCGGCCCAGGATCCGAGCGCGAAGGTGGGACGGAGGGTGACGCCGTCGGCCGTGACGGTGAGGTCCGTCCGAGGCATGCCGTAGCGGTGCACGCCGCCGGCCTGGACGGCACCCGTGCGACCGAGGATCTGGTCCACCTTCGACCAGTCAGGCTCCGCGGCCTGCGACAGCGTGGTTGCAGCAATCGACAGTGCGGCAAGCAGGATGCACTTCGTTTTCATGGTCGTCGTTCCATCGGGTGGGGATTCGACTTGTACTCTCTTCCAAAGATCAAGTAAAAGGTATTGCCAGTAAGTAAAGCGAATTACAAAACATGGATTGGCTGCTGCTCGTCACGAATCTCCCCGGGGGCAACCAGACGCTTCGCATCCGGATCTGGCGCGCCCTGAAGGCGGCCGGTGCTGGCGCGTTGCGGGATGGCGTGTACGTTTTGCCCGCGTCGGATGCAGGTCATCGCCTGTTTGCCGAGCATTGCGCGGAACTGTCGGCCAACGGCGGCAGCGGCGAAGTAATCGGGTTTTCCAGCGTGGCCGCGGCGCAGACTTCCCGCTTCCGTGCCCTGTTTGACCGCAGCCCTGACTACGCCCGATTCATGGAGAGCGTGTCGGCATTCCGGAAGGGCCTTCGCAAGTCCACCGAGTCTCTGGCGCGCCGCAGGCTTGCGCAGTTCGGCCGGGAACTCGAGGCGCTCACCCGCATCGACTATTTCAGCGGGGAGGCTCGTGACCAGGCCGAGGCGGCCCTGGCGGATCTCGTCGCGGCCGCCGACGGCCTGTTCACCACCGACGAGCCGCATGCAGTCAGCCGGGCCGTGCCGAAACAGGACCGGCGCAAGTACCGCAGCCGGACCTGGGCGACGCGCGAGCGGCCGTGGATCGACCGCGTCTGTTCGGCCTGGCTCATCCGGCGGTTCATCGACGAGGACGCAAAGTTCCGTTGGCTGAAGAAAGCCGCGGACTGTCCCAAATCGGCGGTGGGATTCGACTTCGATGGCGCCGAGTTCACGCACGTCGGCAGCCGTGTCACCTTCGAGGTGCTGCTGGCGAGCTTCGGGCTGGAATCCGATACGGCACTCGTGACGCTCGGTCGCGTCGTCCACTTCCTGGACGTTGGTGGCATACCGGTGCCGGAGGCGGCCGGCCTGGCAGCGGTCGTGAGCGGCGCACGCGAATTGCACGCAGATGACTCTGCCTTGCTTGCCGCAGTGTCCCCGGTGCTGGACAGCCTCTACGCCGCATATGCAGCAAGGAAGGAAATCTGAGATGGACGGAAAAGCTGAATCCGAAGCGAATCGCAGGGATGCCGTGCCCTTCCGGGAGGCCCTGGCATTCTGGTGCAAGCTCGGCTTCATCAGTTTCGGCGGGCCGGCTGGACAGATCGCCATCATGCACCAGGAGCTGGTGGAGAAACGGCGCTGGATCTCCGAGCGCCGTTTCCTCCATGCGCTGAATTACTGCATGGTGCTGCCCGGGCCCGAGGCACAGCAGCTCGCGACATATATCGGCTGGCTGATGCACCGGACCTGGGGTGGCATCGTCGCGGGCGCACTGTTCGTCCTGCCTTCGCTCTTCATCCTCATCGCGCTGTCCTGGATCTACGTCGCCTTCGGACATGTGCCGCTGGTCGCGGGCCTGTTCTACGGCATCAAACCCGCCGTCACGGCGATCGTCGTGCAAGCCGCGCATCGCATCGGGTCACGGGCACTCAAGAATGGCGTGCTGTGGTCCATTGCGGTTCTGGCCTTCCTCGCCATCGCGGTACTGAACGTCCCGTTTCCGGTGATCGTCATCGCTGCGGGCCTCGCGGGATTCATCGGTGGGCGCATCATGCCGGCGCTGTTCGCCGTGGGCGGCGCCCATGGGGCGTCGAAGGCCACGCCCCAGCCTGCGGTCATCGACGACGACACGCCGACGCCGCCGCATGCGCAGTTCAGCACCGCACGACTGCTGCGCGTCGTTGCAGCGGGACTGGCGCTTTGGGCTGCACCGATGGGACTGCTGGTCGCCTGGAAGGGCTGGGACCACACGCTGTCGCAGATGGGCTGGTTCTTCACGAAGGCAGCGCTGCTGACTTTCGGCGGGGCCTATGCCGTGCTGCCCTATGTCTTCCAGGGTGCGGTCACGCAGTTCGGCTGGCTGAGCCCCGAGCAGATGATCGATGGCCTGGGGCTCGGCGAAACGACGCCCGGTCCGCTGATCATGGTCGTGACCTTCGTCGGTTTCGTCGGTGGATACCTCAAGGATGTGCTGGGCAACGGCGCTCTGTTCCTGGGCGGTGCGCTCGCTGCGACGATCGTCACCTGGTTCACCTTCCTGCCGTCCTTCGTGTTCATCCTGGCCGGCGGCCCGCTCGTCGAGGCCACGCATGACGACCTCAAGTTCACGGCACCGCTCACCGGCATCACTGCCGCCGTGGTCGGCGTGATCCTGAATCTCGCATTGTTCTTCGGCTACCACGTGCTCTGGCCAGACGGCCTCGCCGGTCGATTCGATTTCGTCTCTGCAGTGATCGCCGTGGCCGCCGCCGTGGCGCTGATCCGCTACAAGCGCAACGTGATGCAGGTGATCGGCGTCTGCGCCCTGCTGGGGCTGCTGCTGCGCCTGGTGCTGCAGTGACTGGAACCTGCTTTGACGGGCGCCCCGTCGCGCCCGTATGGTAGATCCCGGAATCCGGAGCCCCCGTGCACCCCATGCTTTCCGTCAAACGCTATCGTCTCGCGCTCGCAGTCGCCTTGTGCCTCTGCCTGGCGATCGTTCGCGTGTGGGGGATGCATGCGCACCTGGATTTCGATGACGACCACGATTCGCCCCAGGCCCATCACGAGGCTTCCTCCCTGGTCTGGGCGGATGGCGAGTCGGCGCACGTCGAGGGCCATCTGCATGGCGACGTGGATGTCGATGCGCCCTCGATGGATGCACCGAGGCCCGCCGCTGCGGTTCCTGTATCGGTCGTCCTGAACTCCGTGCTCGTCGCGGCGCTTGCCGTGGCGACATTCGAGCTGTGCTCGATCGTGACGGAACCGCTGTTCCGGCCACCTTGGGCAAGCCTTCGCCGAGCACTCCTGCCTCCCTCCCAGGCACCGCCGCAGTTCGTCTGACCTGCGTTCGCGGTGTGCTGTCCCGTATCCGTGCGGGACTTGGTTTGTGCTGGAGGTTTGATGGAAACCCGTCTCTTGTTGCGTGGCGCGCAGTGCGCGCTGCTGTGGTGCGCGTGCGTCGCGGCCCGGGCCGCTGAGGCACCGCCTTTCGAAGAATTGTTCCGGCAGGTCCAGGCGACTGCGCCGCGGTTTGCGGAAATCGATGCCACGGTCAGGGCCGCCGAAGGCCGGGCCCGGCAGTCGGCGGCCTGGGCCAATCCCAGCCTCGCCGTGGAAGTCGAGAACTTCAGCGGATCGGGCGCTGCCGGCGGGCCGAGCCGACAGGGGCAGACGACCTTCTCGCTCAGCGAGCCGCTGGAAATCTGGGGACAGCGCACCGCGCGCATGGCGGCAGGGCGCGCCGAGTCCGATGCCACGCGGATACGGGCCCGACAGGATCTGGTCGACTTCGCCGCGGAGCTTGCCCTGGGCTATGCGTTGGCCGAATCGCAGCAACTTCGCGCGGAACTGCTGACGGCCGATCTCGACCGCACGCACGAAGACCTGCGCCGAGCACGTGCACTCGTCGCGGCCGGGCGCGAAGGGGAATTGCGTGTCATGCAGGCCGAAGCCTCTGCGGCGGCGGCACGCGCCGATGTGGAGGTCGCGCGCGCAGAATCGGCTGCGAGTCTCTCTCGTCTCGCGACGCTGTCTGGTTCGCCGGAGCCGTACTCGGGGCTCGGCGGTTCGCTTCTGCTGCGAAAGCTGCCCATGCGTGATCCTGAACCGCCCGCCGACGCGCCCTCGGTGCTGGCGGCAGAGGCCGAACGCAAGGCAGCGGAAAGTCGCGTGCAGGTCCAGCGCAAGAACGCCCTGCCTGCCCTGGGTGTCTCGCTCGGCGTGCGCCGGTTCCCCAGTGAATCGGCCACCTCGCTGGTGGCAGGCGTCTCGCTGTCACTGCCAGTCTTCGATCGTAACAGCGGCGCCATCGCGGCTGCGCGAGCCGATCAATCCGCCGCCGAGGCGCGGCTGGCGGCGACTCGGCTCGAGGCACACGCCGGTTGGAACATCGCGGTGGCGGAGGTGGGCTCAGCCGCCATACGACTCGATGCGGCCGTCCAGGGTCAACAGGCTGCCAGCGAGGCCTATCGCCTGGCGCGCATCGGCTACGACGCCGGTCGCACGCCCTTGCTCGAATTGCTGACGACGCGTCGGGCACTCACCGAATCCGAATTGCGCATTATCGATGCGCGCTTCGCCAGTCTTCGCGCCCAGGTCCAGCTCAGTCGCCTGGCGGGCCGCATCCCGTTTGGAGGTTCTCGTGAATAACCGCAATCCGATCCTGCGCCTCTTGCCGGGCGCCACCGTGGTCCTTTTGGTCGGCGGCTTCGCCGGTTTCGGTATCGCGCGCTGGATGAAGCCCGCTTCCCACGTTGCGTCCGGCAGTGCGGGGCAGACTCGCGCCCCAACCGATGCCGTGGTGAACGTCTCCGACGCGTCACTTGGCTTGATGGGCATCGCAACGGAACCGGTTCGTCGCGGGAACCTGCCGGCGGAAATCGTGGCGCCCGGTGCCGTCGTGGCCGCGCCGGACGGACAGGCGATCGTGTCAGCGCGCGAATCCGGCACGGTCACGAAACTGGCCAGACGACTGGGTGATGCGGTCCGGGCAGGCGAGGTGCTCGCGCTGGTCGAAAGCCGCGAAGCCGCGGCCCTCGCCGCAGAACGCGCCACTGCCGAATCCCGGGTGGAATTCGCGCGCGCCGCGTTGGCGCGCGAGCAGCAGTTGAATGACCAGAAGATCACGCCCCGCCAGGACCTGGAAGCCGCGCAGTTGCAGTTTGCATCGGCGACGGCCGAGGTGAATCGCGCGCGTGCGGCCGCCAAGGCCGCAGGCCTCGCGGACGATGGCCATTCCGTCGCGCTCGTCAGCCCGATCGCAGGCCGGATCACTGCGGCGCAGGCAGCGTTGGGTGCTTACGTCGAGCCGTCGATGGAGCTGTTCCGCGTGGCCGATCCTTCCCGTGCCGTGGTCCAGGCAGCACTGTCGGCGAATGATTCGCGGCGCGTGAAGATCGGAGACGCGGGGCGGATCACGACCGCCTCCGGTGCGCGCATCGATGCCGTCGTGACATCGGTTACGCCGACGCTGAGCGACCAGAGCCGCACGGCGACAGCCACACTGGCGCTGAAAGCCCCGGGGCCGGTACCCGGCGAGTTTGTGCAGGTCCGCATCCTGCCGGGCGGTGTCGCGGCGGACAGTATCGTCCTGCCCGAGGAATCCGTGCAGCGCCTCGACGGGCGTGATGTCGTCTTCGTCCGCACCGCCGAGGGATTCCGGCCCACGGCCGTGACGCTGGGTGCGCGCAGCGATGGACAGGTTGCCGTCCTGTCGGGGCTGGCGCCTGAAGCCGTCGTGGCGACGACCAATGCCTTCCTGCTCAAGGCCGAGATCGCGAAGGCCGCGGAGGAAGAAGAATGATCGACCGTATCCTGAACTTCTCCGTCCGGTCCCGGTGGGTCGTGGTGGTGCTGGCTGCCATCGTGGGCGGCCTCGGGCTCTGGCAACTGCTGAATCTGCATATCGATGCGCTGCCGGACATCACCAACAAGCAGGTGCAGATCAACACCTCGGTGCCCACCTTGGGTCCGGTCGAAGTCGAAAGGCGCGTGACCTTTCCGATCGAGACTGCCCTGTCCGGCCTCGCCGGCGTCGAAAGCACGCGCTCCTTCTCGCGCAACGGATTCAGCCAGGTCACGGCGATCTTCAAGGAAAGCGCCGACCTCTACTTCATGCGGCAGCAGGTCACGGAGCGCCTTGCGCAGGCGAGAGCCAGCCTGCCGGATGGCGCCGAGCCCCAGATGGGTCCGGTGTCCACGGGTCTTGGCGAAATCTTCATGTACACGGTGGGTTTCGCGCCGAAAGAGGGTAATGCGGCGCAGGTCAACGATGGAAAGCCGGGCTGGCAGCGTGATGGCAGTTTCCTGACCGAAAGCGGCGAGCGACTAGTCGACGAGATCGCGCAGCTGGCTTACCTGCGGACCGTTCAGGACTGGGTGATCCGGCCTCAGTTGCGTACCGTGCCGGGCGTCGCCGACATCGATTCGCTGGGCGGCTACGTGAAGCAGTACGTCGTCGAACCGGATCCAGTCAAGCTGGTCGCTTACGGCATTTCGTATCCGGAGGTCGCACAGGGCCTCTCCGCAGCCAACCTGTCGGTGGGCGCGAACTACGTGCAGCGTGCCGGCGAGTCCTACCTCGTCTGGGCCGATGCCCGCATCCGATCCATCGAGGAAATCAGCCACGCCGTCGTCGGCCTGCGCGGCGGCGTTCCGATCCGCGTGCGCGACGTGGCGGCCGTGGGCATCGGCGGCGAACTGCGCACCGGTGCCGCAAGCAAGGATGGCCATGAAGTCGTCATCGGCACGGCCCTGATGCTCGTCGGCGAGAACAGCCGGACCGTCGCCCGTGCAGTGGGTGCAAGGCTCGACCAGGTGGCGCGTACCCTGCCGCCGGGCATCGTCGCCCATGTGGCCCTGGACCGATCGGAGCTCGTCACCGCCACGATCACGACGGTGACGGAGAACCTGGCGATCGGCGCCTTGCTGGTCATCGCCACGCTGTTCCTGATGCTCGGCAATGCGAGGGCTGCCGCGATCGCGACGCTTGTCATTCCGCTCTCACTCGTGATGAGCGCGACGGGCATGAATTCGCTTCACATCTCCGGGAACCTCATGAGCCTGGGCGCCCTGGATTTCGGCCTGATCATCGATGGCGCGGTCATCGTGGTCGAAAACACGCTGCGACGGATCGCGTCACGGCAGCACCAGCTCGCAAGGCCGCTGGATGCCGAGGAACGGCTGCGCGAGGTCTTCGAATCCTCGAAGGAGATGATCCGTCCGACGATCTACGGACAGATCGTCATCTTCCTCGTGTTCGTGCCCTGCCTGACTTTCCAGGGCGTGGAAGGCAAGATGTTTTCGCCGATGGTCATCACCCTGATGCTGGCATTGGCTTCGGCCTTCGTGCTCTCGCTTACGCTGGTGCCGGCGCTCTCTGCGCTGTGGATCCGCGGGCCGGTGTCGGAAGTCGAGGTGCCGATCGTGGTCCGCGCGAAGCGGGCCTACGAGCCGTGGCTCCGTCGGGTACTGGAGCGGCCGTTGCCGGTGATCGGCGGTGCGGTCGGCGTGTTCGCGACAGCACTTCTCGCCTTTCTGTTCGTCGGGCAGGAATTCATGCCGACGTTGGACGAGCAGAACTTCAACCTCTCGTCGGTTCGCATTCCGTCCACGTCCATCGACCAGTCCGTGAAGATGGACCTGCCCCTGGAACGGCAGATCCTGCAGTTGCCGGAAGTGAAACACGTCTTCTCCAAGACCGGCACCGCGAACCTCGCGGCTGATCCGATGCCGCCCAATGCGTCGGACAACTACGTGATGCTGAAGCCGAAAAGCGAGTGGCCGGATGACGTGAAAACGAAGGCCCAGGTCGTCGCGCGCATCGAGGAGAAGACGGCAGGCATCGTCGGCAATGCCTACGATGTCACGCAGCCGATCCAGATGCGCTTCAATGAACTGATCGGTGGCGTGCGCAGCGACGTCGCGGTCAAGATCTACGGCGACGACCTCGACCAGATGACGGCGACGGCGAATGCCGTCAGCGCATCGCTGGCGAAGATCCGTGGCGTGGCCGACCTGCGCGTGGCGCAGACCCATGGCTTCCCCACCTTCGACATCCACTTCGACCGCGAAGCCATCGCCCGCTTCGGCCTCACGATGCAGGATGTCGCGCAGACGGTGGCCGCCGCGCTGGGTGGCCAGTCGGCGGGGCTACTGTTCACCGGCGACCAACGTTTCGAGATCGTGGTTCGATCTCCGCAGGCCGCGCGGAACGACGCGGAGGCGATCGGCGCCCTGCCGGTGATGCTGCCCGCCGTCGAAGGCAAACCGCGGCAATTCGTCGCCCTGAGGCAGCTGGCCCGTTTTGAAACCGCCGAAGGGCTCAACGAGATCAGTCGTGACAACGGCAAGCGACGAATCTACGTGCAGGCCAACGTGCGCGACCGGGACCTCGGGTCTTTCGTCGCCGAGGCCCAGCGTGCCATCGACAAGGATGTACGGGTGCCTGCTGGGTCCTGGCTCGAGTGGGGCGGGCAGTACCAGAACCTGCAGGCGGCCAAGATGCGACTGTCCATCGTGGTCCCAATCTGCCTGCTGCTCATCTTCGCCACGCTCTTCCTGGCGCTGCGCAGCGCCGTGCTGGCGCTGGTCGTGTTCACGGCGGTTCCTCTGGCCGTGGCCGGCGGCGTCTTCACGCTGGCCCTGCGCGGCATCCCGTTTTCGGTGTCGGCGGCCGTGGGCTTCATCGCCGTCTCCGGCGTCGCCGTGCTGAATGGCCTGGTGCTGATGGCTTCGATCCGCGGCAAGCTCGATGCCGGCGTCGAGCTGCTGCGTGCGATCATCGACGGGTCGATGGAAAGGGTCCGGCCCGTGCTGATGACGGCGCTGGTGGCCTCCCTGGGCTTCGTGCCGATGGCGATCGCCACGCGGGCGGGTGCCGAGGTACAGAAGGCGCTGGCGACCGTTGTGATCGGTGGCCTGATTACATCGACCGTGCTGACCTTGTTCGTCCTGCCTGCGGTCTGCCGCCTCGTGCTCGCCCGCAGGCGTCAAGGAGTATCGCCATGATCTGGCTCGTCGTGAAATACCTGACCACCGCGGCGGTCGTCGTCGCGGTCAGCGAGGCGGCCAAGCGCAGCGATCGCCTCGGTGGCCTTGTGGCCGCTTTGCCGCTTGTTACCGTTCTCACGCTCATCTGGCTCCATGTCGAACGCCAACCGGATGCGAAGATCGCCAACCACGCGTGGTATACGTTCTGGTACGTCCTGCCGACGCTCCCCATGTTCCTCCTGTTCCCGGCGCTGCTGGCGCGGATCGGGTTCTGGCCGACCCTGGGGGCGAGCGTGCTGGTCACCGTGGGCTGCGTGGCGCTTTTGCATGCCGTGTTGAAGCCCTTCGGTATCGCCTTGCTGTAAGGGAGTCTTCGGAATGTCGCGCGTCATCGTCACCGTCCTCGGCCAGGACCAGGTCGGTATCATCGCCGCCGTGGCCAATATCCTCGCCGATGCCAAGGCCAACATCGTGGACATCTCCCAGACGCTGATGGGCAGCATGTTCACCATGATCATGATGGTCGATACGACAGGCGCGAGCGTTTCCTTCGACGAGCTGAAGCGCAGCCTCAACGCGAAGGGCGAGGCCATGGGCCTGCGCATCGACGCGCAGCGCGAGGACGTCTTCCAGTTCATGCACCGGGTCTGAGGTCGCGCCATGTCGCTTGCGTATTCCCCGCAGGAGATCCTCGAGACCATCCGCATGGTGCAGATGGAAAAGCTCGATATCCGCACGATCACCATGGGCATCAGCCTCCGGGACTGCGCCCACCACGACCTGAAGGCCGCGGCCACGCGGGCCTACGACAAGATCTGCCGCCGTGCGGCGCAGCTTGTCGCCGTCGGCAGCCAGATCGAGCGGGAATACGGCCTGCCCATCGTCAACCAGCGCATTTCGGTGACGCCCGTGGCGCTCGTCGCGGAAGCCTCCGGTGCCGACGACTATGTCCTTTTTGCCGAAGCGCTCGACCGGGCCGCACGCGAGGTCGGCGTGAACTTCATCGGCGGTTTTTCCGCGCTCGTGCACAAGGGCATGACGCCGGGAGACCGCGCGCTGATCGCCTCGATCCCCGAAGCGATGGCCGTCACGGAGCGTGTCTGTTCGTCCGTGAACGTCGGCACGACAAAGGCCGGCATCAACATGGATGCCGTCGCGCAGATGGGCGAGGTCGTCGTGGCCGCGGCCCGCCGCACGGCGGACCGCGACGGCATCGGCTGCGCGAAGCTCGTCATCTTCTGCAATGCCGTCGATGACAACCCCTTCATGGCCGGCGCCTTCCATGGCATCGGTGAACCGGACTGCGTGATCAATGTCGGTGTCAGCGGCCCTGGTGTCGTGCTGCGTGCGGTCGAGAAGGAACCCGATGCGGACCTGGGCCAGCTCGCCAGCGTTATCAAGCGCACCGCCTTCAAGATCACCCGCATGGGCGAACTCGTCGGCCGCGCGGCATCGGAAAAGCTCGGCGTGCCTTTCGGCATCGTCGACCTGTCGCTCGCGCCCACGCCGGCGCGGGGCGACTCCGTCGCGCGCATCCTCGAGGCGATGGGGCTTGATCGCGTGGGCACGCATGGCACCACCGCGGCGCTGGCGATGCTCAACGACGCCGTGAAGAAGGGTGGGGCGATGGCCTCGTCGCATGTCGGCGGCCTGTCCGGCGCCTTCATTCCCGTATCGGAAGACGAGGGCATGATCGAGGCCGCCGGCATGGGCGCGATCAGCTTCGACAAGCTCGAGGCCATGACCTGCGTCTGCTCGGTGGGCCTCGACATGATCGCCGTGCCGGGCGACACGCCGGCCAGTACCCTCGCCGCCATCATCGCGGACGAGGCGGCGATCGGCATGATCAACCGCAAGACGACGGCCGTGCGCGTGATCCCCGCGCCGGGCAAGGGCGTGGGCGACCGCGTCGAGTTCGGCGGGCTGCTGGGCCATGCGCCGGTGATGGCGCTGAATCCCCATGGCAGCGACCGGTTCATCGCCCGTGGCGGGCGCATTCCGGCGCCGATCCATTCGCTGAACAACTGACCGGGGCGACCCGCCCCGGGGGCGGGTCAGCTTTTCTTCACGAACTCCGACTTCAGGCCCATCGCGCCGATGCCTTCGATGCGGCAGTCGATGTCGTGGTCGCCGTCGACGAGCCGGATGTTCTTCACCTTGGTGCCGACCTTCACGACCGACGAAGACCCCTTCACCTTGAGGTCCTTGATGACGGTGACCGAATCACCGTCCTGAAGCACGTTGCCGACCGAATCCCGCACGACGCGGGCTTCCGGCGCGGCCTCGGCGGCAGCGGCCTGGGGCCATTCATGGCCGCACTCGGGGCAGACGAAATTCGAGCCGTCCTCATAAGTGAGGGCCGACGTGCACTGGGGGCAGGGGGGCAGGGTGTCCATGGCGCGCGATCTTACGGGAATATTTCCCTGGGGAATAAACCCGCCTGTCGATCGTTATCCACACGCGACCGGGAGATGTCCTCCCGGAATTGGAGTGATCAGATGAACGTGAAGACTGGTTTGAAAGCGGGCCGCCAAGGCGTGGAAGCATCTCATGGCGGTCGTCCGCGTCCGGTCGGCAAGGGCGCCTGACGCACTGCAGCAGGATTCGCCGGGCCAAGGATGGCCCACTCTTCAGTCCAGGCCGGCGTGGGACGATAGCCGGATGCGGCGGGCGGGCCGACCCACGAGGTCCAGGAACCCGTTGAACACCGTTTCGGCCAGCGGCTGCATGGCCGCCATCCAGCGTGGCGTCGCCTCCCGGATCCCGGCCGCATCCTGCGGCAAGGCAGAGGCAGCGAGTTCGTCGCGGTAAGCCGGCGTCCGCAGCCAGCGCTCGATCATCTTTTCGTCGGCCTCGAGGTGGAACTGGAAGCCATAGGCCGATTCGCCGAAGCGGAATGCCTGCTGTTCGCAGCTTGCGGTGCGTGCAAGTTGCACCGCGTCCGTGGGCAGGCCGTAAGTCCGGCCGTGCCACTGGAATACCGGCGCACGCTCGCCGAGAGAGCCGGTCACGGCATCGTCCCGGCCGGCATCTGTCGTCTCGAGCTCGTACCAGCCGATCTCCGGTTGCTCGTGCCGCACGACCGGGGCGCCCAGCACGTGGGCAAGCAGTTGGGCGCCGAGGCAGATGCCCAGCACCGGCTTGTTCTGTTTCAATGCGGCCTCGATCGCGCGCAGCTCGGTCCTGAGGTGCGGGTGGCGGTGCTGCTCGTCGACGTTCATCGGGCCGCCCAGCACGATCAGCCCCTGGTAGCGGTCCACGTTGGGCTGCGTGTCCGGGTCCCTTTCGAAATTATGGAAACGGATGCGGTGGCCCCGCGCGCGGATGCGCGCGTGCAGGGTGCCGAGAGGCTCGGCCGCGACGTGTTGGAAGACCATCAGGCGGGACATGAGCGTCCAGGGAGGGCGGGGCAAAAGGCGGTCAGCCGCCGCGCCCCTCGTAGGACAGCGCCAACGGCTGCCGCCAGCAAAACTTCCCGGCCTCGCTGCGCAAGCCGTTTCCGCCGTTGGCAGCGACCTTCAATCCGAAGCCTTCGCCAGCGATGGCGCTACGTTTTGGCTGGTTGGAGCTGTTTTCCGATGGCTTCACTGTGCGGATATCGTACGTCCGCGACGCGCTTCGGGGCCAATCGTTTGGGCAGCTGGCACGGGGTCTTTGGAGAGAGATTCGGTACAATTACCGGACAACTGCGGGCCTGTAGCACAACGGTTAGTGCAGGGGACTCATAATCCCTTGGTTCTGGGTTCGAATCCCAGCGGGCCCAGTATCCAGCAAGGCGGCCAGCCTTCGGAAGGCAGTTCCAACTCTAGAATTGCCTTGGTACGTGCACGGCGTTGTTCGGTCGCCGGACAATCTTCCGAGCCGCTCCGCCGCTTGTAAAGCGACACTTTACGCATTACAGTGGCGCGTGATCAAAAGCTTACGTCACAAAGGTCTGGAGCAGTTCTTTCGGCGCGGCAGCAAGGCGGGCATTCAGGCCCAGCACGCGACGAAGCTGCGGTTGCAGCTGACTGCCCTGGACGCGGCGACGAAGGTGTCTGATCTGTCGGCGCCGGGCTGGCGTCTTCACGCCCTGTCGGGTTACCTCAAGGGATTCTATTCCTTGACGGTCAATGGCAACTGGCGCGTCGTATTCAGATTTGTCGGCGAGGACGTCGAACTGGTCGACTACCTCGACTATCACTAGGGCCGAAACATGAGCGCAATGCATAACCCCGCCCATCCTGGCGAAGTACTTCGGGAGTACCTGCCCGAAGAGTTGGGTGTTACAGAAGCAGCGAAGCGATTGGGCGTCACGCGCCAGGCCTTGTCCGCGCTGCTGAACGGCCGTGCGGGCGTCAGTGCATCGATGGCGGTTCGGCTGGAAGCGGCGCTGGGTACTTCCGCCGAGATGTGGCTCGCGATGCAGACTGCGTTTGATCTGTGGAGGGAGCGTCAGAAGAAGGCGCCAAAGGTCATGCGCCTGACGGAGCGGAAGGCTGCCTAAGAATGCCGAGTTCGCACAGAGCCCTGCACACAGGTTGGATCCACGCGTAAGTGCTTGAAGGCCAAGCCACCTTGATCAGGTGGCGCTTCTCATAATCCCTTGGTTCTGGGTTCGAATCGCAGCGGGCCCAGTCATTACGTCGAAGACGTCGCCGCAGTCCCGTCGGCCAGATGTCAGGTTGCCATAAGCAAAGGTGCGTCCACATAATCCGGAGCGGATCGATACCTGCACAAAAAATTCGGGGGAAGGATGAAGCGTAGAGAATTTCTGGCCGCCGCCGGCGGAACGCTGGCAGCCGGGGCCTTCGGGTCGTCCTTTGCAGCGGCCTCGCGCGCCATCCCCCGCCTTGGGCTGCAGCTGTTCACGGTGCCCATCCTGCTCGAGAAGGATCTCGAGGAGGGTCTGCGGCAGATCGCCAAGTACGGCTACAAGGAGCTCGAGCTCTACGGGCCCTACCCGTTCAGCGTCCCTGCGGCGCATGAGAGCTGGCGCGCAGTCCTGCCGATGCTGAAGTTCACGCAGAGCGGCTATTTCGGTCGGACCGCGAAGGAGTTCCGCGCCCTGATGGATCGCAATGGGCTTTCTTCGCCATCGATGCACATCGACCTGGGCACCCTGAAGGAACGCCTGGACCAGACGGCCGAAGCCGCCCACATCCTGGGCCAGCGCCACATCGGCATCTCGAACCTGCCGCCGGACCGGCGCAAGACGCTGGACGATTACCGTCGTGCCGCGGATGAGTTCAACGAGATCGGCCAGCGCATGTCGCGCCATGGCCTGAAGTTCCTGTACCACAACCACGGCTATGGCCTGAAACCGGTCAATGGGGTGGTGCCGATGCGCCTGCTGATCGAGCGGATCGATCCGAAGGTGGTCAGTCTCGAGATGGACATCTACTGGACGATCGCCGGTGGCGCTGACCCGGTGGAGATGCTCGAGACCTACGCGGGCCGGTACAGGCTGGTCCACCTGAAGAACATGAAGCAGCTTGTTCACTTCGAGGGCGATGGTTCCAATGCCGACGAGTGGGTCAAGCTGTTCCCGTACATGGCCAACGCCGGCGATGGCGTGCTCGATATTCCGCGGATCGTGAAGACGGCGCGCCGGACCGGCGTCAAGAATTTCCACGTCGAATTCGACCAGGCTGCGGACCCGATCGGTACGCTGAAGGCGAACGCGGACTACCTGTTGCGGCTCTGAGTGAAGGGGTGCCCATGAAGTCCGTCCGGTCACTTGCGGTCGCGGCCACGTGTCTGGGGCTCTCGTCCTGTGCAGGGACCGCGACGGCGGTGAAATCGGACGCGCCGCAGGCAAGGACGCCGATCCGGGCCGCTGCCGTGAAGCCGGGGGCGCCGGAGTTCCCTGGTTTCCGTGCGGTCACGAAAGATGGCGTCGACTATTTCTGCCAGAAAAGTACTGCCACGGGTTCGCGCGTGCGGGTTGCGGACAAGTGCTACACGCGCGAAGCCCTGCAGTCGATCGAAAAGAACAACCGGGACTTCTTCGATGAGGCAGGCATGCAGGGCGCGCATGAAACCCTGCACATGGATTCCCCCCGCTGAATTGACCGGCGATCCTCAGGCCACGGCCAGATCGAGTCGCAACGGGCTGCGGAACGTCGACGAAGGCATCCACGCGAGCTGATCCTGCTCGCGCCGGTACTCCGGCACGACCTTGTGCAGTTCCTCGAAAGCGATCCGGACCGACAGGCGCGCGATCGCAGTGCCGAGGCAGGCATGAACGCCGCCGCCAAAGCCCAGGTGACCCTTGGGTTTGCGCGCGATGTCGTAGGTGTCCGGGTCCGGATACTTGCGGTCGTCGCGGTTGCCTGAGCCATAGGCGAGACAGACGAAATCGCCTTCGCGCATCGCCTGTCCATGCAGTTCGACATCCTTCATCAAGCGGCGACGGAATCGCTGCGCGGACGTGTTGAAGCGCAGGGATTCCTCGACGGCATCCGGCAGCTTCGAGGGATCGGTCACGACGGCCCGGCGTGCGTCGGTGAAGTCGGCCATGTTCAGCGCGAACATGCTCATGAAACCACCCAGGGATTCAATGCCGGCCATGATGAGCGTCGTGGTCGTGAGCAGCACCTCGCGTTCATCGAGTCGGTCGCCATCGATCTCGGCCATGCTGAAGTGGGAGATCAGGTCGTTCTGCGGGTCGGTCCGTCGCTGCGCTATGACCTTCGCGGCGTAGTCCTGCATCCACTGATAGGCCGCGATGTGTTCCGGGCCCTTGGCGCGCGTGCGTGGATCGCTCTGGACCATCAGCACGGCCTTTTCGCGGACGGTCAGTTCGTCTCCGAGCGGCAGGCCGAGTGCCGCGAACAGCACGCGCACCGTGAACCGGGACGAAAAGTCGCTGATGAAGTCGAAGCGCTGCCGATCCTTGAGGTCCTGGGTGATTTCCGCGGCGATGTTGCGGATCGGATCGGACAGCGATTCGAGGTTGCGCTTCAGGAACGCATGCTGGATCAGGCCCCGTAGCCGGTCATGGCGCGGGGGATCGGTCGTGCCGAGCGTCGCGCCCGCGCGACCCGGCAGTTCCGTCATCAGGTTGCCGCTGGCCGAGGAATAGGTGCGCCAGTCCTGTCCGGCGGCGACGATGTCCGCATAGCGCGAGAGGATCCACATGCCGGCCTCCTGGCTCCAGAAGCAGGGGAACTCGTCACGCAGTCGCTTGTAGAAAGGAAACGGGTCGGCGTCCACCGCCGGGGAGTAGGGGTCGAAGCTGAACATGGCCCTGATCTGCATTGATGACGGTCGGATCATGGGGTGGTCGCCGCCCTCCGGCAGGCCAGAAGGCGCACTGAAACTTGCACTTTTCGTGCGTCATCGACCATGCTGG
>JBEEKA010000206.1:0-2854 GCA_041168985.1 Pseudomonadota bacterium | reverse complement strand
AACCCCGACTACGTACCGGCATTCCGGTACTCGAACGGCGGGGCAGGCGCGATCCTTGCGCCCAACGGCATACCGGCCGATGCGGTCGCTGGCCCGGAGTCCAACAGCCTCGAAGGCTCGCATCACTATCGTCGATTCAACCCGGCGCTGGGTTTCACCTACGATCTCAGGCAGGAAGTCGGACTGTTCGGCGGATACAGCGAGGCCATGCGGGCGCCGACCTCCATCGAACTCTCCTGTGCCGATCCGAACAATCCCTGCGCCCTGCCGACCGGATTCAACGGTGACCCGCACCTCGAGCCCGTGGTTGCCAGGACGATTGAACTGGGCGGACGCGGCAAGCTGGGCCCCCTGGACTGGAATGCGGCGTTGTACCGCTCGCGAGTCGGCAATGACATCCAGTTCATCGCGACCTCCAACAGTTATGGCTACTTCGCCAACGTGGGGGATACCGAGCGCCGCGGCATGGAACTGGGACTGCAGCAGCAGTGGCGGCACCTCTTCCTTTCCGCCGAAGTCGGCCATGTGGCGGCACGTTACCAGACCCCCTTCACCTCGGCGGCGGGCGTGGCGGTGGATCGCGGGGACCGGATTCCCGGCATACCGTCCTCGACCGTAAAACTTCGCGCCGCCTACGCCGTCGGACCGGCCCTGAAGCTGGGCGGCACGCTGGTCGTCGCGAGCTCCCAACTGCTTCACGGCAACGAGGGCAACGACCTTCCGTCAGGCAAGGCGCCGGGATACAGCGTCCTGAACCTCGACCTGAACTATCGGATAGGCACGTCTTTCCGGTTCGCGGTTCAACTCGTCAATGCCCTCGACCGTCGCTATTCGACCTATGGGCTGGCCGGCATGACAAGCATCTATTCTCTGGTAAACCAGCCTTTCCTGACACCCGCCGCGCCGCGCGCCGTCCGCGTCAGCATGTCGCTTTCGCTCGACCCCTGAGCCGTCCGATAGGACACGGTGGCAATGCTAGGCTTGTCGCATGGACGATTCCGACAGCCCCCCACCTCCGCCACCGCGCCCCGATTTCCGGGACGCGGCCATTGTCCTGGCCAGCGTGCTGGCGGCGAGCCTGCTTGCCTCCGTCTTTGAACTCAACGAACGCCTGTTCCGCCTCACCCGCAGGCTCGAGTTCTACCAGCTCGACGAGCTGCCATTCGTGCTCCTCGTCCTGTGTATCGGACTGGGATGGCTGGCGGCACGCCGGCATCGGAAATTGCGGGCGGAGATCGATTCGCACGTGATGACCGGGCAGCGGCTGCAACGGGCCCTGGCTGCCAACCGCAAACTTGCCACCGAACGGATCCAGGCCGAGGAACACGAACGCAAGCGCCTGGCGCGGGACCTGCACGACGAGCTCGGGCAGTACCTCAGCCTGATCCGGCTGGATGCGCTGCAGATCGATGAGTCCGTGGCCGACTCGCCGAACAGGCGGCACGTCGATTCCATCACGCAGGGCGTGGAACACCTGCAGCGGACGGTCCGCAGCATGATGTCGGACCTGCGCCCGGTCGCGCTGGACGACCTCGGTCTTTCCGCTGCATTGGAGCACTGCATTGCCATCTGGCGGGACCGGGCGGCGCCCATGCGCTTCCGGCTCGCGACGTCCGGGGATCTCGACGCGTTGCCGGAAGACACGGCCCTGGCGGCCTATCGCATCATCCAGGAAGGCCTCACGAATGCCGTGCGCCATTCCCGGGGTCGCAGCGTTTCACTGGAGCTCGACGTCGCGGCCGGGTTCGACAAAAAGACCGAGCTCCGGATCCGGCTTGCCGATGACGGACTGGGACTGCAGGCCGAGCCCGACCCCGCCGCCCGCGGTCTGCGCGGCATCCGCGAGCGCACCGAACTGGCCGGCGGTCGATTCACGATCGGCCAAGGCATCGGAGGCGGTGCGGAACTGAAGGTGACGCTGCCTTACCTGGGACCGCGCTGAAGGACAGCCAGCTGGGCTTCGGATACGCCTTCGATTTCCAGCACCTTGCGGCGACCCGACTGGCCGGAAACGAGGCGAACCTGCCTGCGGGGAATGTCCAGCGACGCGGCCACCAGCCGCACGACGGCTTCGTTGGCGGCACCCTCGACGGGTGGCGCCGTGATCCGCAGCTTCAGGCAGCCATCGTGCAGCCCCACGACCTCGTTCTTCGAGGCCCGGGGCTGCACGTGGACACTGAGGCGGAGCGCGATGGCCGTTACAGCAGCGCGGTGACCTGGATCTCGACGCGGTACTCCGGCGCGGCGAGCTTCGCTTCGATCGTGGCGCGCGCCGGCTTCGCATCGCCGGGAACCCATCCGTCCCAGGCCTTGTTCATCTGGCCGAAGGTTCCGATGTCCGCAAGGTAGACATTCGCCGTCAGGATGCGGGTCTTGTCCGTGCCGGCTGCGGCCAGCAGGCGATCGATCTCGCCCAGCACCTGCCGCGTCTGCCCTTCCACATCCGCCGACGGATCGGTGGCGACCTGGCCCGCGAGGAAAACAAAGCCGTTGGCGATCGTGGCCTGCGACATGCGCGCGCCCGATTCGAGTCTCTTGATGCTCATGATGATCCCGTGAAAAAGCGTGGATTCTACTTGGTCCAGGGAGAACGCATGTAGTACTGCGCCTGGATGAACGTGGCCTGGACGCTGACGATATGGTCGTCGCGAATCTTGAAGGACTCGAGGAAGGCCCATGTCTGTGGCTCGCGGAAGATGGACCGCGCGGGCGTGCCGTCGGTCAGCGTGTACCGGTCCAGCACGCCCTTGTGGTCGATGAACCCGCGGGCCATCACCACCTGCCGCTCCTCGTCGACGAGGAAATAATCACGATCGCGAACGCGCTCGTTGAAGCGGTACCGTCCGGACTTGAA